>CAZWNO010000023.1:0-39812 GCA_964635845.1 uncultured Chromatiales bacterium
CGAGGCGATGTTTCGCTGCGCCCTCATCTATGTGAACGAGCAGCAGGATCCGATCAAGGCCGCGACGACTTACGAATTGCTGGCGGAAAGATATCCGGACAGCGAGTGGGGGCACAAGGGACTGTTCGCGGCGGCATATACCTATGCCAATGAGATAGGCAACCTCCAGCGCGCCCGCGAGTCCTATGAGAAATATCTCAAGCAGTACCCCGACAGCTCGATGGCGGAGACCGCCAGGTTCGAACTCGATAACCTCGGCAAGAGTCCCGAGGAACTGCTCGAATCGCTGCAGCAGTCGCCCCCCACTGCCGAAGGCGCCGACGAATAGGTCCGCATGAAACAGGAGAACCGAAGCACATATCTTCGGCCCGACGTCGTTTCGCGCCTCTCCACGATGGAAATGCGCGCGCGTCTCGTTGTGGAAGGATTCATAACCGGCCTGCACAAGAGCCCGTACCACGGTTTCAGCGTCGAGTTCGCCGAGCACCGTCAGTATATGCCGGGGGATGAGATCCGCCGCATTGACTGGAAGGTGCTCGGACGCACGGATCGCTACTATATCAAGCAGTTCGAGGAGGAAACGAATCTCAAATCGTACCTCGTGCTCGATACCAGCCGTTCGATGGATTTCAAATCCGGCGGGAGCGTCACCAAGCTGCAATATGCATCGTACCTCGCCGCGGCGCTGGCCTACCTGATGATGCGGCAGCAGGACGCCGTGGGCCTGCTCACATATGACGAAGCACTGCAGCGATTCATGCCGCCGCATTCGACGAAGGTCTATCTCCAGACGATCCTGCAGGAGCTTGAAAACCTCCAGGCCGCGCATGCGACGGGCACTGCCCGCGCGCTGAACATGGCCGCGGAGCGTCTGCACCGCCGTGGTCTGGTCATGATCTTCAGCGATCTCTTCGACAATCCCGACGATGTGATTTCTGCACTGAAGCATTTCCGCTACAACCGTCACGAGGTCATCCTTTTCCATATCCTCGACCCGCGGGAAAGGAATTTTGATTTCGGCCGCGACGCGATATTTCGCGACATGGAAAACAACGAGGAAATGATGACACAGCCGCATCAGATCCGCCGTGCCTACCAGGAGGCGATGCACGACTTCATTTCCAGGTACAGAAAGGAATGCCGCGAACAGCGCATCGATTACGTGCTGCTCGACACGTCGACGCCGTTCGATACCGCGCTCTTCGAATACCTGAACAAGAGAAAGAAAATCGGGGGATGACAGGATGACGTTCTACGGTTCAAAGGAATATCACATGAAGACCTTGATCCATCTGCTTCCTCTTCTCCTGCCGCTGCTCATGCTGGGCTGCGACACGAGAGCCGTCAACGAACCTGGAGTAGACATACAGGCACCGTCAGTGAGTTTTCTGACACCTGCCTACGGCGATTCGATTGGTACGGCCGATATTGACGTCGCGCTCACGGTGAGCGACAACGACGTCGTCCTTGCCGTCGAACTGAGCCTCGACGGCGCTGCTCCCTTCGCCACGCTGACCGCTGAACCCTGGGTGACGACGCTGACCACAGCCGGCATCAGCGAAGGAATGCATTCACTGCGCGCTATCGTCACCGATGCCACGGGCAACAAGGGCAGCGCGACAGTGCAGCTGCGCAAGGGTTCGACCCAACAGGAAGAGGTCCTGCGCATGTCTCTCGTCGAGATCGTGACCAGCGCCAACTGTGCTCCCTGCGGACCGGCAAACGAATTGTATCACCAGGAAGAGGCAACGCTGCTTTTCGCACAGCGCGTCGCGACGATCAAGTACCACGTATGGTGGCCACGCCCCACGGACAAGCTGTGGCATCATTCCTCCGAGTGGTGCCGGCCCCGTGTCGAATCCCTCTTCGATCCGAACGAAGGTGCGCCGATGGGCTTCGTCAACGGAACCAAGGTCAACAACCGCGCGAGCGACTGGATCGCCGCAGCCAGAACCGGCATGGACGCTCCCGCCGGCGCCAAGATCGAACTGGAGAGTTCGCGGACGGGAAACACCATCGATCTCACGATCACCGTCACGGGCATTTCCACGGCCGCGTTCAACGATCTTCGGCTCCACACCGTGGTGACTGAATCGAATATCGAGTACAACGACGGCAATTCGGAATACATCCACTACGATGTCATGCGCCGCATGTATCCCTCCGCGGAAGGCGAGGCCGTCAGCATCGCCAATGGACAGACTGCAGTGTTCCAGCGCAGCATCGACATTCATTCCGACTGGAACGCGGACAACCTCGGCGTCGTCGTATTCCTTCAAAGCAAATCCGGCACGGACGTCCTGCAGGCCGCGAAGAAGCATCTGTGATTCGCGGCGCTCCAGGTCGTCATTCCTGTTGTGAAAAACGGTCCCGCTCTTGCGGGACCGTTTTTTTTTGCCTCCTGCAGAAAACGCTTCCGAGGTGGTTACCGAGTCGCCTCGAACAGAGCCACCGCAACCGCGTTCGCTACATTTATGGAATCGATACCGCCGCGCATGGGGATGCTGAAACGTGCATCGCACAGGGCAAGCGCCTGCTCCGACAATCCATACGCCTCGCTCCCGAACAGCAGGCATATGTTCTCCACGTCACCGGCACGGCGCGTATCAATGTTCGGTTCGCCTCCTCGCGGTGTCGTCCCGATGATACGCCAGCCGAATGCATCGCGGCAGTGCTGCAGCGTGTGCAGAATATCATCGCTCCGGTGAATCTCGAGGGCGAACACATTGCCGAGCGAAACGCGAACACTGCGTCGCAGCCATGGACTGCTCGAATCCCGACCGACGATGAGACTGTGCGCGCCGAATGCCGCGCAGTTGCGCAGGATCATTCCCATGTTTTCCGCGTCGGCGATGCCCTCCAGCGCTACGTGCACGGCCCGTCCTGCCTGCCGGTTGTGCAGCCATTCGAGAGGCGGATTCTCCGGGAGCACTCCGATCGCAAGCAGCTTCTGATGCAGCGGAAAACCGACGATCTGTTCCAGTAGCTGATCGAATGCGACATACACCCTGGTGTCCGCGAATCGCTCGTTCCGCAGTTCCACCTCAAGTTTCTTCAGCCAGTCCGCATTCAGAAGCAGGGAGTGAATCTCCAGCGAGGACGCGAGCAGCGCGCGCACCACTTTTTCGCTTTCCGCGACGCAGTATCCCTCCTGCCAGTGATGCGTCCTTCCGCGCAGCGTCCGGTACGGTTCAAGCTCGGGGTCGTCCAGCGAGATGACGGGGATAATGCGCATTCATTTTCTCAGAGGAAAAAATACTTTGCCAAATAAATACCCGCGCCGACAAGTCCGCCGACGATGGCGCCGTTGAGGCGGATGTACTGAAGATCATCGCCGACCTTCTCCTCGACCTGACGCACGAGCTGTTTGTCGTCGAGCTTTTCGAGATTGTACTGCACGAGATTACCGATCTCTCCATGGTGCCGTTCGACCAGCGTTGCAACCTTCTCCTTGATCCATCGATCCAGCCGCTGCTGCTGCTCGGCGTCGCGCGCGAAGCGGCGCAGTGATGACTCCAGCGCGATGCGGAGCTGCAGGACGAGAACGGAATCCTCCTTGTCCAGATCATCCAGCAGCCAGCTTCGGAGGCGCTGCACCGGATTCAGCAGCAGTTCACCTGCGCGGCCGTTATCGAGCATGTCGCTTCTCCATTGCCCGATCGCCGCGAGCAGTTCCGGATTCGTATCCAGTCCCTGCACCGCCTTGCGCAGCCAGTGATCGAAATCCGCGCGCGCCGGATGTGCCGCCTCGTCGCGCATCTGTTCGAGTTCCTCGCTGAGCGTGCGCACAATGGCCTCGGCGAGATCGTCGTAATTGAGCGCGTTCACACTTTCCGCCATCCACTTGCCGATGCGCCGCACGGGATTGCTTGCGTACTGTCCGGCGATCTCGCGCAGATGACGGACGATCACCTCGCGGATCTTCGGAGTGCTGAGCCACTCGGCGCCCTGTCCTACGGCATGAGAAAACAGCGCCCGATGCCAGCCGAGTTCCACGCCGCGTTCACCCATGGCGCGCGTCCATCGGAGGAGATCCTCGGTGTGAACGTTGCGCGCGACCAATTGTGAAAGCCTGTCCGAGAAACGGCTCTCATCGATGTCCCGCAGGGCTGCACCCAGCGCACTGCGCAGCAGCCGCAGCAGATGCTCGCGATTCTCCGCATCGTCGAGCCCGTCGAGCAGCCGCGCACTGATGTTCCAACCCGATATCCGTTCGAGGATGGTTTCCTTCGTCAGCCAGCGATTCTGCACCATGTCGATGATTCCACTGGTGAGCTTGGCGCGGTGCCGCGGCAGTATCGCTGTGTGGGGAATGGGCAGACCGAACGGATGGCGGAACAATGCAACGACGGCGAACCAGTCCGCCAGACCGCCGATCATCGATGCCTCCGCGAATGCGTGCAGCAATCCACCGAGAAAAAACTCCAGGAAAGGCAGCGTGGCAAAAAACAGGAGCGTCGCCGCGACCAGGGAGAGCGGAGCGAGAATGCGTGACTGTTTCATGCGGAGTGAAGACGAATGTGCGTATGCAGAAATTACATCGCAGGAACGTCACGGCCAAACACTCCTCGCGAATCTGCTTGCGGCGCACTGCCCGCGGACCGTATACTTGATGGACGCTCAACTTACGTTTAACCAGAAAGGGCAGTACATGCAGGAAGAGGACCGAACCCTCAGGGGGCAGCGATCTCATGAAGCACGAATCCTCGAGGATGAGCATCCATTGCGTGCGAAGCATCTGCGCAGGATCGCCCGTTATTTTTCCCATGTGCATATCCGGCACTCCAACCTTGTTGCCCTCGCCGCTGTCCCGCTCAGTTCCACGCCCATGTTCCGCACCGTACCCGCGGGACCGCGGCGTTTCGATACGACGCTGTGCACCGCGCTTCCTTTCACGCGGCGCATTGCCTTGATGGCATTCATCGAATGCGCGAATCCGACGCCCGAGTCTGCGATACCGCCGATCAGGGGGACATGGCGATGAACACGACGGAGATCCTCCGCGACGGATTTTTCGATTTTCCCGACCGCGCCTCATTGCCGCCAGACGGCGGCCCCGGCTTCAATCGCCTGGTGTTCGCGTCCAGTCCCTATCTGCTCCAGCATGCGCGCAATCCGGTGGACTGGTATCCCTGGTGCGACGAGGCATTCGAAAAGGCGAGGCTCGAGGATAAACCGGTGTTTCTCTCCATCGGCTACTCCACCTGTCACTGGTGCCATGTCATGGCGCACGAGTCATTCGAGGATGCGGAGGTCTCCGCCTTTCTCAACGCGCACTTCGTATCCGTCAAGGTCGACCGTGAAGAGCGCCCCGACGTCGATCATATCTATATGACCGTGTGCCAGGTGATGACCGGATCCGGGGGCTGGCCGCTTTCATTGTTCCTTACACCGGATAAAACGCCTTTTTACTCCGGCACATATTTTCCGAAGCTGGACCGCCACGGCCGGCCTGGTCTCATGCGTGTCCTTGAGACGCTGCACGACGCCTGGCGCAATGATCGCGTGAAGATACTCTCCATCAGCGCGGAATTGCATGAACAGCTCGCCGCCGCCGCGAAACACCAGGGAGGCGAGATCCCCGACGATGTCCTGGAGCGCGCCGTCCTGACCTTCAAGCGCAGTTACGACGAGGCGTTCGGAGGCTTTTCGGCGGCCCCGAAATTTCCGATGGGGCATATGCTGTCCTTTCTGCTGCGCTGCGCCACGGACGCGCATGACGACGAACTGCTGCGGATGGTCGAGCACACGCTGCTGCGCATGCATCGCGGGGGAATCTGCGATCAGATCGGCGGCGGTTTCTGTCGCTACTCCGTCGATCGCAGGTGGCTGGTTCCGCATTTCGAAAAGATGCTCTACGACAATGCGCTCCTGCTGATGGCGTATACGGATGCGTACCAGATCACCGGTCGCGCGGCATACCGGACGGTCGCGGAAGAGATCATCGAATACGTCCGCCGCGAATTGACAGATCCGCGCACGCTGTTCTACTCCGCCGAGAATGCGGACAGTGAGGGCGAGGAGGGCCGCTTCTACGTGTTCACGAAGACGGAATTCGATGCCGTCGCGGGCGCGCAGGCGGACATGCTCGCGGAGTATTTCGGAATTGCAGAAGCCGGCAATTTTGAAGACGGGAAAAATATTCTGCACATCGCGGTCGATCCCGACGAATGGGCGCGGAGACATGGCGTGGCGCTTGACGATGCGCTCGTGCTCGTCGCGGAAACACGCCGGGCGCTGTTCGCGGCTCGTGCGCGCCGTGTGCATCCCTCGCGTGACGATAAAATTCTCGCCTCGTGGAACGGACTCATGATCGCCGCGCTCGCGCGGGCGGGACAGGCCTTTGACGAAGCCCGACTCGTATCCTTCGCCGCGGAGGCCGCCGAAGCGCTGCTCGCGCGCATGCGCACGGATGACGACAGACTCCTGCACCGGCTGCGCGGAGATGATGCGGGGATTCCCGGGTTTCTGGAGGATTACGCATTCGTTGTCTGGGGATTGATCGACGTGTACGAAGCGACATTCGACTCCCGATTCCTGCGGCATGCGCTCGCACTCACGGACCGCATGCTCGCGCTCTTCCACGACGATGCGGACGGAGGCTTGTTCTCCACGGCGCATGATGCCGAGGTCCTGATCATACGCGCCAAGGAGGCCTACGACGGCGCGCTGCCGTCGGCCAACGCCGCAGCGGCATACGATCTCGCGCGGCTCGCGCGCCTCACCGGACGTGTTGCATACGAAGAACGTGCGGAAGCGATCACCCGCGCATTCGGTACGGCTCTCGGCCAGCACCCCGCGGGCAGCACCGTCATGCTCACGGCTCTGCAGTTCATGCGCGGAAGCGGGCAGGAAATAGTGCTCGCCGGAAAGGACAGGGAAGATGTCGCCGCGATGGCGCGCGCACTGCGCACCCGTTGGCTGCCTCGCAATGTGCTTCTCTTCCGACCGGCCGGGCACGCGGATGAGATAATCGCTCTCGCACCCTTTGTCGCCGATATGGTTCCCAAACACAGCGAAGCCACAGCCTATGTATGCCGTGGCTTCGCGTGCGAACTGCCGGTCGGATCTGTCGAGGAAATGCTTGCCCTTCTCAGCGGAATTTGACGTCGATGTAGGCAGCGGGTTCATACGTGGCCCCGTGGCCCGGGACCCACTTGCCTTTCTTTAAATACTCGCTGGTCGTTTTCAGCGTCCCGTCGCGCATCATCTCTCCCGTCGAACGCACTTCAGTGATCCCGTCAGCGGTGCCGACGAGTTTTTCCTGCGCCGTCCACTTGCTGTCGCTTACCATTTTCATCGTTCCCTGCGTATAGAATCCCGCGGTCGTGAAATAATAGTATGCCAGGCTCTGTTTTCCCTCGTCCCAGAACAACATCGTTTCGCCCCCGTACTCTCCGTCGTTGACGGAATGCAGGATGCGGATGGCGTTCCCGTTCAGCGCCCGTTCGAAACGCATGACATCCCATTGCTCTCTCTCAGCATCGGGCTTGCTGATCTTTCCCTTGAAGCTGCGGCCGAAGAGGTCCTTGAACGGAAGAAGTTTTTCATGTACCTCCGTCTGGGCGGATAGCGTTGTGGTCCCAAGCATGAATAGTGCAGCGCAGAGCAGAATAGATGACTGTCGCTTCATAACGTCTCCTGTATGATCCTTTATGGTGATTCGTTACCTGCCGCTCCCTCGCTCGATTTCATCCACGATGCGCGTCGCTTTGTACACATGCCGCAGCGCCTCGATGATTCCCCGGGAATGCACGCCGATGGTGCGGTTTCCTTTTTCGGGTGCGAAGATGAACGATCCAGCGAGACTCTCGATGTTTCCGTCGAATGCGAGCCCCACCACTTCCTTCTTCCGGTTGATGATCGCGCTTCCCGAATTCCCGCCGATGATGTCCGTGGTTGAAATGAAGTTCATGGGCGTCGCGAGATCGAAACTCGCGGGAGGATTCTTCCAGCGTTCGGGCAATGCCCAGGCGTTGCCGCCCATCATCGCATCCCAGGCCTCATCGCTATCCTTGAACGAGTAATAGTGATCGTACATTCCATAGAACGTCGTGTACACGGGAGCCATGGTCCCGTTGTATGGATATCCCGTGACCGTGCCGTCAGAGATCCGCAGTGTAAAGGTCGCGTCCGGAGGAATGCTGCTGCCGTATACCGCGTACTGCGCGGCGCCGAGTTCGTTCGTCAGCTTCTGCATTTCACCTGCCAGTTCCCGCGCGCGTGACGACGCCGCCTGATTCCGCGGAATCATGAGCTGCGCCAGCTGCAGCAGGGGATCGTCGACATCCGCCAGCGTTTGCCGTTCGAGTATGCCGACAAGGACGCTGCTGTCATTGAGCACTGTGCGCGCAAGTAGTCTCGACGCTGCCGCAGCGGGAGCGTCCCCGCCGAGTGCGAATCGGATGACCGGATCGTCGTTTCCGAGCAGCTTCTGCATGCGCTGCAGCTGCCGGGTCAGTGTCATCTTGTCGAGTTCCGGATTTTCGTCCACCGGTTTGGCGAGCACGCGCGCCATCAATGCGCCGTTGTTCCCCGCATATCGTTGCTCGCGTTCCTCTTCCGGTTTGGCCATCTGCTCGAGCCAGGTGGCGATCATGCCGGCACGCGTCAGATACGCACTGCAGCCGAAGCCCCCGGTCCGCAGGGCGAGGAGGTCGTGCGCGATCTCGCGCTGGCCTTCCGTAATTTCGCGGATGCGCGCCCACAGATCGCCGTACTGCGACCATGCCGTTTCGTTATTCTTCAGCGCGGTTCGAAACGCGTCGTCGAACGCCTTGCGCTTCGCCACGAGTTCGTCATCACGCAGGCCGATCAATCGGCCGGCATATGCTTCCTGCGCGTTGACGATGCCGAACAGTTCGTCGAACCAGGCGTCGCCCTCCTCCGGATGCTGCCGGATCCAGTCCTCGAGCACTTCCTTGCGGTCGGTCACCGTCTGCACGAGAACAGGCATGTTTACATCGCGTTCATAGGCGAGCATGTCGGCGGTGACCAGCCGGTTGGTGCGCCCGGGATTTCCGACAACGAAAACCGTCTCATCCTCCTTCGCACCGCCATGGCTCCAGCGGAAGTATCGCTCTGTTTTCAACGGCTTGCCGTCTTCGTACACGCGGAACAGATCACAGTCGAAGGAATAACGGGGGTACGCCCAGAAATCGTAGATGCCGCCGAAGAACGCGAAGCCGAGTTCGGAAGAAAATACGAGTCGCACATCTTCATATCTTTTATATAGATACGCGGAGTACCGCGCGCCATTGTAGAATGTGACGACCTCGCAGCGCAGACCGTCGGCGGAGAGGCGGGCTGTTATTTCCTTGATCGCTTCGTCCCGCTTTGCGAAAGCCTGCGCGGCATCCGTTGCGCCGCTCATGGCGCCGACGATCTCGTCGGTGACATCCTGCATCCGCACGAGCTGGTCCACGTAGAGTTCTGGTACCGGACGCTCTTCCTCAAGCGCCGCAGCATAGAATCCGTTGTGTCTTAGATCCTCGCCCGCGCGCGTCACCGCGGCGACCGATTCGAGTCCGCAGTGGAAGTTGGTCATGACGAGCCCGTCTGGACTCACGAACGAAGCCGAACAACCGCCCCCGAAACGCAGTGCGGACATCCGGACGTCCTCGAGCCATGCCGCATCGGGCGAGAATCCGTAGGATGACTGGAAGTACTCGATGGGGGGATAATCGAAGGTCCACATTCGTCCGTTGACTGAATGGGATTCGGCCTGCTGCGCAGCTGCGTTCGGGCCGAGAGTGACAGCAATGACGAAGATGAGGATGAACAGTCGACGATATGCCATGGCGGATTCCGATAATGAATCGAGGGTCTATCCTGTCAAAGATACGCATGCGTGCCGGAAAAGAAGAGAGTGGGCACTCGTGAAAGAGCCGCCCACTTTCATTCTTGAACGACAGGAGCTGCGGCAGGCCTTATTTCTTGTAGTACTTCAGGGCTTCCGGCAGCGCTGCCCGCAGATTTGTGATTCGGGTTTCGTCCGAGGGGTGGGTGCTGAGAAATTCCGGCGTCGAGGATCCGCCGGATTTCGCTGCCATGCGCTGCCAGAAAGAGACGGCCGCGTTCGGATCGTATCCTGCCATCGCCATGAAGATTAATCCAAGCTTGTCAGCTTCGCTTTCGTGAAGACGGCTGAACGGCAACAGGACACCCAGCTGTGCACCAGCACCGAATGCCGTCATCCACAGCGCCCGTGTCTGCTCCGGCTTATTCGCCAATGCCTCGTTGAGCGCCAGGCCTCCAAGCTGCGTGAGCAGCCCCTGGCTCATGCGCTCGTTTCCATGTTCGGCGATGGCATGCGCGATCTCATGGCCAATCACGACCGAAAGACCTGTTTCATTCTGCGTGATGGGAAGAATGCCCGTGTACACCACGACTTTGCCGCCCGGCATGCACCAGGCGTTGACATCCTTGCTCTCGACGAGATTGAATTCCCATTGATACCCTTTCAGCTGATCGGAAAGTCCCTGCTGTCGCATGTAACTTTCGACGGCGTTTTTGATGTTCGTCCCTGTGCGCTGCACCATCTGCACGTTCGCCTGGTCCCGGCTGACCTGGTTCGATGACATGAACGTGCTGTACTCCTGAAAACTCATCGACAGCATCGTAGATGCCGGAATGAGGTTGAGCTGACTGCGGCCGGTTACCGGCACGGTGCTGCAGGACGCGGCAAACAGAAACAGGACAGCGAGTGCCGCCGGAATGAGCTGTGATTTCATCGTTCGCATGACAGTCTGCCTTCTGTTGATGATGGAAATAGCGTAATTACACGATTGTACATCCGAAATGGTTTCCTGTGGAATCCGGAACTCAGTCTCTTTCGAGCATGGTCTTCAGCCGTCCCAATGCCTCGCGCCAGAACAGCTTCATCTGCTCCCACCAGGCTCCCGGTCCGGAGATCCCGCGCACCAGGGCGACGATTTCCCGGTGTGTGCAGCCCGCAGCGCCCGCGCTGTCCAGCAGACGGAACCAATCGTCCCAACCGCGGCCGGTCGCGTTGCGGACCGCATCATTACTGATCGTCGGAAAGCCGTCGCGTGGTGTCTTCATTAGTACTCCGCGATTGTTGCCGCACTCCCGAATGTACGATCATTCAGCTGACAAAATCCACACGCCGGGGAATGCGGGATCCGTGGGAAACCGGCACCCTCAGCTCCCGGATGGATTCCCGTCCATGAGTGCCTCGCGTATGGCATCGTGCAGTACGGCCCGGAAACGGACGAGCTGCCGGTTCTCGCGCGTAGGATGAACGCGATTGGTAAGAAAGATCACCGCGATATCGGCAGCCGGATCGATCCAGATCGAGGTGCCGGTGAATCCGGTATGCCCGAAGCTTCTTATCGAGAAATACCGTCCTGCCGACGATCCAGAATGCGAGCGCATGTCCCAGCCCAGCGCCCTGCCGCCTCCCTCAGGTTTCCGTTCAGTGAATGCCTGCACCGTTTGCGGCTGTACGTACCTCCGGCCGTCGACAGTACCGCCTCTCATCAACATGCGGACAAATCGCACGAGATCCGCGGCGGTAGAAAACAATCCCGCATGACCGGCAACTCCACCAAGCAGTGCCGCGGTTTCATCGTGCACGCTTCCCTGAACGAGTCTCTTGCGCCAAGTCCGGTCGAATTCGGTGGGCGCGCAGTACGCACGCAGGCTATCGGACGGCGTGAACAGCGTATGACGCATCCCGAGCGGTACGAACAGTTCATCCCTAGCATATGTGTCCAATGCGCGTCCATCGATACGCTCGAGAACCTTTGCGAGCACGATCATGCCGAGATCGGAATACACTGTCCTGCTCCCCGTGCGGTAGACCGGCATGGATGTGTAGATGCTGTCGAGCACTTCCCGCGCGGTCGTTGCCTGCTGGGCGAACGGACGGAATGCCTCCAGGCCGCTGTTGTGCAGCAGCAGGTTGCGCACGGTGATGCCTTCCTTCCCGCTCACACCGAATTCCGGCAGATAACCGGCGACGGTGCTGTCGAGATGCAGCCGTCCCTGATCGACGAGCTGCATGGCGGCTGTGGTTGTTGCGATGACTTTCGTAAGTGACGCGCAATCGTAGAGCGTGCTGTCGTTGACAGGAGGTGAGGTGCTGTCGTAGCTGAGATGGCCGTAGCTTCGGAGGTAGAGGAGCGAGTCGCCCCGCAGCACCGCCAGCTGGGCTCCCGGTGTGGACCTCCGGGCGATCTGGTCAAGGATGAGACTGTCCACGATGCGGTATGCAGGACCGTGAGAGAACTGCCGGACTCCATTCAGATCGGGATATGTCAGCGACGTCCCGTACTTCGCGATACCTGGAATCGTCACGGGGAGCTGTCCCCGCGGCGCGATGTCGCCGGCAAGCACATGCACGGCGGCTTCGAGCGAGGCCTCATCGTCGCCGTAACTGCAGAGCAGTGCGTCGGCTTTCGGGATCGCGGCGAGAACATACGGGGCGCCGAACGAGATTGTGGCCGTGGGCAACGTCGACGCGATGACGAGGTCGCTGATTGCGATTTGTGCATCCGAAAGTCCCGTGCCTCCCGATCCTCCGATCGAGGTGAGATTCACGGCAATCACGGCGACATCCACGCCCTTGAGAGAATCGCGCAGCCATGTTCTCGCATCCCTGCCCCCGCGCATGTCCACGACGAGCGAACGCAGTCGCGGAAAACGCTCCCGCATACGATCGATGAATTCACGCACCTCGTCCGGCACGCCCTTTCGCACGAAGTTGACCAGCGCGATGCGGCTGCTGTCGGACAGCGGAAGGAGTGCGTTGTTGTTTCGCAGCATGGTCAGGGCCTGCTCTGCGATGCGCACCGCCAGCGCGCGATGACGCGCGGCGGATACGGATGCGGTGTCCTGTGTCCGCTCGGCGATGAAGGTCCATTGCTTTGCTTCGAGCATCCGGCGGACGGACTGCAGGACGCGGGCACTGTCGAGTTCCCCGCGTGCGACGGCCGCGGTGACCGAGTCGATGGTCTCATCGATGTCGCCCGGAACGAGCAGGATGTCCGCTCCCGCGCGCATCGCGGCCGCTGGAAGATTCGCAACGCCGGTGCGCGTGAGTGCCTTCATGTTCATTGCATCGGTGACGATCAGCCCGCCGAATCCGAGCCTCCCGCGCAACAGCGTATCCATCACCGCCGCCGTCAGCGTGGCCGGCAGTGTGCTGTCGCCGGTCAGGGCGGGCACGGCGAGATGACCGCTCATCACCGCACGCACGCCGGTATCGATCAGTCTGCGGAAGGGCGCGAGGTCGATACTGTCGAGCTTCGCTGAATCGGATTCTATGAGCGGAAGCCCGCTGTGGGAATCGATGTGCGTGTCACCGTGTCCGGGGAAGTGCTTCGCCGTCGCGATCATCCCTCCGTCCTGCAGACCGCGCATGTACGCCTCGGCCATGTCCGCAACGAGTGCGGGACGTTCACCGAACGAACGGGTGTTTATGATTGGATTGCGCGGGTTCGCGTTTACATCGGCCACGGGTGCGTAGTTCTGCAGCACCCCGATCTCCCTGCTCGCTTCGGCGACGGCGAGGCCCGCGCTGTACACGAGATCCGTGTTGCGCGTGGCGGCCATCGCCATCATGGAAGGAAAACGCAAGGCTTCGGTGAGCCGCATTCCGGGACCGTTTTCGAAATCGGCGGAAATGAGCAGCGGCACTCGCGCCCAACTCTGCATCGAATCGATGAGCGCGCGGGCATTGCGGGCGCTCCCACGCGAGATGAGCACGCCGCCGACGCCGCGATGTCCTACTGCGATGCGCATGCGTCCCATCGTCTTCGCCGTCAGGTCGCTGTACGCGAAAGGTACCAGCAGCTGTGCGACTCGTTGCCTCCACGTGAGTCCCGCGAAGACGCTGTCGACCCAGTCGCGATACGGCATGCGCTGTTGTCCCGTTGCGCCGCTGCGAGACAGCGTGTCCACCGGCACCGTGACCTTCGTGGTGTCGGGCATGGGCGTCTTCACGCCGATTGCGCCTCTGTCGGGAGACAGCAGCGAGCACGCGGAAGCAGCGATCATCAGCAGTCCCGAAACGCAGAGCACGCGAACAGGACGGAGCATGCGAGGGAAAGGATGTTGGTGATGATTGACCAGGTGCATCGGCCGCTATCGAAAATCCGGATGACTTCGGGACTTCCTGTAATCTACGAAGCGAACGCTCATCCGGAAAATGCGTCGGGGATCGAACGGCTCCCCGGCCGCGGCTGTATTGGGATTCACCATATGAAGACCTATGTTGGGAGATGAACCGGAACGATCACGATTGGGATCACTCACTACCTGACGCGAGGGACGGACTCACGCGCCTGCAACGCGTGATACTGTATGAGCTGAACAATGCGCAGAAGGAACCCTGGCTCCAGGGACGCACGGTTCCCACGCCCCTGCTGTACGGCCGCGTGGTCGAACACATCGATGTATCGGAAGAGGATTTCATCACGGCGCTGCGACAGCTTCTCGGCAGAATGATGGTCTGAGAGCTGTCCGTCATGCATGACCGCTGGCCGAGTGTCAGCAGAGAATCGATTTCAGCGCAGCACCACGAAGGGACGCGTGCTCTGCATGCCACCGCTTTCGATCCTCAGCAGGTACATGCCTTCGATGAGCGCAGGCGGACGAAGCGTGATGCTCCCGCGTCCTCCCGGCGCGGAAATTTCCTCCGTTTTCCAGACGGATCTTCCCAGGCGATCGTAGATTTCCGCACGCAGTGTGCCTGTGCCCTCCATTTCGACATGCAGCTGCTGCCTCGCACCGGATCGCAGCGGATTCGGGTACAGGCCGTGCAGACGGAATTTCGACACTGCAGGCAGCTCCTCGGCCGCGCTCGTGACGATGCGCGGAACGAACATATTCATTCGCCTGCTGTCGATCAAACCGCGATCGCTTTCTATGCTGACGTCTACCTGCACCGTGCGGTCGAAAGATGCCGGCAGCACGAAGAACGAGTCCCGCAAGACCGATGAGCGGTCGCGCGGATTGAAGAGCAGTGCGTCACTGCGCGGCTGCGGTGAAAGCATCTGAATGCCTTCCCCGCTCAGGTCCACGCGTGCACTGTGCAGTATTGCGCTGAACCATGCGTCGTTTTCAATCGTGAAGCGGATGACGACCGGATTGCTTTCATAGCCCTGTCCGTCGCTGCGCGGCTCGATCCTGTCGGGCATCTGCATATCGATGATCCGGAAAGCGAAGGGTTCACCCGGCACATGGATATCGGTAGCGAGCGGAAAAGATTTGCCTCCGCCATGATACAGCGTGAATCGCAGTGTGACATATCCGGTTGACGCATGAGGCGCAGTCTGGAAGCGCCATCCCTCTTCGATTTCTGCTCCGGGCGGAATCGTCAGCATCAGGTCCCTGCGCGGAGGATCCATCGACTTGACAAGCTGGTCCGTCCACGATACGACGATGGAGTCGAGCAGAAGATCCGCGGTCCCGCTGTTGCGTACCCGCACGGTCTTCGTGAACGGATCGGGCCGGTACACATCGTCGGGGTCGTACACGAGCTGCGAGTCGCCGATGATCCCGGCTTCGAGTCCGGGTACGAGGGCCGGGATGAATACGAACGAGTGGATATCGTTGCCGGCGGCCGCGCCGTGATGCACGACGAAGGTCAGAGGCACCGTCGTCGCGACGTCATGCCTGGCCGCCTGCAGGCGCCAGCTGAGTTCCAGGACGCTGTCGGGTTTTAGCGTGCGGCCCTCCGACCAGAGCAGCGGATCGAGCGGTGCGATCAGGGGATCGGTGAACTGGAGCCTGGCGCTGTCGAGCCGGAGATCCGCGGTTCCGGAATTCCGGATCCGTAATGTTTTTGTAAACGGATTCGGACTGTACAGTGTGGCTGCGTCGAACGCGAGCGAGTCGGGTCCGGACACCTGCGCCTCGAGTCCCGGCACGAGCGCGTCGATCAGCACGGTGTTGCTGATATCGACCTCGAAGCGTCCGGACAGATAGGCCGTGACGCGCATGGGCACGATGCGGACCGTGTCGCGCGCGTACAGCGCAAAATTCCAGCGCAGCAGCAGCGAGTCTCCCGGAGGAAGCGTGGTGCCGAAATCGAGACGGAGCGGTTCGGGCGTTGCGACGCCGTCCATCGGGTACCGCAGCACCATCGAGTCGACGCGGAAATTGATACTGCCATCGTTGTACAGCACATACTCCTGCGCCATGGGACTTGGCGTATAGCCGCCGAGATAATCGGGGAGGATGTGATCGGGTCCGCGATGCGCCATTCGCACGACCGGCCGCAATCCGGGGATGAACACCGACCGTGTCGCGCGCGCGGTGTCGCTTCGGTCGCTCACCGCGGCGACGTGAAACATGACCATACGCGGATCGATCTGACCCTGTACACGAAATGTATCGAGTATGGCAGGAGTCAGATCCGCGGGTTTGAGAAATAACGCATGCTGCTTGTCCCTGAAGGGCGGCGGCAGGATGTCGGTCCCCTGCGACTGCACCCGCGATGCGGTGACCGTGCTGTTGTACCATGTATCATTGCGGAGGCGGAATGATAGCGGAATGGCATCCGTAAGGAAGGCCGTTCCTTCCGCATTGACGGCAAGCGTGTCGAGCGTCTCGAACTCCTGTACAGTGAGAGCGTAGGGCTGCCCGGGGATCGTGACCGCGTGCGCGACGGACTGCAGATGTCCGTCGGCATCATCCACCTCCGCCGTCGCCGTGAATTGCCTCGTCTGGTTTCTGCGTTCCGCGGTGACGTTCCATTGGTAATCGATGTGTCCGCCCGCGAGCAGCATGGGCAGGGCTTGCGTGAGCGCATCCTGCGTGGCGATGCCCTCTCCCTGAAGACTGAGTGCAAGCGTGCCGAGATCGATCCACTGCTCACTCAGATTCTCGAGACGCAGCAGCAGCGGATAAGGCTGTGGACTGTAGATCTTCGCCGTATCGTACTGCATCACGCCCGCATCGAGGAAAGTGATGCTGTAGCGGGGCGAAAGTCCGTCCACCTCTACCAGCTGCACCGTGTCCTTCTGCACCAGTCCGCCGGCACGGTCTATGCCTGTGGCACGAAATCGCAGCGTATCCGTCCGTGGCAGGCGGGTGGCGCCCACGTAGCGGACGGTCCAGGTCATGTCGACACGGGGACTGCCGGGCCGGGCAGGAGGCATCGGCAGACCGTACACCTGCGGATTGGCCTGCGTGGGAGGGTCGAGAATGTAATCGGCTGGAAGAATCAACTCCGTGGCGATGCTGTCTACCGTGGTTCCTCCCGAGTTTGCCAGACGAAGGAAAACGGGAAACGGATTCTGATCGTATCCAAGCGAATCGGCTCGCACCTGCAGACGCGGCAGCTGAACGAATGACATCTTGAACTCCGGACGATCCATTGCAGGCAGAACGAATAGCTTCTGCGTCTCGAAGGAATCAGCCGGCGTGTACGTCAGCCACACGCGTACACGGTAATTGATTGGGGCGAATGTCAGAGGATGCGTGAGCTTCCACTCCACTTTCGCCGAATCGTTCGGTTGCACGGCCGCAGGCAGCGTCGCTTTTATGATTGCACCCTGCTCCGATACGTCGAGCGCCAGATCCGGAGGAAAGGAAATGCGTGCGCTCAACGCCTGCGACGCCGCATTCCCGGTGTTGTATATCGTGACCGTGACGGGAATGGGCATGGGGACATACGATTCTGTCGCCTGATCGACAGTCACGGTGGGAATGTGAATGGAGACACTGAGAACCGGTTGTGCGGAAGCACCGCCGGCGCAGCAGATGAGGAGCACGGCAGCAAGGATCAACCTGAATTTCATGGCATTCTTGGGGAAGGTGATCGAAGGGATTTCAAGTGCTACTTCAATTGTACAACACAAATTGCGTATATTCAACACCTACGAAATGGAGGAGAAATGCCAATCATCGTCGCGCACATTCTCGAAGGCCGAACGGCCAAGGTGAGAACACAGCTCATCCGGAGTATCACCGAGACGGTGGCGAAAACCCTGGAAGTGCCCGAGGAAACCGTCAGGGTCATCGTATCCGAAATGGGAAAGGAGAACTATGGGATTGGGGGGAAAACCGCGAGGGAGCTGGGGCGCTGACCAATACGTGTGCGGCGCTGCCTATTCCGACAGCGCCGCCGCTGATCCGCATCGTTGGAACCGTCTTTACCGCATCACGGGAGTGTGACGCCGAGCACGGCATCCGTCTGTTCTTCCCGAAACGCCTGAAGTTTTTCACGCAGCGCCGGCATTCCGCGCGCGAGAATCGCGACCGCGAGCAAGGCGGCATTTGTCGCTCCGGCCTTCCCGATGGCGAGCGTGCCGACGGGAATTCCAGCCGGCATCTGCACGGTGGAGAGCAGCGAGTCGAGGCCGTTCAGCGCACTGCTCATCGGTACTCCGAGAACAGGCAGCAGCGTGTGCGCGGCGACCACGCCGGCCAGATGCGCCGCACCGCCCGCCGCGGCAATGACCACCTCCGCTCCACGCGACTCCGCGTTCGAGACGAGTTCGATGACTGCGGCGGGCGTTCGATGCGCCGACAGCACGCGGCATTCATGGGGGACATCAAATCGGGCAAGCGTGTCTGATGTATGCTGCATGACGTCCCAGTCCGATTTGCTGCCCATCAGGACAAGGACGAGTGGATTTCCGTCTGCCATGCATCTCTCCTTTCTGCTATTTCAGCAATACCATGGAACACGTAGCCGTGTATTGCGCGCTCCGAAGTTGATAGTGATACGTACCGCTGGGCAGAGCGGAAGCATCAAGCGTGATGCTCCAGCTTCCCGCCTCGTACGCCCCGGATCCGAGATCCATCACCAGGCGGCCATGAGCATCGTAGAGACTTAGCGTGATGTCTGCGCGCTGCGGAATGTCGAAAACGATTGTTGTCGACGGATTGAAGGGATTCGGATAGTTCTGGTGCAGGCGATATCGATCCGGCCGCGATCCCGGAATCAGTTGGATCGAGAGCGTCCGGTCGCATTTGATCGTGATTGTATCCTCGCAGAGGAGTCGCCCGTCTTCCACGGTCTGTATCGCGATCTGAAAATCGGCGTTGTTGATCGCGGAATTATCGTAGCACACCTTGAAACTGCCCAGCGTCGCTCCGGATGCAATGGAAGTTGTGAGACTGCGCCAACCGATGCGCGTGCTGCTGCTTATATTCGTCCATCCATCCGGATCGGTGATCGTGGAATTGAACAACGTCACTCCTGGTGTGATGATCTGCGCGATGAGGCCGTTGATCGAGCCGCGCGGAAGATGGACATTCTGCACATTGAACTCGAAGCAGCAGGGATTCTCCGTGCTCGTCACAACGTCGATCACATCGCACTGAATGAGCTTCACCTCGCAGGCGACGCTCATCGTATCGCAGCACCGTGTTTGACCCGCGAGTTCCGTGCACCAGGTGAATGGAATCTGGCTCGAGGTCGCGGACGGCACGAAGTGCACGACAAATCCGTTCGCGGTTTCGCCGGTCATGAGCGCGCCGCTGATCTTGGCAAAGCGAAGTTCCAGATCGTCCAGCGTATCGAGAGTCCATCCTGAGGGCGCCTCCGCGGCAAGCAGTACGGCGGCGGGATTGTCGAGCCGGATGGTGAAGGCGTCAAGACCGGTATTCGGAATGCGGAGATTGCTGAGGCTGAATTCGTAGCTGCAGTAATCCTGCGACGGTGCGACAGCCAGGGAATCACAGCGCTCCTGCTCGCGTGCGCAATTCACTGAAGCGAACTCGCAGCAGTGGATGCTGCCGTTGAGCGACGTGCACCATTCATAGACAATGATATCACCGACGGATCCCGGCGTCAAAGTGAGGACGAAACCCGTCTGCTGCTCTCCGATCCCAATCACTCCCATGGTATCCTTGAACACGATGTCTGTCAGAGTCCGGCTCTCGATGATCCAGCCTGCCGGTGCGATGGCGCTGTCGATGGTGGCGCCGGGATTCTGCAGTCGGATATGGAAATCGTTGGTTTCCGATGCCGGCTGATGTCTGTTGACAAAACCAAAATCATAGCTGCATGACTCAGCGAGGGGCGTCACCAGAAGCGAATCACAGGTGACTGGCGGAGGAGGATCGCATTGCACTTGCACGGTATCTCTCGTCACAACCGTATTGCCGTTGAGGGTTGTCCATGCGAAGCGGACAAGCCCGCTGCTCGATGGTTTGAATGTCACGAGGAATCCCTTCGCGGAATCCTTGATTGCCACCGGAGCGCCGCTCTTGCTGAACTGTGCGTTCAAGGCTGTCTGGCTGCTGATGGTCCATCCGTTCGGGGCGGTGACCGACGAAATGCTGGCACCTGCGGTGATGACACCCAAACGGAAGGCACTGAGCGTCGACGCAGGCACATGCTTGTTGATGAATCCGATCTCATAGCTGCAATCCTGCTGCTTCTTCAGGAGCAGCGTGTCCCCCCGCGGAGAATACTGCGGGATGCAGTCTGCGAGAACATCCCCTTCACAGACAGTCTGACCGTTGGACAGGCTGTACCAGTGCATGATGATCGAACCGGGATTTCCCTGCGGTGCTGCGACACACACGCGGAAACCTTTCAGCGTTGCTCCCGAACCCAGAGGCGAATTCGTGGTTTCATAGGTTACAGACAACGGAGTCTGCTCCGTCACTGCCCATGGCCCCGAGGAAGTCCCGACGATCGCCGCACCCGAAGTCAGCACAACGAGCTTGAAGCCGTCCAGATCGCCAGCCGGTTCATGGCGGTTCTTCAATGTCAACTCGTAACAGCAGCTGCCATCGGGCTGCGTCGGAATCGTTATCACGGCGATATCCACCGAGTCGCAGACAGGAATCTGCACCGTGCAGTCCAATTCCGCTGTATCGATCGTGGCGATCCGCCCATTGTAATGTGTACGCCATTCAACTCTGAATATTCTTGACTGCACACCCTCGAACCGGAAGCAGACATTGAATCCTTCATACACTTCGCCCGGCTGCATGACGAGACCCTGCTCGCCGAAGATCACCAGGCTGTCCGTCTCCGTCTTTGTCGGCCAAGGACCGCCGACGCCTGGCTCGAAAAAGACACCCGACGTCAGAATGCGCAGTTCGAGATGGTTCAACGGAGAATCGGGTACGTGGGCATTTTCCAGATGAATGTCGAAACAGCAGGCTTGCTGATCGATCGAACGAAAATCGATCACATCCTTTTTTACCAGCTGTGCCTGCAGGGTGATGGTCGTACACAGCAGCAGAAGAAAAATACGGGCGATGTGTTTCATGATTGCTCTCCGTAAGTTTCGGCGGTGGATGGCATCCTCCTCACCGGAATCGGACGTCAATCACTGAAGCTAAAGAAATACGCACTGTTCCGCAATGCTTTTCCTCGACCGGATGACGGGTGTCACGGGAGGGATGGAAAAAGACGGGAAAAATCATCGCCTTGCATCGGGTTGTCCCCTGCATGTAACTTTGATTCTTGTCCCACATGTATGCATGTGTACTGCCTGATGAAAAATCACCGCTTCTCCGCTGCCCTGTTGCTGCTGATGACCGCCGCGCTGCTTTCGGCGTGCTCTCTTTCAAAGGACGTCTTCCAGATGGAAGAGGCCGATGACTACGCTGCGTACATAGAAAAGTGGGCCCCGTCCGAGGATGCGTTCATCGCCGTGCAGCGGATGGCCAAGCCGTCAATCGACGCCAGGAACTGGGATGCGGCAATTGCGGTCTTCGAAAAATACCGAAGCCGCTTTCCCGGCATGGAGGCACGCTTCGACCAGATCGTCGCCGTCCTGCGCGCGCCGAGCTTCGATGTCAAGCTGGCGAACCTCGGGAATAACATCAACACGCCATTCGATGAGATCAAACCGTCGGTGACCGTCGACGGCTCGCGCATGTACTTCGCCAGCGACAAGGAGGGAGGAAAGGGGAAACTCGACATCTACGTCTCGGAGTTCAAGGACGGCGAATGGCAGACCGCCGTGAACCTCGGTGACCGCATCAACACTCCGGATCATGAAACGATCAACGGCATTTCCTTCGACGGGACGAAAATCCTGATCTACGGCGGTTTCCCGGGACACATGGGCAACGGCGACAACTACTATTTCGAAAAGACCGAACGCGGCTGGTCGAACATCATGCATTTCCCGCCGATGGTCAACAGCAAGTTCTATGACTCGGACGCGTTCATGACTGCCGACGGCTTCGCTGTCATTTTCACCTCCGACCGTGAGGGTGTCGTCGGCGAACGCGTCGCCAAGAATACTCGTTTCCACGGGAGCGTGGCGGGTAATACCGATCTCTTCGTCACCGTGCGCCGCGGCACCTACTGGCAGCCGCCGGTCAATCTCGGACCCGTCATCAACACTCCCTACGCCGAGCGCTCACCGTTTCTCCATCCCGATGGCAGGACCTTGTATTTCTCCTCCGATGGACATCCCGGCCTGGGCAAGATGGACGTATTCAAATCCGTGCGCCCCAACACGGATTCATGGACCGAGTGGAGTGAACCGGTCAACCTTGGCAAGGACGTCAACGGCTCCGATGATGACTGGGGATACCGCATCACACCGGACGGCAAGCATGCATTCTTTTCCACCTCGAATCAACCTGACGGCCGGGGTGAAAATGACATCTACATGATCACGCTTCCCCGCGGCGCACGTCCCGAAGCGGAGGGGGCGATCGTTCAGGGCGAGGTTCTCGACGAGGATGGAAAGCCCATCAAGGATGTCGTCATTCAGGTGCAGGATCTGAACGATGGGAAAATTGTCGCCACTATTCGGCCTGATCCGGGAACAGGCAAATATATGAGCGCTCTCCCGGAAGGTGGCAACTACGCAGTCTTCGCCGAGCGTGAAGGCTATTATCCGGATGCCAGTCCGCTCGATATGTCCGGCCGAAATAGCGGCGGCGCGGGCGACGGCTCGGACAAGAGCGGCATGGGAGATGGCTCCGGCAAGGATGGAAGTGGCAGCATGGGCGACGGCTCCGGCAAGGACGGAAACAGCGGCAAGGGAGATGGCTCCGGTAAGGACGGAAGCGGCGGCACGGGCGACGGCTCCGGCAAGGACGGAAGTGGCGGCATCGGAGAAGGCTCCGGTAAGGACGGAAGCGGCGGCACGGGCGACAACTCAGGCAAGAACGGAAGTGGCGGCACCGGAGACGGCTCCGGTAAGGACGGAAAGGGCGGCACGGACGACGGCTCAGGCAAGAACGGACGAGGCGGCACGGGCGACGGCTCAGGTAAGGACGGACGGGGCGGCACGGGAAATGGCTCCGGCATGGACGGCCGTGGCGGAACGGGTGACGGCTCTGGAAAGGATAACCGGGATGGAGCCGGTGACGATGGAAACGGGACACGCAATTTTACGCGTAATTTCACCCTGAAGTCCGTCGAAAGCATGAAGACCCGCCGCGACAAGTGGGGTGACCTTCTTGCACAGCGCGTGAACAATATCTTCTTCGACTTCGATCGGTGGGATCTCAAACCCGAATCGTTTTATGAGCTTCAGCGCCTGACACGTTTCCTCGAATCCAATCCGGAGATCCGGATCGTCATCGCTGCGCATACCGATGACAGGGGAACGGAAGATTACAATATTGACCTTTCGAACAAGCGTGCGCGTGCTGTCGTTGATTTTCTGGTGTCGAACGGAACGAAAAAATCGCGCCTTGAATCCAAGGGTTACGGAGAATCCCGCCCTGAAGTCGCCAATGATTCCGACGAAAACCGCGCCCGCAACCGCCGCGTCGAATTCCGTATTGCCGAGTAAGGCTGAGCCAGCGGTTCGGCCGATCGGTAGGCCGACAATCCTGCCGATCGGTCGGCTAACAGCTCAGTCTGCATCCCGGATTACCACCCGGTCTTCTGACAGCACGGTTATCGGCGGTGTTCGAAGCGTCAGGCTCTCGGCGGAACCGGATGTCCCACGTGGTACAGCATGGACCTCTGCACGATCCGACCTTTCAGTATAGTCGCAATAGCCCGCTTTTGACTCCCAGGAAAGTGATCGCGAAAAACAGCATCAGGGCGATATAGGCATGCGCCGGGAGCCGCAGCTGTACTTTTCGTGATGCATGGTCACGCAGCAGCAGCACTGCCGCGAGACAGACGACAAACCAGCCGGCATAGTTGCTCAAAGGGGGAAAGGCTGTGCTCCATTGCCAGAGATCGAGTGCCTTCGCGGATACTTCCAGGAAAAAATCCAGAATCGTCGCAAATATTGCAGTGAGCACGCAGCTGAGACGTCCGAAAAAATGACCGACGGCAGCGTCACTCACGGCGATGATCAGCAGCCAGATGAACGGCTTCACGACGGGAACCTCCAGCACCCGCCAGCCCAGGGCGTCAGTATATGCGATAGTGCCAAAGGGAAATGTCGTCGCCACTCCGAGGGCATCGACAGCCCATGTGACAATGAAGATGACGCCGAACACCGCCAGCAGTTTCAGACTGAATTCATACGTCCACCAGACCATCAGCAGTGTGGCGCCAACCAGAACGAACGGCACGGTGGGCTTCATCACATCCGGCAGTACACCGCTTGACTTCCACAATGCGCCGACGAGAAAGAAGACGTAGATGAGGATAACGATTGCGCCGTCCGAGATTCGCTTGATTCTACCGAGCGGCCCGGGCTTCCACTCAAGCTGCCCGACCTTCGCATCCGCTGTTGTCTTTCTCGTCATCTGTGCGTTCCCTCATGTCGATCCGTCATGTACGCAGCCATCGAATCCTTCCTGCGAGGGCATGAAACAAGGATTGATCAGGAATAGCCCTATCCCGGTGCCATCGACGCCACCGTGATATTTTTGTCTTTGCGGGATACTGTCGCTGCATACATAAGAAAAACGGATCACGATGTCAATATGACCTCGGCTGTCCGTCGATCCTCTCGCCCTACTCCCTTGCGTAAAGGGGAAACCATCCTGCCACCCGGGCGGTGAAAAACATCGCCCTGGCGGCGACAAGGAATCCCGCGATCGCACAAAAAAAACCGGAGAGCAAATGCTCTCCGGTCGTACACATGGCTCTCTGGCAGCCAGTGAAGTGCTTATTCCTGATTGATGATGGCATCGGAAGGACACACATCGATGCAGGTCGGTGCGTCGGCATACCCTTCGCACATCGTGCAGAGCTCGGGAACGCTGAACGTGTAGTCGTTGCTCATCGCGGGACGCGTTTCTCCGTTGACTTCGTACGAGGATCCGGCATCGTAAATCGCGTTGCTCGGACACTCGTCGATGCATGCTGCGCAGTTGATGCAATCATCGGTGATTACGATCATCTCAGGTACCTTTCTGAATGTAGAATATTTCTGTAAACGCACGGTGCACATCGTGCTTCTCAAAAATACAGGGCATGGCATTCAGAAGCAATGCATCCGGATTTATCCATTTCAGAGCGCAATTGTCCGAAGTATGATAATCGGACGTAATGGCCTATCAACATGGGATTATCCGTCAGAAGTGCCATTCGCCTTTCAGATACAGTGAGGCCGGATAATACCAGTATTCGTCGTAGTCGTCTCCATAGGAAAGAAGCAGGCCTGCACTGACGGCGGTGTTGTCCGAACTGGACCAGGAGACGATGCCCGTGAGAAATCCGCTTCCGTCCCCAAGGCCATGGACGGCCCCGACCGTTGCAGTTACCAGGGGGTGGACGAGGTAGGTCCCGCCGAGATAGAGGTACTTCTGGTTCAGGTTCAGGATATCGCCCTGGTACAGACGGATGATCTCGTACTGGTCCGGATTGTTGTGTCCCTCTCCATTGTACAGGTATTCGATGAGGGCGTAGAATTCGGGAGTGAACTGGTAGTCCGCGCCGAGCACGATGCGCATATAGTCGGAATTGGGTAGATCCTTGTCCTCCATGACGTACACGGCCTCCCCCCGCACACCCGCCTCGAGAAGATTGCCTGCGAAATCACCGCCGACGATCATCCGCCTGTCGAACCAGCCGCCCATCGCGGACATATCGAATTCAAAATAATTGGTGCGGAAGCGCAGACCGAAGTTGGTACTGTCCGGCGTGTCAGCGCCCTCCTTGGGCCAGCGCGCTTTCCGGAAATTGACGACGGCCTGAAGATCGGTGAAAGAGCCGAGATAGACCTTCGCCGAGATCGCGTCCGCACCGTCTTTTTCGATTTTGTCAAAGCTGGCGGGATTGATCGGATTAAAGAGATCCGTGGGATTCCAGATTCTTCCTGTTCCCCATTGGATGCGCTGACGTCCCGCAATGAAGCTGCCCCAGTCCAGGTTCTGCCGGAAATACAGCCGGTCGATGTAGTGCTGCAGGTCGAAATGCTGTTCGCTCACCGGATGCCAGCGGAGATCGACGGCCTGCCGGTTGCTCATGCCGTAGGAGGAGGCGAACATCATCCTCTGTGAGCTGTACACCATGTCCACTTCATGTTCGAGCGCGATGCTGGCGCCTTCCCACAACCGCAGCGTCGGACGCAGACGCAGACGCGTAAGGTTCACCGCCATGTCTTTCTCGAGACCGCCGAGCGACGCGAGCTGCCCGGGCAGCCGTTGATACATCGGAAGGTCGACAACATACCCGGAAAACTCGAGGTCGAATTGCGCGAACGCGGGCTGCGTCAGCGCTCCCAGCATCAGGACGAATAACGCGTGAATACAGTTCCGTCGCATGGCAGTGCCTCCTCTGTCCGTGGCGTCGAGTATTATACTACTTCATCCTTTTCAATCATGCCGTCCCGCAGGATGATGAGTCGGCGTGCGCGGTCGATAACCTTTTGGTCGTGAGAGGAAAATATGAAAGTCAGATTGTGTTCGCGGTTCATGTGCTCCATGAGATCGAGCAGGTTCCCGCCGGTTTCGGAATCCAGGTTCGCTGTCGGTTCGTCCGCGAGGACGATGGATGGATTGTTGACAATGGCGCGTGCCACGGCGACGCGCTGCTGCTGACCACCGCTCATTTCATTGGGACGCTTGTCGGCGAGCTGGTCGATGTCCAGCTCGCGCATGACATCCAGTGCGCGCTGTCGGCGCGTCTTCTCATCCATACCGCGCAGCATCATAGTGAATTCGATGTTTTCCATCGCCGTAAGTACGGGAATCAGGTTGTAGGCCTGGAAAACGAAGCCGAGTTTCTCGAGACGGATGGCCGCGATGGCGTCGCGTGACTTCATGCTCACGTCTTCATTTTCCAGGAACACGCGGCCCTCGGTCGGCTTGTCGAGCGCGCCCATCACGTTGAGTAGGGTGGTCTTGCCGCTGCCGGACGGACCCGCTATCACGACGAATTCACCCCGTGTGATTTCAAGGTCGATCCCCCGGAGAGCATGCACGGGCACCCCGTTGTCCGAATACGTTTTGTGAACTCCAGTGAGACGGATGACTTGCATGATGATTCCGTGCTGTGATGCGATGCTCGTTACTCTCCGACGTGAGATTCTGCGCGTGCGGTGATGTGATCGGATGGATGTTGCGTGAATGACGTGTTCTCTCTAAACGTAGCGAATCGCGCTAACCGGCTGCAGGCGCGTGGCCTTGATCGCGGGATAGAGCGCTCCGAACATTGCGGTCAGCGGAATGATCACGATGACGCTGATGACGCTGTCGATGGTCAGCTGCGGATAGATGATTGCGCCCACGCCAAAGGAATTGAGACCCTCGTTGAACATGCCGAGATCGATTCCCGTGGAACCGAGCGTCAGGACAGAGAGCGCTCCGGCCAGCAATCCGGCCATCGTGCCAATGACCGCCAGTATCATCGCCTCGGTCATCACCATGCGAAACACGAAGCTGTTCTTCATCCCGATGGCCATCAGGACACCGAATTCCTGTATGCGTTCGAACACCGACATCAACATGGTGTTGACGATGCCGAAGATCATCGCGAGACCGATGACGACGTACAACACGATCATCATCTGGCTGTACATGTCCACCATATACACGAGCATCGGCAGCAGATCGCGATAGCTGAGCACTTCGTACTCGCCGCCGAGTTTGTCGCTGAGAACGCGCTTCACCTCGTCGACCTTCTCGATATTGTCGACGGTGATCGCGTACTCGAGCACGCGGCCTTCGAGTTCGAGCATCTCCTGTGAGCCCGCGAGGGTTGTGAACATGTGCATCTTGTCGAATTCGGAGCTGACGGTCTGATAAATGCCGACGACGCGGAACAGGTCCGAACCCACGTCGCCGCTCAGCGCGGAGGCCATGCCGACGACCTTGTCGCCAAGTCCGACGCCGAGCTTTTCGGCCATGCGCCGGCCGATCACGACCTCGTGCGGCTTCCCGCTGAGATACTTACCTTCAGCCACCGATGCCATGATCGACGTGACGGCCGGTTCGCGGTCGGGCTCGACGCCGACGATCAGCCCGCCCGACGAGCTGAGCGCGCTGCTCAGTAGTCCGAAGGTGATCACCCGCCGGCTCCAGGCTTTCACGCCGCCGGTCGAGACAAGAGCAGCTTCGACGCGATGCATATCGACAATGCAGGTCTGTATCACCCGGTTGTCGTTGAATCCCTTCGCGTGGATCTGGATGTGCGACACGTGAGAGCCGATCTGATTGTCGAGCATCTGCTGCACCATGCCGATCGACAGTCCGTCGCTGAGCATCGTTGCGGCGACACCCACCACGATCGAGACGATGATGATCAGCGAGCGACGCCGGTTTCTCCAGATATTTCTCCATGCGATGGTCAGCAGCATCACGTGTACCTGATTCCTTTCAGTGCTTCGAGCTTGAAAACGCGGCGCAGCGGATACAGCACGGATATCACCGAGATCGCCAGTACCGACAGCGAGGAATTGACAAAGCTCGATAGGCGGATGACGGCACGCATCTCCGGGAGGAAACCGTATTCCTCGTAAATCCCGGCGAACTCTCCGGTGAACACGATCGGGTTGACCGAGAAATACCAGACCACGCCGAGTCCGATAAGGTTGCCGACGATGACGCCGATCATCGTGATGAAGACGCTCTCGAGCAGCACGAGCCACACAAGCTTTCGCTGCGGCATACCCATGGCGAGCAGTACACCGAACTCCCTGAACCGTTCGGTCACCGACATGAGCACGGTGTTGAGAATGCCGAAGGCGACGATGACGAGCAGGATGCCCAGGTAGAGAATCCCGCTGTAATTGTCGAGATCGATGCCCTGCTTGAGATCGGGCATGACGGCCTGCCATGGCTGCGCGCGCACTGCCGTTGTGTCGATGCGCGCGTTCAGTTCGTCTGTGAATTCCTCGATGTCTCCAAGGTCGTGCAGTGTGACCGCGACGACGTTGACTTTCCCCTGCATGCTGATCAGTTCCTGCAGCGCGTCGATGCCAATGAACACCGCGCTCCGGTCGAAATCGAGGAGACCCGTGCGCACGGTTCCGACAATCCGGAATTTTGCGTTTCCGAGCGAGCCGTCATAACCCTGCGCCAGCACCACGATTTCGTCTCCCACTTTGGCGCGGAGATTCTCCAGCATCGTCTTGCCGACGACCACTTCCGCCGCATCCACGGATGAGAGCATACGTCCGTCCCGCAGCTGACGCACCATCCGTGTCACACGCTGCTCAACTGCGGGATCGATGCCGAATATCGCTGTCCCCTGCGAGTTGTCGCCATAACTGAGCAGCCCGTCGGCGTACACACGCGGCGCATAACCGCGCACCCGCGGGTCGTTGCCGAGCATGCGACGCATCGTTTCGTCGAAACGGAAATTCTTCTGCAGCGACGGGTTGTCGAGAAACGCGGGATGCTGCAGCTGCACGTACCCTGGGAACAGATCGAGCGAAAAGGTGATGTTGCGTTCGTAGGTTCCGAGCTGGATGCCGCGCATGACGATGACGAACCATGTGGCGAAGACCACCGCGGTGATGGTGATCAGCGTCCGGCGTTTGTTGCGCCAGAGATTCCGCCAGGCCAGTTTCAGCAGAAGCCTCACCGCTGATTTCCCCGCTCGAGTTCACGGAAGGAAAAAACACGATCGGGTATGGGTATGTCGAAATCCACTTCGTCGATGATGAATTCCGTGCGATTGCCTTCCTTGACCTTGTTGTACATGGACCACCTGCCGGGAATCGTGCGTCCGTCCATCACTCGGAAATCAGAATACACGATGTAGCGCATCAGCTTCCCTTTCTCATCGAAATACTGCGCGATGGATGGGAGATAGTCCTTCTTCCGCACCCAGCTGTAGATCTGCCCCCACACCACTGCCGCCTCGGGACGGGGCTTCGATGCGATTTTCCAGCAGCGCTCTCCGTTGATTTCCTCCTCGGAGATGATGCGGTGTTCATAGTCGTCGGTCATGCTCGACTCGCGTGCGAGATCATCGTTGGTGAAGTCCGAGCCGTTCCATGACTGCAGCATCATGGAAGGAGGAATTTTAATGGTCGTTTCCGTCGCCCGCAGGTAGTTCCACATTTCATTGCCGATCTTCAGCCATTTGTTTCCGGCTTCCTTCTTTGGCGCAATCGTGCGTATCAATGACCGGTCTTTCGCCTCGTCCCACCAGTACTCCATCTTCATGGTTCGGGTGTACTCGGGCGTGACGATGATCATTTCATATGTACCCCTGCTGGTCTTGCCCTGCAGAAGATTTTCCGATTTCTCGATGATTTCTTCAGCGGTCTGGGCCTGAACGGCGGCCGCGAGAAGAAGCAGTGAAGTGAAGAAAAACCATTTCATTTCTTTGTCCACTCTTTATGCCGACGCGCCACGACTGCAATGCAGGAGTTGCATGATGACTTTGGGAGCTTTGTACGGCGGCAAAATACGATTGTTTCTATACTTTTTCGCTCACAGGCTTTCCCTGGTCACCGATCTGCGGTAGTAGGTCTGCGCATCGTAGACGGTTACCAATCCCACGGCGCGCCGTTCCTCGCCGTGCATGAGCACCGGCAGCACCGTCCAGCCGTAGTCGTCAAAAAGCTTGAGGATCACATCGAGCGTCGTGTCTTCATACACCGGCTTGAGGGAGGTGACCATCACGTCCGCGGCGACGAGACCCTGCATCAGTTCGCGCTCCGTGATGAAGCTGCGAACGTCTTCGAATCCGATCAGTCCCAGGTAACGCTGTTCGTCGTCGAGCACCAGGACGGCTTCGTGATGTGTGCTTTCAAAAATGACAAGTATGTCCTGAATTGTCGTCCACTGAGCGACATGTGCCACACCGCGCTCGACGATCTGTTCGATGGGGATCGCGCTGAGCAGCGGCACGTAAGCGAAGGAGCCGATCTTGGTGTCGGGCTTGCTGAAGGACCATGTGTAGATCGAACTCCGCAGAAAGCGCTGTGCGATCATGGTGGCGATGATGGCGGTGAGCATCGCGGGAAGCACGATGGAATAGTCGCTGCTGATCTCGATCAGAATGAGAATGCCTGTCAGTGGCGCATGCATGGTTCCTGCAAGTATTGCACCCATACCCGAAAGCGCGTAGGCTGTCGGCGACAACACGATGCCGGGAAAGAGCATCATCATCAGCATGCCGAAAACAGCCCCGACCATGGCGCCGCTTTTCAGCGCGGGCGCGAACACCCCGCCCGTTCCGCCCGTCCCGGTGGTGATGGCGGTATGCCACGGCTTGAGAAACGCCACGACAAGCATGAGCCAGATGGGCAGTGACGCGTGCAAGGCCTGATTCACCGGCTCGTACGTCTGCTCCATCAGCGCCGGCAGAAAGAGGATCAGCACGCCCGCCATGAGGCCGCCGACTGCCGGACGCAGCATGTCCTCCGCACGAAGGTAGCGCTCGAAGAAATTCTCGACCGTGATGATCACGCGAGTGAAGTATGCGGACATCAATCCCATGATCACGCCGAGGAGGGCAAACAGCAGGTACTCCGGCAGGGCGATGGAAAAACCGGAAGGCGCGTTCACAAGGGAGAAGCTTCCGTAGGCGTTCCTCGTGATAGCCGTCGCCGCGACGGCTGAAACCACCACCGGTGTAAAGGTCTTGAGCCGGAAGTCCCCGAGGATGACTTCGAGCACGAACATCACTCCGCCCAGCGGGGCGTTGAACAGGCCGCTGATGCCCGCGGCGGCGCCGCAGGCGATCAGCGTACGGCTCTGGTCCCGGGTCAGGCGAAAGAGGTTTGCGATGCTCATGCCAACCGCGGCGCCGACGTGGATGATGGGTCCCTCGCGTCCGCCGCCACCGCCGGAGCCGATGGACAATGCGCCTGTGAGCAGTTTCTGCAGCATGGCGCGCCGCTGGATTTCACCGCGCGCGAAACGCGAGGCGAGGATGACCTCAGGCACGCCGTGACCCGGCTTGGCCTTGAATACATACCGCTGCAACAATCCCACACCGAGTCCGCCCAGCGCGGGGATCAACGGGATCAGCAGATACTGCCAGTGTTCACCGGTCTGTGCAAGTGCGAACAGCTCGAGGAACTGATCTCCGGCAAATCCCACTGCCCAGTTGAATGCAAGGATGACACCCGCCGTCGCGATCCCTATGCCGGCGGCGATGAGGATGAGGACGGTCTCGTTGCGAGTAAAGCGGCCGAGCCTCCTGGACAGTTCGCCCGGCTGAGTAAAATACAGCCTGCGGAATGCTGCCTGGATGCGCGGTATTACATGTTCAAAGATCGCCATGGATGATGAATGTACGCCATCAGCCATCTAGGAGCAACTGAACCTTTATCTGACGTGCATCATCGCGCGTGATACCACCGATGTTCCGCTGCGCAGCACGGCATGGTACGAACCGCTCGGCAGCCCCGTGGCATCGAAGGGGATGTGCAGGTCGCCGTGACTCAGCACACCTTCGTACAGACGCAGCAGGTGCCGACCACTGCCGTCGAGGATATCGAGAGTAAATGCCTGACCCGCCTCGGCGGCCGGCACGTCCAGAACGATCCAGGTGCGGCTGCCGTCCCGGGCCGAGAATGGATTCGGCGCGTTCCGGATCTGCACGGCTTTCGGCTTCTCACGGATGAGGAAATCACAGAGCCCGTCCTGCAGCACGATCAGCTCCGGCGATGGACCGTCCAGGGGACAGCAGCGCTGCCAGAGTTCACTGTTGATAAGCTGGACGGTGAATCGCCTGACATCGGGCGACTGATTCTGCCCGATGCGCAGCGTGGCGAGCAATCCCGCCGTGTCGTTCGGCAGCGCGGAACTCGGTGTGTACAGCGTGAGGAGATCGCCGTCCCGCCGCCACAGCAGGGCGTCCGCCGGAAGCAGGCTGCCGGGCAGAACATCGACGTCTTCCAGTTCCGCCGGCAGATTCAGCGTCACGAACGCCTGCATGCGCATCGTGGTCTCTATCCCGCGCTGCACGCGCAGGGGAATGAGCGCCGACTCCTGAGCGGCCAGTATCAGGGCGGAATCCATTGCCACGTCGAGCGCACGATAACACTGGCAGATCAGCAGCGAGTCACCGGTGAAGTCGAAGGTGGTCGGACATCCTTCGATCTGCGCGTCCTGTATATGGAAATGCACGTAGCGGCTGCTGTCTGCCTGCAGAGCCTGGATAGGGAATCCGACCAGACGGGTGGTATTCGATGCCGGACGTATATCCGTAAGGGTAAAACGCATGGCGCCGGGCGCGACACGCGTCATCACTACTTCCTGGTTCTGCGTCAGCGTCCCGAACGTGAAAGGCAGCACGGCAATGTCGACCAGGTTCTGATCATACTCGAGTATGAACGAGAGATTGAGCGCCAGTTCGGACGTCGGTACAGGAGTGATCTCGATGTAGCCGCGGTCCGTCGCCAGAGGAGTCATGTCTGCCGGGACGTCGACGCGAAGCGTCGTTGCGGCGGCGCGTGAAGGACTGATCACGGTCTCCTGCGCGATCGCGGTGCGGCTGTTATGCGTCACGGTCAGAACCAGAGAGCGCAGCGTATCGACACAGGTATCGGAGATGAACTCCGCTATGCAGCAGGGCTCGGTGATGATGTCCGCGATTTTCTCGTACACCGTCGTCAGCTCGCTGGGCCGTGATACGAAAAAGTAGATTCCGCCCGTCTCCACCGCCATTTTCTCCATGACGGCCTGAAACCGCTGATCGATGTCGAAGGCGATGGTGTGCAGTTTTGCCCCGATGCTCCTTGCGAGGTCGATTACTTCCTGGTCCGTATGTGTCGACTGGTTGTCATCCCCGTCGGTCAGGATTACCGCGTGCCTGTTGCCCCCGCGCGCCTGGAGCAGCTCGCATCCCCGATAACTTGCGCTGAACAGCGGTGTGCCACCGCTGGGGCGCATGTTGTTGAGCACGCTTTTGAGCTCTGTCTTGTCCGTGGTGAAATTCTGCACGACGTTGATGCCCAGACCGAACACGATGATCGCGCATTCGTCGTTCGGACCGAGGCTGTCGACCAGCCGCTTCGAGGCCTCGATGAGTTTCGGCATGGCGCCGGTCATCGAACCGCTGTTATCCAGTACCAGCACGACGGAGTTGATCTCCGTCGGATCCGGACAGCGGATCGAGAGCTGCCGCGGCACGCCGTTCTCCAGAAGCGTGATCTGCGAGGGATCGAGTCCGCGGACGATCAACTGGTCTTCACGCACGCACGCCTTGAAGGTTACGCGCGGCAAACGACTGTAATCGATCTCAGAAAATGAAACGTCCAGCTGCTGTGTCCGCGCCCCGGAGAAGAAGAGCAGCATCGCGGCACAGATTAAGTACAAGGAATGCTTCGGAAGTCGTGTCGCAGGGATCATGGGCATGCCGGATGAATGGAAATGTACCATCATACTACGCATGCGGAAAATCTTCCGCAAGACCAAAAACATGGGAACGATCGCGTTCTTCGAGTGTCTTCCGCACGACCGCTCTCATGTCGCGGATGTATTCACCAACTCGTCAGGAGGAAGGACAATGAAGACAACTCTCGTATTGACGATCCTGCTGCTTGTATTGTCGGCGGATCTGCAGGCGCAGCGCAGTGACGAGTTCAACTCGGACGCGCTTGAGACGGTCTGGACCTGGCTCCGCGAGTCCCCCGAGAACTGGCAGCTCGGCGGCGGTGCACTCACTATCTGGACCGAGACCGGAGCTCTCAACGGCCTGCGTTTCAACAATGTCCGCAACCTGCTGCTGCAGCCGCTTCCACACAGTGATGCATTCATGATGGACACGGAGCTGCGCTTCGAGCCCTACTGGACGCTGCGCAATGCCGGACTGCTGTACTACATCGATGATGACAACTACATCCGCATTTCGCGTGGAATCAACGACGGGCACAATGACATCTGGATGGAATGGGAGATCGAGGGGGAAACGCAGTTTCGCTACGCGGCCGCCGCCGTGGGGACGCTTGAGGATCCGATTCCTGAATGCCGGCTGCGGCTTACGCGACTGAGCGACACAGAATTCTCCGCCTCGTACCAGGTGAACATGGGCTTCACGGGGTGGACGAGCTGGATTTCTATCGCAACCGAGACCATCGCCTTTCCCACAGGCAGCGTGCGCATCGGTCTGCAGGCGGCCAACGGTGACGGCATGATGGCAACGACTTCCCCGGTACGGGCGAATTTCAACTACTTCCATTACAGCACCACAACATCCGTGCGGCCACTGCGCGAGAGTGCTGTCGCGTTCTCCGTCACTTCAACCCACCCATCGCCTTCCACCGCGGGCACTTCACTTACCTTTATCGTGACCAACGACCGAGCGGCCAATGCGCAGTGGCGCATGACGGACATACTCGGCCGCGAGGTCATCCGGCCGCAGGCGCTGGGTTACCTCGATGCCGGCAGGCACAGCATTTCGATTCCCACCGGTTCGCTCCTTCCCGGTGTCTATCTCTGGCAGATCACCGCGGGTAATTCCCGGGCGACACGACGCATTCTGCTGACACGCTGAAACCGAAGCACGACTCAGCCCTCAGCACGACGAAGGCGGGCTCGAGCCCGCCTTCCACTACTTCTGCGCGTCCTTCGTCTGCTGTTCCTTTTTCAACCGCTCGAGTTCCTCCTCCAGCTGACGCTGTTCTTCCTCGAGCATCTTCTTTGCGCGCCGCAGTTCCTCGGCTTCCTGCTGCAGCTGCTCACCGGTTTTCGCCGCATCGTAATCATCTTCGTCCCGGCGGAGACGAAATTCCACTGGTGCGCTGATCCGTGAAGCGCAAGGTTTGCCGTCTCGCCATCCGGGCTTGAAGTCCCCAGCGACGACTGCGCGCAGCGCCTCGGCATCGAGATCGGCATGGCCCGAGGCGCTCCACACCTCTGCGTACACTACGTAACCCTTCTCATCTATCCACGCGGCGACAATAGCCACACCCTGCCGCTGTTCACGCAGCGCGCTGTCGGGGTAGCGCACTTCCAGCGGTGTCACGAGTTTCGCCGGACGCTCCGTCGGTGCCTGCGTACCTTCAAATCCCACGGGTTTTTCACCGTGCGTCAGTGGCTGCGCCTGCGCCGGGACAATGAGGATAAACAGGAACAGAAAAACGTATCGCATGCGAGTCTCCTTTCATGGAAACGCCCCTGTCAGGAATGCCAGGGGCGTGAGAAAAATCGCGCGAGTTCCGTATCCGCCGTGGACTCAGCAGAAATACGGGTCCCCGGTGCGCGCCAGCTCAACGGAAACGATTTCCGGGAAGCGGCGCTTGAGAATGGCTTCGACTCCGCCCTTGAGCGTCATCTGCGCTGACGGGCACGTGCCGCAGGCACCGGCCAGTTCAACGTACACGATGTTGTCCTTCATCTCGACGAATTTGATACGGCCGCCATCAGCTTCGATGTAGGGACGAATCTGATTCTGCAGTACGTCCTCGATCTGTGCTTCCAGTGTCGCCTGTTCTGCCATGAAATGCTCCTGCGAAAAAGAGTAACCTGTCGGGTAAAACATACAAAATCGCACCGCCCGGTGCAATGCATTTCTCCCGTCTGCATGGAAGCAGAAACGGCCCCTCCGTATCCCTGCGTACAATCCATCCTCCCATGATTCGCTTTGCCGGTGGGAATCCTGGAAGCTTCCCTCTTTCTTTCATGAGCGCGTATTCCATTGATTTTCGCCGTCGACAACGCTAATTTGTAAATCTCTCACGGGCCCTTAGCTCAGTTGGTTAGAGCGGTGGACTCATAATCCATTGGTCGCAGGTTCAAGTCCTGCAGGGCCCACGATCTGGTATCAAGTCTCTTGCAACCAGTGAATGCACAGAAGAGCGGAATCCACACGGTTTCGCTCTTCTTTTTTCCCTGTACGGCGAATCCGGTCGAAGACGGCACAACCCGCTCGTGGCTCTGTGATCTTCTCCGAGCCATGTTCGTTTGGATACAGATTGAGAACCATCGATCACTCTCCGTAAGTGAGAGGAACATTTCCGCCCTTCGTGTGTCATACTTCCGGTAGACGCCAACGAAGATATCGTCCCCGTGATTTCCGTAAGGTAATCGATGAGTGGGAAACCGAATCTGAGAACTTGGTATTAAGAGGAACATCCACTTGAGAACTCGTACGAAGATCCAAACAGCACATCTCGCCTACAAAACGCTCTCGCTGTTCGGCGTATCGCACAAGCGTGTGATCAGCAGGAATGGAGTGCGATATGAAGTCGATCTCAGGGAAGGGATCGACTTGTCCCTTTTTCTTTCCGGCTCGTTCCAAAAACACGTTTCACACAGCCCGCACTACGAGCTTCCAGACGATGCGATAATCATTGATGTCGGTGCCAACATCGGCGCAGTCTGTCTCCATCTCCCACTTCGATATCCTGATTCGATGGTCTACGCGATCGAACCATCGGAGTATGCGATGCTGAAGCTGAGGCGAAACATCGAACTTAATCCTGCAATACAGAATAGAATTATCCCTTTTCAGTACTTCGTCTCCAATAACTCCGTTGAGAACAGTGTACGAACCATGAGCGCAAGCTGGCGTATCGATGACCTGCATCGGCCCAACAGACATCCCGTGCATTTTGGGACGCAAACGACGCAGACAGTAGAGACAATCACCCTCGATGATTTCGTCAGGCTCAACACACTTGAAAAACTCGACTTCATCAAGATCGACACCGACGGTCATGAATTGCAGGTTCTGGAGGGGGCATCCGAGGTGCTGCGGGTGCTTCGACCCATCATCGTATTCGAGATGATGTCCTGTACCCTCGATGATTCCCCTGACGAGTTCAAGCGTTGTGAACGGATTCTACTGGGTCATGGGTATGTGCTCTACGATGCTGTAACGGACAAACCGGTTGCATCGGAGACAATACTCCACTTTGTACCAAAGGCAGGCAGTACCGACATCCTCGCAATTCCGAGGGAACGAGTCTCATCCGCGCAGGTGCCGCGGGATTGTTTCACTGCGACGGGGGAACGAAGTCGACTCTGGCCATTTCGCCGCTTTCGTCGAGCTTGAAAAATGTCAGAATCTGCTTGTTGAGAAACTCATCCGTCTGCGGATCCATGAGATTGAGCCGGTATTCATTGATCAGCATGATCTGCATTTTTATCCAATCTCCCCAACAGTCCTGGCAGGCATGAGCCCGCAGTTTTTCACGGATCTCCCCGCGATAGAACGCCGTATTCTGAACCGCTTCTTTTTTCTGACCGCAACGGGAACAGGTGATTTCCGCCATATATGCACTCCTTGCTTTCGTGTTAGTGTACGTACACAAAGTACGCAACACCGGTGGAGGCACAAAACTTCGGGCGAAGATCCGAAGACTCCGATTGGACTCTGCCCTCAAAAAGCAGGTCCCAGACCATCGGACCAGAGGCTTCCGGCTACCTTCCATCCGCGTATCGTCCGCTGACTACTTCAGCTTGATCACCTGCGAATCCGGCACGATCACCGAGCTGTCGTTCTGCTTGCTGATTCCTTTTTCCTTGTCGAGTTCGCCGGTACTCTTCACTTTTCGGAGAACAGGATTCGTGGGGAGATCGGACCTGTGTTCATCATAGAGCGCGAACCATGGAAAACCGTAGGAGGTGTAGGTCGCGGCTTCGACAGGTGTGGGAGGAGGTGTAAGCCCGGTGATCGCCTCGAACTGCTCGCTGTTGATGATGTAGATCACGACCTCCTGCGAATTGTCCTGAGCCCAGGTATCGACGCCGTAGGTGTCCTCATACACTTTCTGCTTCATGCGGCCACCGGCGCCAAGTCCCATATTGCCGCTGTTCATTTTCATCGCCATCGCCGGCAGATTCTCATGCGCCGCCCGCCGCAGATGCTCCGGCGGATGATCGGGGAAACGTCCCGGCCGGGGTTCGAACACCGCGATGCGGAGAGCACCGTCGCTTTCCGTCCCATTGACCTGTGCTTCGACGGTATATCCCGAGCCCAGCGGTACCGCGACGAACTGTCGGATGATGCCTTCACCCGATTTGATACCGTCGAGCCACGGTTGATCGGGGACCACTACGTAATCCTGCGGCCGGTGATGAAGTGCGAGATTCCATTCCCCGCCGCTCACGGCGTTGACCGATCCCACGCCGATCTTGACCGCGTTCGGTTTCCACCACGCTCCGTCAAAATCGATCCACATCGCCTCGCGCTGATACATCGGGATGAAATATCCGTGATCGTGGTCCCAGGACTCCGGTACGCGATCCGCATAATCGACAACGCGGTAGACAGGGAAAGCACCGAGCCCCGGTGGCAGGGGATACGCACCACCATCATCCGGGATGCGCAGCGTGCGCTGGAAGCTCAGTGTGAAGCGGTCGGTAAAGACGAGCGCGTTTTCGCGCAGCTCTACAGGCCGGGGAATCCGACCGCGGCTTGGTGGGGAATCTTCTCCGGCAGCCAGGCTGGACCCCGGCACCGTATCGGGCTCCTCAATTTCAAGTGGTAGCAGCAGCGCCGCGAACATCGCAGCGGCACAGAGAAAGAATCCGGGGTGATACATCACAGCCTCCTGGAGCAATCGGCAGGGAACGTCGTTGGAAGATAGACGAGTTTGTACTCCGGGAGTCGATGGGGGTTCCACTCCCTCTTCCTCGCGGCG
>CAZWNO010000024.1:0-1267 GCA_964635845.1 uncultured Chromatiales bacterium
CGGAGACAAGATACGAATATTATTACGACATATCAAGCGTGACATGACACTAGACCTTCTGCGCTATTTTCAAACGGTTTACCGCGCGCAGCAGGGCGGCACGCGCGCGGTCTTCATCGATTTCTTCCGCATGCTGTTGCAGGCGCTCTTCGGCCCGGAGCCGCGCGCGCTCGGCGCGCGCGACATCGATCTTATCGGAACGCTCGGCGCAGTCGGCAAGCACGTGCATCGTATTGTGGAACACCTGCGCCACTCCCCCGCTGATCGCGTAGCGGAATTCCGCGCCTTCCCCGTCGATGATCTTCAGTTCGCCGACGGTGAGCGTGGAGAGGAACGGTGCATGGTTGTGAAGTACCTGGAAGCGTCCCTGGGCGCCGGGACAGCTGACGGACTGCACGGTACCCGTGAATTCCTTGCGTTGCGGCGTGACGATTTCCAGCTCGAAGAAATTGGCCATGACTACCTGCTCAGGCTTCCTGCATCTTCCCGGCGCGTTCGAATACTTCCTCGATCGTGCCCACGTACATGAAGGCGTTCTCGGGCAGCTCGTCACAGGCGCCGTTGATGATCATCTCGAAACCCTCGATCGTATCCTCGATCTTCACGTACTTGCCCTTGTATCCGGTAAACTGCTCGGCGACAAAGAAGGGCTGCGAGAGGAAACGCTGGATGCGACGGGCGCGATGCACGATGAGCTTGTCCTCGTCCGAAAGCTCGTCGACGCCGAGAATGTTGATCAGATCCTGAAGATCCTTGTACGTCTGGAGAACCTTCTTCACGTTCTGCGCCACGTCGTAGTGATGCTGGCCGATGACGAGCGGATCGAGGATGCGTGAAGTGGAATCGAGAGGATCGACGGCCGGATAGATGCCCAGCTCGGAGATCTGGCGGCTGAGAACCGTCGTCGCGTCAAGATGGGAGAACGTGGTGGCCGGTGCGGGATCGGTCAGATCGTCGGCGGGTACATAGACCGCCTGCACGGACGTGATCGAACCCTTCTTCGTCGAGGTGATGCGTTCCTGCAGCTCACCCATCTCCGTGGAGAGGGTCGGCTGATAACCCACGGCGGATGGCATGCGGCCGAGGAGCGCCGACACTTCGGATCCCGCCTGGGTGAAGCGGAAAATATTGTCGATGAAGAGCAGGACGTCCTTTCCCTCCATGTCGCGGAAGTACTCGGCCATCGTGAGTGCGGTCAGGGCCACGCGCTGACGGGCGCCGGGCGGTTCGTTCATCTGACCGAAGACCAGCGTGGTTTTGTCGATGA
>CAZWNO010000024.1:1277-3551 GCA_964635845.1 uncultured Chromatiales bacterium
CGCGATACAGATCGTTCCCCTCGCGGGTGCGCTCGCCGACGCCGCCGAAGACGGAATAGCCGCCGTGGTGCATGGCGATGTTATTGATCAGTTCCTGAATGATGACCGTCTTGCCCACGCCTGCGCCGCCGAAAAGGCCTGTCTTTCCTCCCTTTGTATATGGCTCGAGCAGGTCGATCACCTTGATGCCGGTCTCGAACATTTCCCTCTGCGTCGACAGGTCATCGAAATCCGGCGCGTGACGATGAATCGGGAAATGGGTGTCGGTGACGATCGGACCTTTGTTGTCGATCGGATCACCGATGACGTTGATCAGCCGACCCAGGGTCGCGGGACCGACCGGAACCTTGATCTGTTCTCCCGTATCGAGCACTTCCATACCGCGGACCAGACCGTCGGTGGAGTCCATCGCGACGCAGCGAACCCGGTTGTCGCCGAGATGCTGCTGAATTTCCACGACAAGCGTGTCCTCGTTTCCCTGGACATCTTTCCGCGGGATTCTCAGCGCGGTATAGATGTCCGGAAGCTGCGCTCCCGAGAAGTCCACATCAACCACGGGTCCGATGACCTGTACGATACTGCCCTTATTCATTCCGATGATCTTTGCTGATGGATAATTCTGATTATGAAATAGAATATAAGATAGTACGCGCGTAAGCAATATCCAATTCCATCACCGCGACCGCCGGGTACCGGAAATCCGGTACGGGTGCCCCTGTCACTGTGCGGGAATGAGAATGGATGCCGTACGGGCGGGAATCACGAAGGAGACCGCATCGCGCCGCGTGTAGAACGAGACTCCGTGGAAGGGATCGTCGAGGCGGCTGCCTTCAGGCAGCTCCAGGTACGGAAGCACGCAGGGCTGGGGATTATCACTCGCATTGACGACGACGAAAACCTTCTCCGCGCCCGCTGTCCGCACGAAGGCGAACAGAGAGGAGAAATCATCGAGCAGAAGGGTCTGTGTTGCTCCGCTGCGCAATGCGGTCCATTCCTGCCGGAGATGAATCAACGCTTTATAGTAAGCATGCATACTGCTGTCGAAACGCAGCGGATACGGCTTCGGGTCCCCGTTGACCTCGTATGCGACCTCGTCGGCAAACTCCATCTCCGGCCAGAGCATCGGTTTGCGGTTGTCCGGATCGTCGCCTCCCCACATACCCGCTTCATCGCCGTAATAGATGACGGGGGATCCCGGCAGGGTGAACTGCAGGGCGATCAGCACGCGCTGAAGGTCGCGTTCCGCTTCATCCGGCGGTCGCACCTGGTAGGCAGAATTGACACGGAGCGAATTGACGCGGTCGAACGGCAGGGTGTCGTTGACGCACATCGAGGCTATCCTGTCCGTTTCATGGCAGTCGATCATGTTCCAGAGTGCGTCGCTTCCCTGCAGGGTCGTCCTGCTTCGGTGATGCATCAGGCGGCTGTCGAACACCGTGCTCGAGCTGAGCCTGCTGAGCAGAAAATCGCTCACGGCTTTTCCAAAAAGACGCGGCTGGTCCACGTCGAAGGGAGCGCTCGTGTGACCCGCTCCCGCACCGAGGTTGACGAGCAAGGCCTCGGGATTGATGCTCCTGCACCACGCCGTCCATTGCCGCCAGAACGCATCCGGAAATTCCTGCGCAAGGTCGATGCACCAGCCGTCTATCCCATCGGAGGGATCGCCGTCGCCGTTGGGATCCATCCAGCGTTTGGTCGCGGCAAGGACGTAGTTCCTCGGGCCGGCGACGAGACCGAGCGTATCCTGCCGGAGTCTGGGAAACGCGTCGATGCCCCACATGCGCTCGTACTGGAATTCAGATTTGTATGGAGTCTCAGGCCGATCCCATTGCTGAACGGAGAACCAGTCCGCGTAGGCCGATTGCTCCTGCTTCTTCAGGAGATCCTGGAACGCCCAGAAATGAACCCCCACATGAGCGAATTGTGCCATCATGAGCACACGGATCCCGTGCCGGTGCGCTTCGGCGACGAAATCGAAAAAGCGCCGGTCCGCGGAGGTCATATACCAGGAGAGTGGATCGTGGGGCACTTCCCGATTGAGAAAAGCGGTGTCGACGGTGGCAAGCGGACCGAAAAACCGATCGATGTGATGAAACGAGCTGACGTCGAACTTATGCGCCGAACGCGCCTCGAACATCGGCGCGAGAACCAGACCCTGAACTCCGAGATCCTGCAGGTAATCGAGACCTGCGATCAATCCGTCGATATCCCCTCCGTACTGGCGCAGCTGCGCTCCGGGATAGAAGCCGTCGTGCAGCATCCGTTCCTCGATCG
>CAZWNO010000024.1:3561-7653 GCA_964635845.1 uncultured Chromatiales bacterium
CACTCCAGACGGGCCTCATCGAAGATGTATTCCGCGTGCGGATCGTTCTTCGGGTCGCCGTTGCGGAATCGATCCGGCATGATCAGGTACCAGACGATTCCACGCGACCACAAGGGCGGATCGGGGTGCTGCGCCGCAACCGGTCGGGGTATCGCGCAGAGTGCAAGGAGTGGTATGAGCCATCGGATTCGCATCTGGGTATCGCAATAAAATAGGGAACCCGCCTCTCCGGAAAAACACTGCCGTCCCGTCGATCAGCGCAGGATGAGCTTCCTCTCGCCGTTGGATAACCGTCGAATTCCCGAATCGGAAACCGGTGGTACCGGTATTCTTCGTGAAAGCTCACCGTTTTTATCCTCGAAAACGGGTTCGTGTACTCTGCTGATAATCGAGCATGTCGAAAATCCTATCCTGTATATCATTTATTTTCAATGCATTAGAAAGCACCACCTCCGTATGCGGTCAACCTTACAGATCTGTAATGCAGATTTAAGGGGTCTGTAAGGGAGAATTCAGTCCGCTGAAAGGTACGCCCGATAAATTGCCCTTCAGAGCTTCATGCTCCGGAAGATCGGAAGGCCATTTGTCGAACCTTTCAGAAGAACGGAAGTCCCAGGAGGAAGTATGACACGGAAGTTGACAGGAACATGGACACGACAGGTTGTGGTCGCCGCACTCGCGGTGGTGCTGCTTGGAATCACCGGCTGCAGCGACCAGACCGAACAGCCGCTGAGTCCGCAGGTACGCGGCGAAGCGACGAGCCTCAACACGCTGAGCAAGGACAATCCCGGTGTACAGCGCGCGATGGAGGTGCAGAACCGCAATACCGAACGTTTCATGGAAAAACATGGCGTCATCGGAACCGGTACAGGCATGACGGAAGATGGAAATCCCGCCGTGATCGTATTCACGAAGCACGAACTCGGGAAAACCGTCATTCCGGCGGATCTCGAAGGCATCCCCGTCATCGAGCGCGTCGTCGGTGATGTGGAGCCCCTGGGTTTCAAGGGTGGCGGCAATTCGGGTTCGAACGGGAAGAAGCCGGCCTCGCAGGCCTCGTCGACGATTCCCTTGCCCAGCGCGAGGCATCCCCGCCCGGTATCGATCGGCATCTCCAGCGGAATTATGACCATCTGTGGAGGCGGGACCATTGGATTGCGCGTCCGCAATGGCGACAACTATTATGCGATCTCCTGCAATCATGTGTGGGGACGTCTCAACGCGGCGGTTCCAGGCGAGCAGATCGTGCAGCCCGCATCCTCCGATGCCGGATGCGCGCAGAATCTGACCGATGTGGTCGGGACCTTCAGCGTGCTCGAACCAATCGTCCATCTCTCCACGGCGAGCAACCTGATGGATGCCGCGTTGATCGCGACGACTCCCGCCAACCTGGGCAACAGCACTCCCCTCGACGGATACGGCATTCCCTCGTCCACTCCCGCCATGCCGACGGTCGGTATGGCTGTGCAGAAATACGGCCGCACGACGGGATTGACGAGAGGAAAGATCTCCGCCATCAATGTCACTCTCGGTCTCAACTACGGCTACGGCACCGCGCGCTTCGTCGATCAGATCGCGATCGAGCCGGCGCGGAAGAACGCGCTGTTCTGCGACACCGGCGACTCCGGTTCGCTGATCGTGACGGATAACACTGGCGCTCAGCCTGTCGGACTGCTCTTCGCCCGCGCGGGATCGATCACCTATGCGAATCCCATCGGACCCATTCTCACTCGCTTCAATGTTGTAGTAGACGGTAAATAATCGAAGCACCTCCTCTCTCTTGTGTGTGTGGATCGAGGAGAGCGCAAGCTCTCCTCGATTTTTATTGACATTTACGAAAGCAAGGGTGAAATTGTCTTTCGTATCATTCACATCTTCTGGTGCGCTCTTCGGTTCGCAGGCATCCGTGAAGCCGACGCGTTTCCATGTGGTTTTTCACATACTCTCGTCACGATGAGACAGGAGGTCCCATGAATATTTACAGGCATTTTCTGCTGGGCATGACGGCAGCGCTGCTCCTGATCTTCGCGGGCTGCGGCGAGCAGTCCCAGGAACCCATCACATCGCCCGGAACGACGACGCTGTCAAAACAGCAGGATCAGCCAGGTCTCGAGCGCGCGAAGGCGGCCAAGGAGCGCCATGTCGCTAGACTGATGGAAGAAAAGGACATCGTGGGAGTCGGAGTCGGTCTCGCCGACGACAGCCGTCCCGCGGTCATCGTGTTCACTGCCCGCGCACTCGGCGAGCGCTTCGTTCCCTCGCAGCTCGACGGCGTCCCTGTCGTCGAACGCGTCACCGGACGGATCGTCGCCTACCAGGCAAAGCCGCAGGTCAAACCGGCCAAACCGCCCAAACCTGGCGGAGGCATTGATCCCAAGGCGCATTTCGCGCGCCCGGTTCCCATCGGTATCTCGATCGGGAATGAAGAGGAATGTTCCGCCGGGACACTTGGATGCACGGTGATCAAGGACGGCGGGAAATACGTCCTCAGCAACAACCACGTCCTCGCGCTGGAAAACCAGGCCTCGCCAGGTTCGGATATCCTTCAGCCCGGCCTGTATGACCAATCCCCGCAATGCAGCGCCCCTTCTACCGATGTGATCGCTGACTTGGCGTCTTACGTGCCTATCGTGATGAGTCCTAATGCGAACAACAAGGTGGATGCAGCGCTGGCGTCCATCCGCGAGGATGGTAATGTTCTCATGGTCGGCAACGCGACCCCATTGAACGGATACGGCACTCCGAATCATCTCACCGGCACGCCGGCGCTCAACGCGACGGTGCTGAAATACGGACGCACGACCGGCCAGACGCGGGGAAAGATCATCGCGGTCGACGTGACCGTGAGCGTGCAGTATTATGGCGGCGTGGCACGCTTCGTCGAGCAATTCGCCGTGGAAGCTGTCAAGGGCGGCGCGTTCAGCAAGGCCGGCGATTCGGGTTCGCTCGTCGTGCTGGACAACGATGGTGCGAATACCCCCGTCGGCCTGCTCTTCGCAGGCGGAGGACGCACGACATTCTGCAACGATATCGGCAATGTGCTGAGCGCTCTCAACTGCACGATCGATGGCAAGTGATTTCCGCCGCACACTCTTTGGAAGGGAGAGCGCTGCGCTCTCCCTTCTTTTTCTCCACCTTGTTTCCTGCAGCAGCGTCATGAACGAACAGACCCGCCCAATTGAAGACGTGCTCGCCTCGTACTCTGACGTGCTCATGAGCACACCTGGCGTTGTCGGCACGGGCATCGGCCTCTGCGACGATTCGCCCTGCATCAAGGTCTTCCTCGAAAACGGCCGCGCGGAGACGCTTGAAAGCATACCCCGGATGATCGAGGGATACCGCGTCGATCCGGTGGTGACCGGGGAAGTCCGCGCGCTCTGAACGACGTAGGCGTACCCGGTATTTCGGCATATCGGAATTCGAGCGGCTGCCTCACTCCACCCGGCAGACGAGACCCTTGAGATACCAGGATTCCGGGACGGCGAGGGAGACGGGGTGATCGGATGCCTGTGTCATGACGTGGAGGATGCGCGCGTCGCGTTTCGCATCGACCGCGGCATCGGCGACGATTTTCTGGAACAGCGGAAGCGGGATATGTCCGCTGCAGGAAAACGTGAACAGCAATCCTCCCGGCCGCAACAGTTTCATCGCCAGCAGGTTGATGTCTTTGTACCCGCGCGAGGCCCGGTCGACCTGCGCTTTCGACGCCGCGAACTTCGGGGGATCGAGCACGATCACATCGAACTGCCGGCCTTCGTCACGGCAGCGGCGGAGGAAATGAAAGACGTCGGCCTCCTCCTGTCCGTAACGGGACGCATCGAATCCATTGAGCGCGACGTTCCGCTGCGCCAGCGCCAGCGCTTCGGCCGACACGTCCACATCGGTGACGCGGGCGGCGCCTCCCGCAAGCGCGTGCAAGGCGAAGCCGCCGGTGTAGGAGAAGCAGTTCAGCACCTCGGCGCCTCGCGCGTGGCGTCCGAGCAGCACGCGGTTGTCGCGCTGGTCGAGGTAAAACCCTGTCTTGTGACCGGATGCCGCATCCACCAGAAAGCGCAGACCGTGCTCGAAGACGATACAGGGGATTTCCGGCTC
>CAZWNO010000024.1:7663-39573 GCA_964635845.1 uncultured Chromatiales bacterium
CCGCCGGGGCAATCCCTCCTTCTCCCGCGCATCTCCGTCGGAACGTTCGAAAAAGCGGCAGGACGGGAAGCGTTCGGCCAGCAGGTCGACGATCGTTCCGCGCCAGCGCTCCGCTCCCGCGGAGAGGAACTGGCACACGAGCAATTCACCGTAGCGGTCCACGATCACACCGGGCAGCATGTCGGCTTCGGATGCCAGCACCCGATATGCGTCGGTCTTCGCGTCCTCGGTCTGCATGTCGGTGAACAGCATCGCACGCAGCGCGACGGCCGCGTCGATGCGGCGGCGGAAGAACGCGGCGTCGATCACTTCATCCGCATCGAAGGTCCACATCCGCGCACGGATCTGCGACTCCGGTGACCAGGCGGCGAGACCCAGGGCACGTCCTCGGTCATCGCAGACGCGCACGATGTCACCGGATGCCGGATCACCCGCGATCTCCTGGATCGCGCCCGAAAAAATCCAGGGGTGACGGCGCAGGACGGAATCCTCGCGCCCGTGTTTCAGCGTCACGACGGGGAGTACGATTTTCATGCCGGAAATATACTGCCCAGGGCCGGATAATGCGCTTGCGCGGCGGAGCGGATGCCGTTCCTTTCCCGCGCCGCGGCGTAACACCCATTTGGGAAATGTCGCACAGGACGTATATTTCCCGCTTCCCACGATGCAACGGAATATGACGCGCATGCACGCACGCACGCGATCCCTCACACGAGGAATCCAGACAGCGGTTATCCTGATTTTCGTACTCTGCCTCGCTCCGGGGCGGACGCAGGCGCAGATCCTGCCGTTCCACGTCCTGTCGGCGCGCGACGGACTGGTTTCCAACAGTATCACGAGCCTCGCGCAGGACGGGCGGGGCCGGCTGTGGATCGGCACCGGAGCGGGTGTCAGCGTCTTCGACGGAATATCCTTCCGCAGCTACACTGTCGAAGACGGCATTCCATCCGGATTCATCAACGGCATGGCGCGGGACCCGCGCGACAACGAAGCGATGTGGATCGCCACGGCGCGCGGGCTGCTGCATATCGGAAAACGGGGAATGCAGGCGTTCCAGGATTCGGGCGCCACGCAGACCTGGACCTCCGATGTTGCGGTTTCGGCGCGCGGTTCGGTCTGGGTCGCGGCCGCCGGCGGCCTGCGATCCGTTCGGAAGGACCTGCTGCTGCCTGTCCGTCTGCCCCGGCAGGTCGGCACGATCATCCGTGTCACGGCGACCCCGGACGGACTGCTCTGGATGCTCAGCGACCGGGGGGTGTTCCGCTACGACCCGGCCGAACGGCGCTGCATCGCCATCGACAGCGTGCGCGGCATGTACCGGGGCGCCAACTTCATGACATCCGACAGGAACGGCAACGTCTACGTGTGCACCCGCGACAGCAGCGTCGTCCAGTTTCATGAAGGCGTGTTTCACCGCAGGCATCACTTCGGCCGCGTACAGCCCTACGCGCTGACAGCCGACAATCACGGCGCACTCTGGATCGCCAGTGACAGCGGACTGTTCCATTTCCCTTCCGGCAAGCTGGAATCCTCGACCGCCGTCCGGTACCGGCAGTCCAACGGCCTCCCGGTCACATCGCTGAACAATGTCTTCTTCGACAGCGAGCGCAACCTCTGGCTCGGCACCGAGGGCAAGGGGATTGTGCGGCTCGAGGATTGGCACGTCGTGATGTTTCCGGATATGACCGTCACCGGTCTCGGCGCGCTCGACAAACGCGGACATCTCTGGCTGAGCGCCGAAGACGGACTGTGGGAATTCTGGGAAGCGGGGCCGATGAACTGGCAGCGGCATCTGCACACACCCGCGCGGGACTGGCCCGGAGGTTTCCCTTTCCGCTGCGCGGTCGGTCCGGATAACGGGCTCTACGCGGCCTTTCTATCCGGCGCCATCGTGCGTTTCGAGATCGCGGGTGCACCGGGACGCCGTTCGCAGCTTCGCGTCTCGGATGTCTTCCGCGGGCGGGATTCGATCCCGCCTCCCGATTCCTTCACGATGTGCGTCGACCGCAAGGGACGGCTCTGGTGCAGCATCAAGCAGGGCCTCGTCGCTGTCGTGGAGGGCCGCACGCCTTTCCGCTTGCTTCGCCTGTACAGGGGGCTGCCGCATGACGTCCGCACGATGTATGAGGACACTCATGGGAAAATCTGGATCGCGGGTTACAACACCGGGATGTACGTGATCGACGGCAACGACCTGTCGCGGCCGGTGCGCACGATCAAGGAGCTGCAGGGCATCAGCGTCCGCGGCATGCTGATGGACAGGAAAGGGCGCATGTGGATCGGTACGATTCCACACGGCCTGACGGTGCTGGACGGCCACGCCGTGCGGCGATTCTCGAAAGCCGACGGACTCCTCGACAACAGCATTTACAGTTTCGCGCAGGGTCCCGACGGCACCATCTGGATGGGCACGCTGGTCGGCATGGCCTATGCGCCCGAGGGAAGAATGTCCTTCCGCTGGACGCAGGAATTATCGGACAGTCCGGTCTGGGATTGTGGAGTGCGCGAAGACGGGATGCTCTGGCTCGCCACGCGCTTCGGCCTGACGCTGTTCGACGTCCCGACGAGTTCGCGCGATACCGTCCCCCCGGCGATTTTCATCACCGGCCTTCAGGTGAACGGGCGTCCCGACCCGGTGCAGTCGGAGGTGGACCTCGGTTCGACGGACCGGAGCTGCCGCGTCGAATTCGCGACGGTGCGGCTGCGGCGGCCGCGGGACATCCGTTACCAGTACATGCTCTCCGGCATCGACACGGCGTGGAGCGCGCCATCGCGCGAGCGAAGCATCTCGCTCGCGGGATTGCGTCCCGGGACGTACACACTGCTGCTGCGCGCGGTGAACAGCGAGCAGGTCGCGAGCATCGTCCCCGCACGACTGCGACTCGTCGTGCACCCGCCCTTCTGGCAGAGCTGGTGGTTCATCCTTCTCACGGTCGCGGCCATCGGTGGCATCCTCGCTTTCGTCATCAGGAGCCGCGTGCGGCGTCTGCTCGAGATCGAACGCATCCGCGCGCGCATCGCGGCGGATCTGCATGACGATATCGGATCGGGACTGACGCGCATCGCATTGATGACCGAGGTCATGCAGCGGCAGCTCTTCGGTCTGCGCGAAATCGGAAACGGCGGCGTCGCCGCGGATCTCCGTGAAGCGATGGACCGCGTTGGCGCGATTTCGCGCGAACTTGTCGACGGCATGAGCGATGTAGTCTGGTCCATCGATCCGCGGAACGATTCGCTCTCGCGGCTGATCGACCGCATCACCGTGTTTTCCAACGATCTGTGCGAATCCCGCGACATGACCGTCCGCATCGAAGCGGACGAGTCCCTCCGAAGCCTGCACACCAGCTCGGATCTCTCGCGCTGCGTGCTCCTGGTCGCGAAGGAGGCCGTCAATAACGCCGTACGGCACAGCGATGCAGGCGAACTCGTGATCGAAATGGATACCGCGGGCGAAACGCTGCAGCTGACGATTCGCGACAACGGGCGGGGTTTCGACGAAGAAAATCTTTCGCGGATCAACGGACTGGTCAACATGCGCAGCCGCGTCGCGAAGGCCGGCGGCAGGCTGTCGATCAGCTCGGCGCCGGGTGCGGGGACGGCGATCACCGCCGAAATCCCGATGCAGGAATAGCAGAATCGTACATTTCAGGAGAACTGTACATGTGTACAGTTGACCGCATTCGAGCACGGAGATAGATTATGGATATGGAAGCCAAACGAAATGACGACATCATCAAGGTCGCGATCGTCGACGACGATGAGGACATCCGCAAGGGACTCAACTGGATGCTCGACTACACGGAGGGATACGTGTGCGTCGGCACTTTCCGCAGCTGCGGCGAAGCGGTCGAGCATCTCGGTGAGAACCTCCCCGACGTCGTGCTGATGGACATCGGACTTCCCGGCAGCTCGGGTATCGAATGCGTCCGTACGCTCAAGGGGATGTGGCCCGACGTGCAGTTCGTCATGCAGACGGTGTACAGCGACGATGACAAGATCTTCGAATCGCTGCGCGCGGGCGCGGTAGGGTATATCCTCAAGAAATCGCAGACGGTCAAGGTACTGCAGGCCATCAGCGACGCCCATGCCGGAGGAGCACCGATGTCCGGAGAAATCGCACGCCGGGTGCTGACATTCTTCCAGAAGCCGGAGCCCGCGCAGGATTTTTCCGCGCTCTCCTCACGCGAGGTGGAAGTGCTCGAATCCCTCGTCGACGGCCACAGCTACAAGACCATCGCCGAGAAGCTCTTCGTCAGCGTGCACACCGTCCGTTTCCATCTGCACAACATCTACGAAAAGCTGCATGTCACCTCGCGCGCCGAAGCGGTGGCGAAGGTGATGAGGCAGCGGAAGGCCATCGACAACGCCTGAAGTTCGCCGCATCGATTCACGCGACGCCGCCCGTTTCGGAGCGGCGTCTCTTTTTTTAGGGACCTGTCCATTCCTGTACAAATCCCCTCCCGGTATCCGGATGATATGCGCACAGCCCGGAAAAACCGCACAGATGTCCAGTTGTCCGCTGCCTTGCCCGCGGGCTAGCTTTGTACTGTCACTTACACGAACGCAAATCACTTGCAGATGTACAACTCAATCCGGAGCAAATCCGTGCGTCCATCACACATACAGATCATCGATTACCGACACAGAGGCATCGCGCCCGCAGGCGACACCCTGCGCCGCGGAAGCGAGGCACCGGCTCGATGAGACAGAATGATTCCAGTCCGCTCCGCGAGCGATACGTGCGGGAGCAGCTCCGCTTCCTCTCGTGGGTGCTGGTCCTGTGCCTCCTGGCGCTGCTCGCGCTCACGCTCACGGCGGTCTCGCAGACACAACCCATCCGCGTGAGCGGCTCGGTCGGACTTTCCACCGAACTGTACTCCTCCTCCAGCGCCGATCCGCAGTGGACGCCGCGTTCCGATCAGCACGTGTCGCGCGCGGTGCTGCGCACGACGGTGACGCTGTTCGATCAGATCGACCTGCCCTTCGAGGCGTATGTCTCCACGCAGTCCTCCGGCTACCATCAGCCGTTCAACCAGTTCGGCGTCAGTCCGCTCATCGGGGGCTGGCTGCGTCTGCACGGAGGATATTTCTCGAGCAGGATCTCGGATCTCACATTCGGCGACGAGCGCCTGCTCGGCGGCGGCGTGGAGATGTCACCCGGAGCCTGGAAGGTGTCGGCACTATACGGCCGGTCGCGGCAGGCGCTCGCGCCGGATACCGCGAGCGGTTTCATCGGTGATTACCGACGCATGGTTTCAGCCGCGAAAGTGGGCTACGGCAAGGAGGGCGAATTCTTCGTCCATCTCAATGCGATGCATGCGCAGGACGACACCTCGTCTATGCGTCCCGGAGCCGCGGAACTGCCGCCGGCCGCGCGAGAGAACGTAACGGGTTCGCTCGCGTTCGGCGTGCCTTTCGGCGACGTGGTGCGCGCTACGGGCGAAGTGGCGCTCTCGCACACGATCAACGACCTGCGCCTGCGCAGCCGCGAAGGCTACACCGCGCAGGTGGACGGCGCGGCGAAACTCAACATCCTCATCATCCCCGCGCAGCAGTGGCAGATCGGACTGAATTCCCGCTGGGTTGGTCCCGGTTACTACACCCTCGGGTACGTGCAGATGCCGAACGACATCTTCGAATTCACCGTCGCACCAGCTCTCCGCCTCACCGAGGAACGGATCAACCTGCGCGCGTCGCTGGGGATGATGTTCAACAATCTCCGCGGCAACCGTCTCGCGCGCACCACGCGATTGATCGGTTCGTTCACTGGCAACTGGCAGGTGAACGAGCAATTCGGCATCGCGGCGAACTACAGCAATTACGGCATGCGGTCGACGCACACGAAGGATTCGCTGCGGGTGGATCATCTCACGCAATCGGTCTACCTCTCCCCGACCTGCACATTCGAAGGACTCGGTGGCACGAACTCGCTCAACGCCAGCTTCATGCTTCAATCGGCAACCGACGGCAATCCGGTCACCACGGAAGGGAACGAGAACAGCGCCCGCGCGGCTTCGCTGACGCACAGCCTGAGCATGCCGTCCACGTTCAACCTCACGACGGGCGTGACCTGGAACGGGATGACATCCTCCTATTCGGATACTGATATCCTCAGTTTCAGCGAAACCGTGGGACGCAATTTCCTCGACAATGCACTCTCAGTTTCCCTCACGGGCGGCTACAACATCGTCACGGGCGAAACCGGCACCGACGGCCAGTTCAGCGGACGGATCATGCTCGGGTACTCGTTCGAGAACTACGGCATGCTGTCGCTTTCGCTCTCCAACAACAGCTACAGCTACGGGCAGCCTGACCGCCCATCATTCGATGAGTGGTACGGCAGCCTTCAGTACTCCGCGGGTTTTTAATCATGATGAAGGTGAACCATACAATGAACCGCATACTGTTTTCCGTTCTGATACTGACATCCCTCACGCTCACCGCCGCGGAATCCTCGGCGCAGATCACGATGAACGCCATGGTGCGCCGTCCCACTCCGACGGCACTCACCGAGTGGCGGCGCGATCCTTCCGTCGTGCGCCTGACGATCACCAACGCCTCGCGCGACCGGCATGAGAACACGATCATCTCGATCGTCATCCGCGACCTGAGCTCCGATGCCGTCGTCGCGCGGACGAGAGACGATTCTCCCTCCATGCCGCGCTTCACGCTGATGCCCGGACAGACCATCACGCTATCGGGTCCGGATATCATCCGACAGGACGCGCTGGAAGTGAACCAGTCGCTGCGCACCATCGCGGTGACCACGGATGCGCTGCCGGAAGGCAGTTATGAATTCTGCGTGCGGCTCCTCGCCGCCGACGGCGTGACGGAACTCACCGTGATGAGTCCCGTCTGCACGCCGTTCGACATCATCATCCCCGATCCCCCGCAGCTCATCGCGCCGTATGCCGGACAGGTGCTTCCCGTCGGCACGATCCCCGTGTTCCAGTGGACGCCCGTGGCGCCGCTTCCCATGTCGATGCGCGTGCAGTACCGCGTGCGTATCGTGCCGATGTTCGACGGGCAGACGCCGCGGCAGGCGATCGAGAGCAATCCCGAAGTGCTGATCGACAAGCGCGTCCCTTCGACGACGTACATGTATTCCCCGACGGAGAAGCCGTTCACCGCCTATCCCTCGGCGGTGGGCTGGGCCTGGCAGGTGCAGGCGCTCGACGTCGCGACTTCCGCGTCGGGTGTTCCGGCAGCGCGCAACGAGGGGAAAAGCGAGATCGGCACGTTCACCTTCGGCGGCAAGACCAAGGGCGGGGAGCAGACCGGCAACGCCGTTGTGCAGCAGCAGAATGCAGGGGCGGGTGAATGCTCTGCTCCCTGCATCACCCAGGCGCCGTCGGAGATGACGCTGTTCCCCGGCATCATCCAGGTGGGCGACAGCGTCACGGTCGGACTCTTCACGATGGAACTCACCGAGCTGACGAATCCGAGTCCCAGCGCGCTCGCCGGCAAGGGACTCGTGCAGGTGCCCTACCTGAAATCGCGCATCCGCGTGCAGTTCACCGGCATCCGGGTCAACACGCTCAAGCAGGTGCTCGATCCGGGCGTGCAGGCGGAACTGCAGGCGCCGATCTCCATTCCCCAGGCCAACAACATGGCGCAGCGGATCGGCATGAATCCGCAGACCATGCAGGACGTCCAGACCTGGATGGGTCAGGCAGGAAGGATGGTGAGCGCATTCACCGGACTCGAGCCGGTGTACCTCCCCATCGGGATCGACAACACGATTCCCACCACGGGCCATCAGCTCGTCGTCTCGCTGATCGGCGCGGTGTTCAATCCCGACGGCGCGCAGTTCAACGCCGTGTGCCAGCTGCCGCTGCCCTTCCTCGGTCCCAACGGGAAGCTCGGCTTCGGTGTCAACGGCATCTGCATGCATCCGGGCGGCGTGGGCGCGGGCAACACTCCCGTGCACATGTACCTGATCGACGACTTCGGCTACAATCCGGGGGGCGGCACGTGGAGCCTGCAGCTGTTGAAGGAAAACAGCGGCCAGGGCACCTGGGCCGAGATCGACTGCTCGGGATTCAAGAAACTGCACGTACACGGCGAGGTGGGCTTCGCGCGCTCGGCGCTGGTGCCCGTACCCGACAACGGACAGACCGTGAAGCTGAACCTCATCACCGACATCCAGAAAAACGACGTGATGAACTGGCTCGTGCAGCTGAGCAGCTCTTCCACCTTTGCCGCGGCCGCGCTGCCGGATTTCGCGATCAGCGTGCCGTCGATGTACATCGACTTCGCCGACGACAGGAATCCCCCGGCGATGCATTTCCCCGACGATTACCAGGGACCGAGCAAGGACAGCCTCAGCTGGCACGGCTTCTACATGCCCTCCGCTACGGTGACGCTGCCGCAGCAGTTCAAGACCGGACAGAATCCCGTCACGCTGAACATCAGCGATATGCTGGTCGACAACACCGGTTTCACGGCGGGAATGCAGGCTGATGATGTCGTGTCCTATCCCGGCCTGAACGTCGCATCGTGGGGCGCGAGTCTCGACCACATCGACGTGCAGATCACCAACAGTTCGTACAAGCATGGATCGCTGAGCGGCAAGCTGCGGATTCCCATCAGCACGCAGCCGCTCGACTACAGCATGCTGCTGACGAAATCGGACAGCGGACTCAGCTACACGTGCAGCGTGATCCCCAAGGCCGATATCGATGTGCCGATGTGGGCGCTGACACTGACGATCGACCCGACCTCGATTTTCCAGATCACGGCGAACAGCAGCGGCTTCGAGGCGTACATCGAGCTGAACGGCATGCTCGGCTTCCAGAAAACCGTGGGCACGATACCCCTAATCAACCTTACGGGTCTTGAATTCTCGAAACTCAAGCTCATGACCTCGGCGCCGTATTTCGAGCTGGGACAGATCGCGCTCGCCTCCCCGCAGCACGGCATCGCGGGATTCCCGATCTCGCTGACCGGCGTGACACCGGTGGTGCATATGGGTGCGCCGATGGAGCTTGGATTCCAGTTCGGCATGGCCTTCAACCTGATGGGCGAAGGCGCAGGCGCGAGCGGGATCAGCGGCGAGACGCATTTCACCGTGCTCGGCAATTACAACCTCGCGACGAAGCAGGCCGGCTTCGCCGACGCCTACCTCGACGACATCACGCTCAACGCGCAGCTCGGCGCGGCGGTCAGCATCGACGGCACGATCATCTTCTACCGCGACCACAACGTTTACGGCAACGGATTCTTCGGCACGGTGCAGGCCCAGTTTCTCGAGATGGTCGAGATCAACGCCACCGCGATGTTCGGCTCGAAACCGACGGGGCCGAATACGGGTTACCGGTACTGGTACGCCGACGCGAAAGCCATCATCCCGGGCGGCATTCCGCTCGGCGGCGCACTGGTCATCCGCGGCATGGGTGTAGGCGCATGGTACAACATGACCGCGCAGATGCCCGCTTCGCCGCTGACGATCGCGGACGGCCAGAACGAGAACAGCGCCTCCAACCAGATCGGCGTGACGAATTCCGGCATGACGTTCACCCCGTCGGATCAGGGCGAATGGGGATTGAAGGCGGGGCTCGTCGTCGCGACGCCTGCCGACCAGCTGTTCAACGCCGACGTCGAACTGGGCGCATCCTTCGTCAACGGCGGACTGGCCAGCATCTTCCTCAACGGCCAGGGCTACATGCTCACGAGCATCTACGACCGCAGCGATCCCTCGATATACGGCGGCGTGATGTTTTTCTATGACAATGTGAACAAGGAATTCACCGGAAATCTCGACATCCGCTTCAATGTCTACGACGTGATCACCGGCGGCGGAAACGTCGTGCTCTTCGCCAGTCCCGACGAGTGGTATCTCTGGATGGGCCGTCCCACCCAGCGCATCAACCTGGAACTGCTCGGCGTCTTCACCGCGAATTCCTACTTCGAGGTAGGCACGACAATCGACAAGATCGCCGACATTCCGCAGCAGATCATGAGCCATCTGAGTCCCTCGCTGAAAACGAAGTTCTCCTCCAACAACCGCCAGAGCGCGGTCGACATGGCAGCGAACTTCGGCGGCGCGGCGCTCGGCGTATGGTCGGGAATCCCGAAGCAGAAATTCACCTTCGGTCCGTTCTACGCCTCGCTCGAAGCGGGCTACGGCTTCGACGCCTCGGTGATGAACTACGGCGATCTCAAATGCAGCAATACCGACGAGATCGTCGGGCTCGACGGCTGGTACTGCCAGGCGCAGGCCTACGCCTACCTCAGCGGTGCGATCGGCATCTCGGTGGATCTCGCGATCATCTCCGGGGACTTCGAAATCCTCGGCGTGGACGCCGGCGCCGCGGTCAAGGCGCAGCTGCCGAATCCCACCTGGCTCGGCGGCGTGATCTACGGATCGTACTCCATCCTCGGCGGACTGATCAGCGGATCGGTCAGCTTCGAATTCGAAGTCGGCGAGCAGTGCAAGCTGCCGCAGACCAATCCGCTCGACAACATCAAGCTCGTCTCGGAGTTCCGACCCGACGGCAAGGAGATCGCGGACGTGTACACGATCCCGCAGGCCTCCTTCACCTTCCCGGTGCACAAGGAATTCGAGCTTCCGATCACCACGCCGAACGGCGACCCCGCCACGCGCGTCTTCAAGATCAAGATCGACGACTTCCGCATCGAGCGGAAGGACACCAGGCAGAAGGTCGACGGCATCTGGGCGATCCAGGAAGGCGGCGTATCCGCGGTCATGGTGCCGAAAGCCCAGCTCCGTTCGAACACGTACTTCAAGAGCCTCGTCGCGGCGTCGGCATGGGAAAAGAAAAACGGGCAGTTCGTGCCGTCGCTCTATTCGCAGCATGCGAAGAACGGCGTGCCCGGCACGCAGATCAAGGAGCGCGACAGCGTGACTTTTCGCACGGGCACGGCGCCGAACTACCTCCCGCCCGAGCAGGTGCAGTATTCCTGGCCGCTCGACCGGCAGCGTTTCTTCCTGCAGAACCAGATCCAGCCGAAGATGGGCGTGATCCACACGCGCATCAGTCCCGACGAACTCTTCTCCTACAACCGGCCCGGCTTCACGAGCAGCTACCTTGCGAAATTCCAGCCGCTGAACAACAAGGACAGCATGAAGGTGCTGGAGACGCCCGTCAGCTACACCGGCGGGGAGATCCGCTTCCCGATCCCGCAGCTGGACAACAGTACCACCTACAAGCTGATGATCGTCCGACGCGACGAGAAGATGCAGAACAACACCACGAGCAACCTCGTCAGCGGCAGCGGCGGACTCGACAAGCTGCAGACGACCACGACAAAGACGACGCTCGCGGACGTCCGCACCGATCAGAACAAGGGCGGAACGACGCTCACGCAGACGGAAGGCGCGGTGCAGGTGACGGAGGTCACGACCTCCTCCTTCAATGCGCAGGACAGCAGCTGGAGCGACAAGAGCTTCGGAGTAGGACAGCAGCTGGCGACGAGCACCGTGGCGATCACGCAGAACAAGCTGCTCGCGAACCTCGTCTCGGGCGGCGACAAGAAACTGTATGAACTCAATTTCCGCACGAGCGCCTACAACAAGCTGATCGACAAGATCAACGCGGGCACGGTCAAGCCATCCAGCAGTGAGGTCAACGGGAATTCGGTGCGGGTCTTCGCCAACTTCGCGATGCCCGAACCTCTCGAACAGTACGAGTCCTACGGCCACACCTACAAGGGCGAAGTGCTGAAGGATGGCCTGTACTACGAGCAGGACGTCAACATCGGTCCGTTCTTCGTCGTCCGCTCGGACGAACAATCCAAGGCCTGGCACACGAGTTTCGCAGTCCCCAAGATCTATCAGCCGTTCGCGCAGGTGAAGGCGACTGCCCAGACGACGAAGTCGACCTACTTCAAGGCCGCCTTCAAGAACTGGAAAACCACCTACTACCACTACTGGCGCGACCAGACGAAGAGCCTCACCATGGTCTACGGTGGCAAGAGTGTCATCAAGAAACCGCTCACCGATGCCGAGGTCAGTCCTCCCGCATCCCCCGTCGGCGGTTCGAATCCGAAAGGCGGATATTCGCCCGGTACCTACACCGTGCCGCAGCAGAATCTCCCGATCGGACAGAATCAGAACTTCTACCTTTCATCCATGAGCATCGCGTACTCACAGGGTGTGGCGTCGGCGATCGACTTCACGAGCTTCCAGAACAAGCTCGCGAAATTCTTCACGACGAAAATCTACACGAACAACCAGAATCCCGACGGGAACGGCGAGATCCCCTACAGCCAGGGCGGGCCGAAAATCTCCTGGACCACGATCCATGAGGACGGCGATCCCAAGCGCGACTACAGCGCGGCGCTCTACAACACGCTCGAATCGCTTTGGAAAACGCCGTACAAGAAACTGAATCACGACACCTATCCGCTGCACTTCTCCTTCAAGTTCGGCAGCAACATCACCCCCATCAAGAACACCACGTTCACCTGGTAACAAGATCACTGATCAGATATCAAGGATAAAGCAGATATGAATCGTCTTGCATTGCCTCTGTTCGTTTTCCTCTGCATCGCGGGAATCGCCCGCGCACAGCAGTTCGATCCACCCATTGAAGCGGATTCGTCCGAGGATTCGCCGTATGACGCACACATCATGCTCGTCGCGAAGGCCACGAACGAGGGCGTCGTCCTGCGCTGGGCGCCCGATATGCCCGGAGCATTCCACATCCTCAACACCTACGGCTACCGTATCGAGCGCATCCGCGTCGGCGCGGACGGCGACATCGATCGTACCTCCGCGACGATGCTCACAGCCGAGCCGCTGCGTCCGTGGACGCTCGACGAGTGGAAGCGGCGCATCATGCAGGACACGACGCAGATCTCGCTCGCGGTCGCGGCGCAGCTCATGCACGGAACCTTCGTCACGCCGCCGAAGAACCCGAACGACGATCTCGAGATGCTGCGCAACGGCGTGCGCGACGCGGAGAACCGATTCGGATTCGCGCTGATGCTCGCCGACACCGATCCGCGGATCGCGGAGGGCATGGCGCTGCGTTTCGTCGACAGTGATGTGCGTCCGGGCGACCGCGTGATCTACCGCGTCATGCCCGCACAGCAGGCGAAGGACTATGTCATCGACACCGCCGTGATTGTGCTGACAGCGGAGGTGATTGAAGGAAATCCCGCTCCGGAAAACCTGCGATTCACCAGTGGCGACCGCAGCATCAGCCTGCAATGGGACCAGAATCCGTTCGCTCCCTACTCAGCATGGCAGGTGGAGCGTTCGTCCGACGATGGCCGCAGCTGGCAGCTGCTCACGAAGCGGCCGCATGTGATCATCGCGACACCGGGCGACGAAAGGAACATCACACCGTCATTTGAGGACAAGCAGGACATCGGCAACTACACGCAGTACCGCTACCGTGTGCGCGGCATCAACGCGTTCGGGGAGCACAGCGACGCCGCGGAAATCACGGCCTGGGCAGTGGATCAATCCGGACCCGCCGCACCGACGATCACGCGCGCCGAGCTGATCTCACGCGACGGCGTCGTGATCCAGTGGGATCAGCCGGAGAGTCCCGCCGACCTGCAGGGATACGTCGTCTCGCGCGCGGCGAATCCGAAATCGACAACGCCGTTCACGCCGCTGCACGAGGGCATGCTTTCTCCCGACACGCGCATGTTCATGGATGCGGACGCGCATGACCGCGAGGCATGGTACATGGTCACCGCGGTGGACACCGCCGGCAACCGCAGCGAGTCCGTGCGGAAATTCGTGCAGATCATCGACTCGCTTCCGCCCGCGGCACCGCGCGGGGTCACCGCGCGCATCGATTCCACGGGACTCGTGACCATCAGCTGGCTGCCAAACACGGAGGAGGACCTCGACGGATACCGCGTGCTCTGGGCCAACAGTCTCGAGCACGAGTTCTCCCAGCTCACGCCGCAGGTATACCACGACACCGTCATCACGCATCGGATCACGCTGCAGACATCGACGGAACAAGTGTATTACAAGGTCGTCGCCGTCGACAAGCGATTCATGCATTCCATTCCTTCCGAGATCATCGAGCTGAAGCGTCCCGACATCCTGCCGCCCGATGCGCCGGTATTTACCGATGTACGCGTCAGCGAGAGCGCAGTCACGCTGCAGTGGGCGCGCAGCGGCAGTGACGATGTCGCGGAGCAGCGTCTCGAGCGTCGTGCTGCGGGTGAGGACTGGCAGGTGATCGCCACGCTCGATACGGCCGCGGCATCGTTCACTGACACCAAGGTTCGCCGCAGCACCGAATACCAGTACCGCGTGACCGCGGTCGACGACGACGGCTTGATGGCCCGCTGTCCCAGCATCGTGAGCGGCCGCCCCTATGACACCGGCCGCCGGGACGAAGTGAAAGGCCTGCGTGCCGTCTACAACGATAAGGACAACACCGTGACCCTGTCCTGGGATTATCAAGTCGCCACGGATGAAGAGCAATGGTTCGTCATCTATCGTGCCGTGTCGGGAGGCCAGCCGCTGCAGTACAGCACGGCCGCCGCGGATGCGCGCAGCTGGACAGAACCTGTGCGTCCGGGGACGACGTATCATTACGCGGTCCGCGTCAGGAGCGGCAGCGGCGAATCGCCACTGTCTTCCGTCGCATCCGTCACCATCCAATAACGTTCGATTCACTCTCGGAGTAATCCATGTCATACACACGAAACAATCATCACCTCGCGCGACTGGGCGGATTGCGGGCCTGCTTCAGCGCGGCGCTGCTGCTCGGTACGCTGTTTTCGGTCACGGAGGCGGTCTGCCAGCAGACGCCGTTGAAACTCGCACGCCATGTCGTCTCCTCGGCGGCGATCTCCGGCGGCATGCTGCGCGCCACGGTCGGGCAGGCTGCCGCCGGTCAGGCGACCGCGCTCCCGCGCATCGGACTTCTCGGATTCTGGTTCGAAGGCGCCGCGCTGGCCACACCGGTCGAGCGCGTGCCGCTGCTTCCCTCGGCAATCACGGTGAGCGCATACCCGAATCCATTCCGCGATCACGCCGTGCTGACGATCGAGCAGCCCGAGGAAGGCATCATCACCGTCGACATCTTCGACGCGGCGGGCCGATCCGTGGCGCGCATCCATGACGGCGAGGCGCAAAGCGGCACATTCCGCGTGCGTTGGGACGGTCGCGATGCGGCCGGCCGCATGCTGCCATCGGGCGCGTACCTCGCTCTCGTTCGGGGAAGCGCGCACCGCGGCGGTGATGTGGCTGCGGCCACGGTCGTTCTCCACCACACGCGGTAATCCGTTGTCACCACGATAATTCAGATCAATTTCATCTCCATCACGCAAGGAAACATTACATGCGCCGATACATTCTTTTTTTCGTCCTGCTCTTCACTGTCCTGCTCTGGGGGCCTGATCTCGCCGCCCAGACACCCCGGACCATCAGCTTCCAGGGCGTGCTCGTCGACGCCGCGGGCAATGCCGTGCCCGACGGCGACCATCAGATACGCATCGCGATGTACAGCGGACCCAGCGGCGGATCCGCACTCTTCACCGAGCAGCACACCGCCGCACTGAAAGACGGCGTGTTCAGCATCGTCATCGGCAGTGTCACACCGATACCGCCGGCGCTGCAGTTCGACACGCAGTACTATCTCGGCATCGCGGTCGACAACGGCGCGGAGATGTCTCCCCGCACGGCATTCACAGCCGTACCCTACGCCATGCATGCCATGCGGGCTGAAACCGCGCTGGTCGCGGAGTCGCTCGCTCCCGGCGCCAGTGGCGTGGTCGGCTCGGTCAACGGCCTTGACGGTGACATCACCCTCCAGGGCGCAGGCGGCACGACGATCACGAAAAACGGCAGTGTCATCACCATCACTTCTTCCGGCGGCAGCGTGAGCGGCATCGCCGGCGTGCAGAACGTCGACGGCAGCCTCGCGATCGAAAACCCGAACGGTCCGGTCGCGACCGTCGGCGTCGCGGACAACGGCATCGGTCACGCCAAGCTCCGCGAGGACGCCGTGGGCACGGCGAATCTCCAGGACGGCGCAGTCGCCACCGGAAAGATCGCGGATCTCGCGGTCACGAATGTAAAAATCCTCGACGGTGCCGTGACCGAAGCGAAACTCGGCGACGCCTCGGTCGGCACGACGAAAATCCGCGATCTCGCAGTATCCGGTGCGAAAATCCAAGATGGCGCGGTCACGTACGGCAAGATCGCGGATGGTGCGGTCGGGACACAGAAAATCGAAGACCAGGCGATCACGACCGACAAGCTCCACGATTACGCAGTCACCCGTGACAAGATCCAGGATGCGACGCTGACGCTCGAGAAGATCAACACCGTCGGCGCTCAGAACGGCCAGGCTCCGGTGTTCAACAACGGCATCCTGGACTGGGCGGACCTGCCTTCGGGCAGCGGCAGCGGATTTTCCTTGCCGTACGCGGACACGATCGACATCAACAAGCCCGGCTTGTTCGTCCGCAACCTCGGCGGAGACGGTCTCAGCGCGCATGCGATCGAGGGACGCAACGCGCTGCGCGGCATCGTCGCGGGCGGCAACGGCGGTTACAGTTTCTATCTCGACGCGGGTGTCGCGGGATATGCGAAGGACGGCCGCGGCATCGGCGGCACCTCCACGAACGGAAGCGGCGTCGAAGGTACATCCGAAGCGGGGAGCGCCGGGAAATTCACCATCAGCAATCCGAGCAGCATCGCTCCTGCCCTGTCCGCGAGCACGCTGGGCAGCGGGCAGGGAGTGATTGGCAGGCACCTGGCCGCGACCGGAGTGATGCCCGGCGTGGAAGGTGTCACGAGTTCGGCCGAGGATATGGCCAGCGGCGTGATCGGACGTGCGGTCCCGAGCAGCGCCGGCCGAACCTTCGGCGTCTATGGCGTCAATCACAGCACGAATGAATTCGGCGCCGGTGTGATCGGTACGCACGATGGCGGCGGTGCGGGTGTGGAGGGGAGCAGCAGCGGCGGTGTCGGCATGTACGGACACAGTCACGGTTATGCCGGCGTCAAGGGGTACAGCGACAACGGGCCCGGAATGTTCGCGGGAAGCGCAAACGGGTACGGCCTGGAGGCTTCCAGCACGAACAATATCGGTGTGTATGCTGCAGCAACGAATCAGCCGGGCGTGAAGGGAAGCAGCCAGTCAGGACCCGGCGTCGAGGGTACGAGCGTGAGCGGTCCCGGCGTGAAGGGCACCGCGAACGCCGGCAACGTCGGGATTCTCGGGGTGAGCACCATAAGCCAGTCCGCGATCCGCGGAGACAATTCCGGAAGCGGATCGGGTGTCACGGCTGCTTCGACCAGCGGTGCGGCGCTCTGGGCGTACTCCACCAACGGTGTCGCCGTGCACGCATACAGCGGCGCAGGCAACATCATCGAAGCCTATGGGACAGGCGGATTTGGTAACCTCCGTTTCCGCGTTCTGCAGGATGGGAACGTCCGCTGCGACGGGGCATTCACCGGCGGCGGCGCCGATCTCGCCGAAGCGTTCGATGTCGAGGGTGCCCGCGAGGAGTACGAACCCGGCGATGTGCTGGTGATTTCGACGGATTCCGATCGCAGGATGACGAAGTCCACGACAGCGAATTCCACCAGCGTGGCCGGCGTCTATGCCACGAAGCCCGGTGTGCTGCTCGCGCCGCATGGAGCAGAGGAGGACATCGATCATCTCGTGCCCATGGGGGTGGTCGGCGTCATCCCCACGAAAGTATGCGCGGAGAACGGCCCCATCCGTCGCGGTGATCTGCTGGTCACCTCATCGCTTCCCGGCCATGCGATGAAGGCCGTGCCCGCGATGATCGGAGGAGTCGCCGTGTATCCCACCGGTGCGGTGCTCGGCAAGGCACTGCAGAACTTCGATGGAAACGGCAGCGGCATCATCGAAGTTCTGGTGAATGTCAAGTAAGCCCTGTTTCCGCATGAATGAAAAACCCCGTCCATCGGACGGGGTTTTCCTTTACCTCTACCTCTCAGATTCTCAATCCCACACCACGCTACGCACGATCAGGCGGCGAGGGTTTCCTGCGCGTCCACCAGCGCGCGCACCTGCGTCCAGCGCACGGGCGGCAGCACATCCGCCGCGATGCGCTCGATCGTCTTCAGCATCTGCGGCGGCGCGACAGCGAGACCACGGAGCATCGCAGCGAGTTCCTGCGGCGCGAGCGCAGGAATCGTCCAGCGCATCCACTGGGCATTGCGCTCAGGCGACATTCCGCCGATGATGCGGCGCAACACATCCGACAGCTGTTCGTCGGTCGCCAGGCGCTGCGTGGCCGGCAGCATCTCGCGCTCCTCGTGATTCATGTGCAGCAGATGCTCCGCCACGAAATCGAAATAAACGTGACGCAGCTTCGAGAGCGTAACGACGCGTCCAGCCGGATCCGGAGCGGCTGCGAACCGATCCCGCGCGTCGATGAGCGCGGCGATCACGACGGCGTGCGAGCGATGCTCTGCATCGAGCGCCGCCGCCAGTCCGGGGGCTTCCGCCATGACGATCGGAAATATCAGCGTGTCCTCGTTGCTCGCGTGTTCCCTGAACAGTTCCAGGATGGTGTCGATATCCTCGATGAGCGACGCGCGCTCCTCCGCGTTTTCCGCGTCCAGGTTCTGCATCTTCATTCCCGCCGTGAAGAGCATGTTGCGCACCGCTTTGTGAATGCCGGTAAACAGATCGACCGATGCCATGGGGCAGAATCTCCTTTAAAAAAAAATGAATCGTTACAGGAACGATCCATCTACGGACTGCCGTCAATAAAAGTTTCGGACGATTATTCTTTTTTTTTCCGCCGGGTACGCGGGCTTCCCCCGCGTGCGATGCTGTTCCGGATACGCGGGTCAGAAATCCTCGGTGTCGAGTTCGTCCTCCTCGCGATAGCGGAACGCCCACTGCACCGGACGCGCGTCGAAGAGATCGTAGAGATCGTCGCCGCTGAAGGTGGTCAGCGACGGGCTTCCGGAGAGCGCGCCGGTGACGAGACAGAGCGCAAAATGTCCATCGCGCTCCGCGCGCGCGTACTCAAGCTCGGTGAGCATGAATTCCAGCGCGTCGTTGACATTGCCCTTCACCACGACGTGCAGGTGGTCGTCGCCCACGGTGCACTGCAGGTCGAAGCCTTCCTCCGGATCGTCGACCGCCATCACCGTCCAACCCTTTTCCTCGAACGCGCCGACAACGAAATCCATGGCGACCGCGCGCACGCGGGCGTTCGTGTCCTCATCCGCGAAGCTGCGCGAGATTGCCGCGAGGTCGGCGTCGTCGATTTCGTCCTCCTCCTCGTCTTCCTCGGCATCCGGATGCTGGTCGTGAAACGGCTGCGATAGCACCTGGTCGAGGATCGTCGCCGATGCGGATGTGATCTCGTGAACCCCTTCGAGTGCGCGGGTGTCGACCTCCTCGTCATCGGCGAATTTCAACGGTTTCGTGCTTCCATCGGGAGTGAGGAAGCGCAGGTCCCCGGCTTCCTCCATCATCAGCTGGCGCGTGAAATACTGCCCGGTGGCGGAGTCCCCCGCGGAGAGGACGTATTCCGCGGCTTCCTCGACGTCGGGAGCGATGAGTGACACGGCTTCGCTGTACGATGTGAGAATGCGTCCAACGGTCATCCTGCCGATGAGCATCACCTGTCCGTCATACACGCTGATGATGTACAGGACGTCCTCCGGCTCCACACCGGCGCGCAGGAATCCCTCACCGGCGGTAAACTCGAGCGGCGCTCCGCTGAATCCCGCGCGATAATGCACGTCGCAGAGTTCGTCGGACCAGAAATGCATGAAGTAGCGTGACATGATGCGATTCCCGTTGATTGGCGTGATTCAATATACGAAATCACAGCCCGGATCGCAGGGTGACAGGGTGCGCGTCGCGGGAGCGGCCGGCAGCAGGCGCGCGGACACAACTTGACTTTGCCGAAATTTCTGAGTAGCATCACACCAAACGCTCCTGTATCAGATCGTTCACTCCGCCGCGGCCCCTTGCGCGGAAGGCGGCGGCTTTTCCCACGGAGGATCCCATGCCCGTACAACGACTCAAGGAATTCCTCGACCGGGAGGGCGTCAGGTATGTATCCATACTGCATTCGACGGCCTATACCGCCCAGGAAGTCGCACAGACAGCGCATATCTCCGGCGATGAGATGGCGAAATGCGTGATGATCAAGGTGGACGGCAAAATGGCGATGGCCGTGCTGCCCGCTTCGTACCAGGTGGATTTCGGATTGCTGCGCGAGGCAATCGGCGCGGATCACGTCACCCTTGCGCACGAGCGGGAGTTCATCGAACTCTTCCCGCAATGTGAACTCGGTGCCATGCCGCCCTTCGGCAACCTGTACGGCATGCCCGTCTATGTTGCCGTGAAGCTGAGTGATGATGAGTCCATCGCCTTCAACGCCGGAACGCATCGCGAGCTGATCCGTCTTCCCTACGCCGATTTCGTGCGCCTCGTCAAACCGACGGTGCTCCGCTTCTCGGTGCACGAATAGCACCGCCGTGTCCGGCGCACGTTACATCTTCACGACGAGCATAACGCTGCGTTCGTTGGCGGAGCACGCCGTGACGGTGTAGAGACCCGCGGGGAGACCCCTCATGTCCATGCCGATGGAGTGCGTGCCGCCGGGATATGGACGCGCTTCGGCTACCCGGGCGACTTCCTTTCCGAGAAGGTCATGCACACGCAGCGTCAGCGAGGCCGGTGCGGCGAGTTCGATGCGCAGCATCGCGGCGTCGGAGATCGGCTGCGGCGAGACGCCGAGAATGCGCAATCCACCCGTGACCGGCGCCGGCCGGCGAACCTCGTTCGGACCTTCATCCAGGAACAGCGAAATCCCGCCCGCGCCGTCGCCAACGATGAGATCGAGGCGTCCGTCCCCATTCACGTCAAATACAATGGGCCTCGACCGACCCTTTACGTCGATGCCGGCGAAGCTTGACGACACAAGGGTGAAATCGGTCGTGGTGCGTGTCGGCTGTTCACTATGCTCGATCTTTCCCGCGTTCCCTCCCTGCAGCAGGTCAAGCAGACCGTCGCCGTCAAGATCGACAAAGCAGAGCGTCGGCTGGTAATCGCTGGCCCGCTTCCAGTTCGCGAGCGCGAGCGAGAACGATGTCGAGCCCGGTGTATCAGCCTGGTACCAGTCGATGACTCCGTCTGCCTGCGCGAGCAGCAGATCGAGACGATCGTTCGCATCGATATCGACGAAGGAGGGATGCGCAGGGAAACTGAAACTCACATCCGGGAGAAACCGGTCGGTGACGAGGTCGAAGACGAACGGCTCGCCGATGCGCTGGCGGTGATGCTCGACTCCGCCGTGCAGTCTTGTGACAAAAAAGTCCAGGCGTCCGTCGCTCTCCAGATCGGAGAACGCGAAGTGCTCATGGATTCCCGCGACGATCCCGCTGAATATGCCGACGTACTCCATTTGCAGCGCGCCGGCCAGCTTCTGCCTGTAGTGATGAATTGGACGGCGCTGGCTTCCAACCTCGATCGGAACTTCAGAGCGGAGAATATCGAGGCGGCCGTCGCCATCGAGGTCCGCCACGGCGACGGCGTTTCTGATACCGAAATCCCAGGTATTAATCACGTTGTCCGACTGGAGAATCCAGCCGTCGAGCGCGTTCTCGGACGGCTGCTCGTAGTGACGCACGAGGCCCTGTTTCGTACCGAGAAAGAGATCGTACAATCCATCGGCATCGATGTCGGCAAGGGCGGGCACTCCGGATTCCGCGCCGCTGATGCTGTTCCATCTGTCAGTTATCAGGATAAAAGAATCCTTTATCACCGGATCCTGACGGTACAGGTAGACTCGCTTCTCCTGTCCGCCGCTCAACATTTCGAGCAGTCCGTCGCCGTCGAGATCCCGTATGACGGGAGCGTTGTAGTACTGCGGCTGGGTCGAGTATCGAAGGTCCCTGGCTGCCTCGAATTCGAGTCCGTTCCCGGTCTTCTGCACATACCTGTGCGTGATGTTCAGCGCGGTTCCGATCACCAGATCGTTCCGTCCGTCGCCATCCAGGTCACCGAACCAGAAACGGCCGACCGCGCCGAATGTGATATTCGACAGGGTCTTCGTCATCAGCACGAAATTGCCGTTGCCCGCATCCGTTTCCTCGAGCCAGGCCACCCGGCCCGCGTTGACACCCAGCAGCATGTCGCGCTTTCCGTTGTCGTCGAGGTCGACGATCAGAGGAGCGGTCTGCGATGCCCAATCCACGACGAGGTAGTCGCGTTCGACGCGGTGGAACGAATTCGATTGCGGCGCGTTCTGCTCCCATCGCCCGATTCCTTGTGACTCGCTGCCGATGAGGAGGTCAAGCAGCCCGTTCCCGTCGAGATCCACGATCGCGGGTGCGGCGTAGTTTATTCCACGCGACCAGCCGTAGTCATCGAATTCCTGGAAATTCTGTCCCATCATCATGGCGGTGCAAAGTACGGCACCTGCCGCCGCGAAAAGACTGCGCTGCAATGTCAAGCGATTGAATCGGTACCGAACGGTCATAACAGGTCTCCTCCATGGTGCTACGGATAAGTGCTGCCGCTCCCCTCCCCTATTCCTGCCGCTAGCCGGCACGAAGCAATTCCGCGCGGCGTGCATTGACCAGCATTCGCCACTGCATCCCGGCAAGACGCCAGATCAGGGTGATGGTGATCCCTGCCGCGAACCAGTATACGACGATCCCGACCAGATGCAGCCAGATCGGACTGATTCTGGCGGCGATATGCGGGAGATAGTGGGGTAGCCGTGCGAGCAGATCCATGATCAAAAAAGCGGTGAGCGCTGCGGGCCACCACGCGCGCAGCACGAACGGCCGTCGCTCCTCCTGCCAGTGGCCATCGGGATGCGAGCGTACGAGTGCCCTGCTGCACTGCCAGATTTCCCGCATCACAAGGTGCGGCATGAAGATGTTCGCAAGAGGAACAAGGAATGCGCCGATTGTCCATCCCGGTGAGTAGCGGCGATTGGCGATCACCGGCTGCATGATGTTGCGGTATGCGTGACGCATGAAAACGATGAACACAACCGCTGAATAAAAGAGCAACAGCAGGTCCGTCGCGTTCGTGAAGCGCACGCTCCGATCGAGCGTCTCGAGGACCTGGTCGCCGACAGCCGGCGCCGGCGCCGCGACGATCATGCCGTCATGTTCTGCTGCGACGAAGAACCGCCAGAGGTCGCTTGCGAGGACGAGTGATTTCAACCCGACGAGAAGCGACACTCCCACCGTAACCAGTACCGCGTATGGTCGGAGAGGAACGATCGAACGGCTGTACATACGACCCTGAAAATGAGATGTTGGCTGTGCACAAAGATGCGAAAGAGATGCGAGAATCGGAAATCAATAATTACTGCTCCGTTGAATTCGTTTCCTCGCCAACAGCCTCTCCCTCCGATGAGCTGTCCCGACTCGGCGCATGCAACTGATGAGCCGGGCGGACGCGGCGTCTTGAGCAGAATGAATTGTGCCTACACAACGTTCCCAGCAGGTGGGGCATTCCTACCGCAGCACCCTCAACAGGACGTTCCGTCCCGCGCCGCGCAGAATGTAGATCCCCGGATGCAGCTCCGCGGCCGGGAATGAGAGGACATGCGTGCCCGGAGCCAGTTCGCCGTAGGTCCTGCGATGCACGTGGCGACCGAGCACATCGTACGCATCGATGTGCACCTGCTGTGCGAACGGGATTCCCAGTGTGACCGTCACGTTCCCACTCCCGGGATTGGGATGCACCGTGAACTCCGAGGCCGCCGGGGCAGGCGGAGTCGCCGCCGCCGCGGATTCGCTGTCCAGCTCGTGCAACCACACGCCCGTGCCCCGCGTCCCGATGAACAGGCCGCGGCGCGCGGGACGTGACACCGGAACCGTGTCAAGCAGGGCGACGGTCATGCAGGTGATCGCCGCGGGATACTGATCCGGCGCCGGCGCGATGCGCCGCCAGCTGGTTCCAAGATCCGTGCTGCGGTAGAGCATGAAATCCGGAGAATCGGATCCGGCATAGATGTGCGCCGGATTCGACGGATCGCAGGCGAGCGCGATCACCCGTCCGTCCGGCGGCGAGAAGACATCCTCCCATGTCGCACCGCCGTCGACGGTACGGCGGACGAAACCGTCGATGCTCGCATAGGCAGTATCGGGATGGCCGGGCGAGACGGCGACCGCATACGCCATCGAGAACAGCGCACGCGGGAAGACGAATGCATTCCAGGTCATGCCTCCGTCCTTCGAACGGAACACCGCTGCATCCCCTGTGCTCTGATGCGTCGCTCCCGCCGCCCAGGCGTCGACACCGAACCATTTCGGTGTGACGTCCATCGAAGCGACGAATCCGCGCTCCAGCGCGGGTGTTTCCCAGAACGTGCCTCCGGGAGATCCGCGAAGCGGCGTCGTGTCGGTCCACCCCAGCACCGGCTGCGGCGGCGTGTGTCCCGTGTAGTACCAGGCGGCGAGCGCGTTCACGACAATCCCGCTGCCCACTCCATTGATACCGCTGTCGGCGCGCGCCCATGCACTGTCGGGCGGATCGAACATCGTCACCTCGTGCCGGAGAAGCCGAGGAGCATTCGGATCCAGTACCGCCGGAAGCACGGAAGCGAGCAGATGGAGTCCGTCACGGGGACCGACACCCCAGTGCTGCACCGTCATCGCCTTGACTGCAAGGGGCGGATCGACGAAGGGACCGATCGGCGACCAGGATTTCCCGTCGTCCCATGTCCGACCCTGAAAAACCGTACCGCCTTCCGTCGCGGCGAATATGAGATTCGCCGTCAGTGGGAACCACACCTCGCCCGGATCACCCTGCTCGACGGCGAGGGAGACGATCATGTCGGACTGCAGGCCGACGGGACGAAGCTGGGAGAAGGCGAGCGAGGAGAGGCTGATGAGGACGAGGAACAGGAGATAAAATTTCACGCTACCTCCGGGGATTGGAATGACGTGCGGCCGAGCCAACGGCTCGGTCGCGCAACGCAAGGACGCTGGAACGGCTGCGTTGACGTAGGGCCGAGCCAACGGCTCGGCCATTGAACATTGGAACATTGGAACATACGAACATTCGATCATCCAGGATGATGTCGGGCGAGATGACGGCTCAGCAATGCACCAGATATGTACGCGATAGACACGCGGTGGTCGGATGTGTTACCGAAGGACGACGAAGTGGCGTACGGCTGTGCCTGCATCCGTCTGAAACAGCACGAAGTATCGCCCGGCGGGGAGATCATGGACGGTGCAGGATGCCACAGGGGAGGCGAAACGGCGTTCCCAGAGGTGACGGCCAAGGGCATCGCAGAGATGAAGTGAGGATGTGGCTCGTCCCGGGCTGAGGAAGCGAAGGTGGACGGCGCCGTTGAACGAGGGATTGGGAAACACGTCGATCTGGGCGGTGGACGGTCCCGGAGAATCGGGGATGGGAGTGGTCGAGCAGGAATCCAGCGCGATGAGGATCCGCGAACTGAATGGCGGCACGGTGATGGACTGCGTCACATGATTGCTGTCGAGGTCGAGATAGCAGCGGTCGCCGAGCGCGAAACTCCGCGGCAGATGGCTGTCGTTGATGAATATCGGGAAGGCCTCGTCTGGATCGACGTAGCGGGCATCGACTTCGAACAGTGCGACATTGTCGATCCACCACGTGGAATTGGAACTGCCGAACTCGAGTCGCGTCGATGCCGTTATCGCGGGTGTGAATACCGTCCAGTAATCGCGACGCGTTGATTTCGTAAGGTACCAGCGGTCCACCGAGCTCGCGTACTCGCCGCCGTTCTGCCGTATGCGCAGATTCACACGACCGATATTCGATGGATCGGCGACGGTGAAGCGCACGAGGTAGGTCCGTCCCTGGATGAGCGGCGCGGTGAGAACTGTCGACAGCAGTTTGTAGCCGCTGGAATTTTTCTTCATGCGCAGACAGTTGCCGTCGAGCACGCCGGATACGACGGTCATGCTGTCGGGATAGGTCCATCCCGCTGCCCCGCTTTCAAATGTCCCGTTGGAGACGCGATTCACTCCGACGGTATCCCGCACGACGTAGGGAGACGCGAACGAAACGAATTCCTGCGTGGAATTCCTGTCGCGTCCCGTGCTCTTCCAGGTCGCTAGATCGTACCACCCTTCGCTGCTGAGCGAATCCTTCTTGAATTTCACGACGGGATAGGCGACGTAGGGATTCCAGTAGCGGTTGCTGTCGAGGAAACTCGCGTCCGGTTCAGTGATCTGGTTCTCCCAGAGCACCGAGTGCTGCACCGCGTCGAGTCCGAAGAAGATGTTCCCGGTGATGCGGTTGTTCAGCGCGCCGAAGGTCTTCTTGTTCATCCGGAATTGCGATGTGTGGGAGCCGTATATCGTATTTCCCGATACAATCTCGTTCTTCGAATTCGTCAGCCCGATTCCCACCAGCGTGTTGACGATCGTGTTGTACCGGATGGTGTCCTCCACGCGGAAATCGGGGTAGATTCCCCGCGGGCCGGTGGAGCGGAACTGTTCGATCGGACCGGTGCTGTTGCGGACGATATTGTATTCGACCCTGCTCCAGCCCAGCGGCATGATTCCACCGCAGTCGTTGTAGTTGAGGCAGGACGAATCGATGACGTTGGAGTGGATCACGACACCCGGGCCGCCCGCGGCCAGTGCCTGGCGTCCCGTATTGAAAAATCGATTGTATGCGATCAGCGAATTGATTCCGGATGCCTGTATCCCGATACCGTACTCGTAATAGCCGTACCCGCCCCACTTGTCGGCCAGTCCTGATTGTCCCAGCGCATTCACCAGTCCGATGCCGCGGAAGCTGTTCCCGCTGATCTCGCATTCCTCGAGATTGCGGGAATTCACGGCGGTGCGGAAAATGCCGTCGAATTCATTGTCGACGATGCGTACTGCGCGGTTGCGGATCTCGGGAGGACCCGTCGTACCCCACAGGATGATGCCGTTTTTCATTTCGCGCATGCGGCAATCCTCCACCGTCACTCGGTCGCTGCGCACGAGCGAGATGCCTGCGATTTTCTGCCTGCGCAGCTCGATGCCGCGCACGACGATATCGTCGACCTGCCACGCGTTGATGCCGTTCGTGGCACTGCTGAACGAAATCGTGTCCGCTGCCGTCGGCTGAGCACCCCCGGGAAACCAGGCGTACAGGCGCTTCCCCGCGGTGTCGTAGAACCACTCGCCCGGCTGATCGAGAAATGGAAGCGCGGCAGACAGGAAGTACAGCTGATGTCCGATGAAGGCCATGCCGCGCAGCGTGTCGATCGACACGAAACCGGTCGCCGGATCGTATGCGCGGATCTCCCTCGTGGAAACGGAATAGGGATCGTAGGCAGTCGCCAGCGCACCGATCAGATCGGACGGATTGCCGAACACGCCGCCCAGCGTGCTGTCGAAAAACGAGATCGACCATTCGCAGCAGTGGCTGCCGGGATTGCCGCCCTGCACGCTCTGCGCACGGAGAAATCCCTGGTCCGGATGGCGCGCCGGAAGCAGCACGCTGCCGTTGAAAAACAGCATCGGAGGCTCGGCATCGGTCATGGCGGGCATGGTGACGTTACTCTTCACCATGATCGAGCCACTGTGCATGGTCCATCCGGCAGAGGGAATGCGGGTCGTCCCATCGATCACCGGCCGAGCCCCTTTTCCGTACGCCGCATACACCACGGGCTTGCCGGGACTGCCCGGCCTCGCGGCGAGTTCTCCGAAGAACAGGTCGCCGCGCATGAACAGCACGCTGTCTCCCGCCTGCAGCGCGAGGGTGTTCACCCTGGCGATGCCGCGCAGCGCGGTCGCGGGGGTGGCTCCGTCACTTGCGTCGCTGCCGCCGCTCGACGAGACGTAGTACGTGCGGGCCTGCATTTCTGCCAAGGTCAGTATCACGAGCATGATGCATATCAGAGAGGCGGTGCGTGACAGCATGGGCGTCGACACTCTTGTTCGTTGGCGAAAGCTAGGAGATTTCACGTGACGCCGCAATGCGCGAAGCGACGGCACCGAATACCCGCCAATCCCGCGCGAATTCCTTGCCTTGTCTTCCGAACTTCTTTCGCATAAATTATTTGGTTATGGCATTTTTTACATTTCACATATTCGCGAGCCTCCCCTGAAAATCCACGAACTCCAACGCCGGCGCACGTTCGGCATCATCAGTCACCCCGATGCGGGCAAGACCACACTCACCGAGAAGCTGCTGCTCTTCGGCGGGGCCATTCATACCGCGGGGGCTGTGAAAAGCAACAAGATCCGCAAGACGGCGACGTCGGATTTCATGGAGATCGAGAAGCAGCGCGGGATCTCCGTCGCCACCTCCGTCATGGGATTCGAATACGAGGGCTGCAAGGTCACCATCCTCGATACACCCGGCCACAAGGATTTCGCGGAGGATACGTACCGCACTCTGACAGCGGTGGACAGTGTCATCCTGGTGATCGACGCGGCGAAGGGCGTCGAAGAACAGACGCGCAAGCTGATGGACGTCTGCCGCATGCGCTCGACGCCGGTGATCGTCTTCATCAACAAGCTTGACCGCGACGGAAACGAGCCGTTCGCCCTGCTCGATGAACTCGAGCGCGAACTCGGCATCCACACGCATCCGCTCACCTGGCCCATCGGGATGGGAATGCATTTCAAGGGCGTCTACAACCTGTACAAGCGTCGGCTGTTGTTGTATGCGCCCAGCAAGACCGAGCTGTCCGACGACAGCCTGGTCATCGAGGACCGCGACGATCCCCTGCTCGCCGAGAACATCGGCGCCGCGGCCGCGGCGAAGCTGCGGGAGGAACTCGATCTGATCGACGCGATGTACGAACCCTTCAATGTCGGGCATTACCGCGAGGGCTATCTCGCCCCGGCCTTCTTCGGCAGCGCATTGAATAATTTCGGAGTTAAGGATCTTCTGGATACCTTCATCGCGATCGCGCCCTCGCCGCAGCCGCGCGAAACCTCCGCGCGTGTCGTGCATCCGGAGGAATCCACCTTCACCGGGTTCATTTTCAAGATCCACGCGAATCTCGATCCCAATCATCGGGCGCGCATTGCTTTCTGCCGCGTGTGCTCCGGCCGCTTCGAGCGCGGCGCGTTCTACCGCCACACCCGCCTCGGCAAGGACCTGCGCTTCACGTCTCCCACGTCATTCATGGCCAACGAGCGCACGCTCGTGGAGGAAGCCTGGCCCGGCGACGTGGTCGGACTGCACGACACCGGCAGCTTCAAGATCGGCGATACGCTGACCGAGGGCGAGGACCTCGCCTTCAAGGGCATCCCCAGTTTCTCGCCCGAGATCTTCAAGCTCGTGGTCAACCGCGATCCCTTCAAATCCAAGCAGCTGGAGAAGGGTATCCGCCAGCTCACCGACGAGGGCGTGGCGCAGCTGTTCACCCGCGAACGCGGCAACGAGAAAATCGTGGGTACTGTCGGCGAGCTGCAGTACGAGGTGATCCAGTTCCGTCTTCGCGAGGAATACGGCGCCACGGCGGACTTCCGACTCCTCAATATCTACAAGGCCTACTGGTTCACCTCGGACGACAGGACGGAGCTCGAGCGCTTCATGAAGCTGCAGCAGCGCAACATCGCATGGGACAAGGACGAGCACCCCGTCTATCTGCCCGAAGGGAGCTGGTCCTTCAACGCCGCCAGCGAGATGTTCAAAAGCATCGTCTTCCACGCGACGTCCGAATTCAAGACTGATTGAAGGCGGAGGCGGTCCCGCCGCAAGACCGAAATTCTTACCATCACTTCTCCGACAGTTGCGTTGACCGGCGAAGTTGCTTATATTTTTTTACTTAGTTATGCAGAGTCGCGTATCCTTTTTCTCCGGACGCGCAGGTTGCCGACGAGCACCGCGCCTGTCCAGCCTGAGCAGGCGCGACATTCGCTCCCATCACTGCTCGACCTGCACGCGGACATCACATCGGGCTGACACAACCGCGATCAACGGACACGCTTCCGACTTCAGACTCGACAGACACGTCATCGCACATCGACGTTTCCTTCTCGCTCCCGAACCATCGTTTTTTCGTCAATACAACCTTTTTTATCCGCCCAAAGTCTAAGGAGAGTTCAATGAATGCAAACCGTTACATTCACTGTATCCGGGCGGCCACCGCTTGCGCACTCGTGTTTGCGCTGGTGACCGGATTCTTCTTCCACGACACAGCGCAGGCCCAGACGCCGCAGTATTACTACGATCTCGCGACGGGAGGGAACGCCATTCCCTTCAATCCGACCTCCGCGAACTTCTACAAGTGGCAGGGATTCTACAATGCGGGACTCTTCACCGGCGCATATGCCGGGAACATCACCAAGCTGTATTTCATGCGCAGCAGCGCTTCCACCGGAACGACCTATGCGGATTTCAACGTCAGCATCGCTCAATCACCGCTGACGACATTTCCAACAAATCAGTTCTATACTCCCATGACGCTGGCACTCTCGGCAGCGTCGTATACAATCCCCGCGGGACCCGCCCTCTCCTGGTTCGAGATACAGCTGACCACACCTGTCTATTACGATCCCAACCAGACGCTCATCATCCAGGTCTGCAGCAACGGGATCACGGCGGGCACGGGTATTACCGCAAGGGACGGCGGTCCGGCCACCATACCGAATGTCTCGCGCATCTACGGCGGTCCGGGCTGCAGCGCCGCGGCCGCGGGTTACACCTCCAATTACCGGATGAATTTCGGTTTCGATCTGAGTCCGGCGCTGCCCAATGACGCAAGCATTTCCGCCCTTGTTTCTCCCGTGAATTTCTGCGGCGGACAGCAGGACATCAAGGTGAAACTCCGCAACTCCGGGACCAATACGCTCAACAGCGTCACCATACACTGGTCATACGATGCCGTGCCCGAGACGCCGATCAACTACAACACTCCGCTCGCTTCGCTTGCCGAGGTGGAACTCACTCTCGGGTCGAAGACGATTCCCACGGGCATCGCGCATTCGCTGGTGGTGTGGACTTCGCAGCCGAATGGCGTACCGGACAGCTTCACGCCTAACGACACGCTGCGGAGGGATTTGAAGGCGGCGATGAGCGGCACGTTCACCATCGGCGGGGCGAATCCGGATTACCCGACGTTCGCCGACGCGATCGCTGACCTGGTAGCAGGCGGCGGTATATGCGGTCCCGTAGTCTACAATGTCCGTCCGGGTACCTATACCGAACAGGTGGCGATTGGAAACACGGGCACGATCGCGGGAACCTCGGCGGTGAACACCATCACGTTCCAGTCCGAAACCCTGAACCGCAACGATGTCACTGTCCAGTTCACGTCGCTCACCGGCAATCCGACGCTGTACAATTCCGGCGTCGATTACGTCACCTTCCGCGACATGACGATCAGGGCATTGAACCCGAGCTACGGCATCTGCGCCTATGTCACCGGCGGCGCGGAACACATGACACTCGAGAACCTCGACCTGATCGGCCAGCCGACAACCTCGACATCGAATAATCTCGCGGTGATCCATTCCCCGAGCGGCTCGCTCGATCACTATCTGACAATCAAGAACTGCAATATCCGCAACGGCAGCAACGGCGTCTACCTCTACGGCAGCGGCTCGACCTCGACCGAGAACAATACGACGATCCAGGGCTGCCATTTCACCGGACAGTATTACCATCCGGTGTACATCTACTATCTGGGGCAGCTCAGTTTCCTCGACAACGTGATCGAGTACAACTCGCCGTACTCGTCGAAGTACACCGCATACTTCCACTACGGATACAACACGAGTATCGAGCGGAACACTTTCGTCACGTCGGGCGCCGGAACGTACAATTACGGCATCTATTTCTACTACGACAACTACTACCAGGCCGGCAATTCTCGCTTCGTCAACAACTTCATCGCGAGTTCCGGCGGCACCTCGACTTCTTACGCTATCCGTCCGTACTATTGCAGCAACCTGCTGTTCGCGCACAACACAATCATCATGGATAGCCCGTACACCTCGTCGTACTGCGTGTACACCTACACGAGCACGACCCAGGTCAACCAGC
>CAZWNO010000025.1:0-5779 GCA_964635845.1 uncultured Chromatiales bacterium
GCACCGGTGGAGCTGAACGGATACGACAAGATCGGACTGACCTGCGTGGCCCATGCCAGTCCGGATTATCTCGTGGAGTCGTACTTCACTCCCCCGGCGGTGTTCTCGCTGAGCATCAGCGGCTGGTTCAACGAGCACTACCAGAAGATGAAACGCTACAACCACTACGCGCAGGCCGGCGTGATGGTGGCGACCGATCCCACCGGACGCATCAGCATCGGCAAGAACGGTGCGGTCGAGATCGATCTGCGGTTTTCGGAGCGCGACGTCGCGCGGCTCAAGGAAGGCGTCAAGACCATCGCGCGCATCTTCTTCGCGGCCGGTGCGACGAAGGTCATTCCCGCGACCTACGAGGGACTCGATTTCAACAGCATCGCCGATCTGCCCAGGCTCGACGAGCGTGTACGGGCCGCGGACGATCTGCTTCTCGGTTCCGCGCATCCGCAGGGCGGAAACGTGATGAGCGACGATCCCAGGCAGGGCGTCGTCGACAGCGGCTTCAAGGTGCACGGCTATTCGAACGTCTACGTCGTGGACGCGAGCGTCTTCCCCGTGAACATCAAGGCGAACTGCCAGGCGACGGTGATGGCCATGGCGCACTACGCATCCGGCGTCATCGCGCGGTGAAAGGAGGAATCGAGGCATGAACATCGTCCTTCATCCACGGACTGCGCCTGCCGACCGGCTGCGCGTGTGGATCGGCGCGTTCGACGTCACTGCGGCGCCGCCGCTGCGGTGGTTTCTCGACAGCGTGGAGATCGCGCCCGTCGCGCTGCGTCCGCTCTCCAGCGTGCGAAGCGGCGCGATGCTGCCCGCGGGCGCGGATCCCGGCAGCGTGCCCCGCGTGTTCAGCGGCGTCTACGAATTCGCCGGACTGCAGCCGGACACGGTCTACAACATCGCCGTGCATGCCGGCGGTGCGGGCGCCACGATCAACGCGCGCACGCTGCCCGTGGGCGTTCCCGATCTGATGGACGGCGCGTTCAACGTGCTGCTGGTCTCCTGCTTCCACCGGGAAGAGGATCCCGCCGGACTCGCCGGCACGATCGTCTCGCAGCTCCCGACGCCCGCGCGGCCGCAGCTCTCGCTGCTGATGGGAGACCAGGTGTATCTCGACCTCCCGACGCTGAAAAACTTTCCCGACGATGAAGCCTGGCTGGCCGGGAAATTCGAGCGCGATTACACCGCGAACTGGAACGAAAGGCCAGGCTACGCGGAGGTCCTCGCGGCCGCGCCAAGCGTGTCCGTGCCCGATGACCACGAATTCTGGAACAACTATCCGCATCCGAGCCCGATGATCGGGAACTCGCTCTCGGCCAATGGACGCGGGCGCTGGCGGCGTCCGGCCATCGCGATGTACGAGGGATTCCAGCTGCCCTACCCTGCCGGCCTGCGGGAGCCCTTCGTGCTCGATGTCGATCCGCTGTCCTTCTTCATTCCCGACATGCGCAGCCTGCGCGATGAAGACCGCGTGACTACGATGCATCCCGACGCGCTGGTCCGCATGGGGCGGTGGGTGGACGATGTGATCGCACGCCGCCGCTATCCGGTGTTCGTGTCGGGACAGTCGCTTTTCACCGAAGCGAAGGGAAAGCTCGGCGGCGCGGTGGCGGATTACGAACTGCCCAACTACAGGGACTACGCGGACGTGATGCGGCAGCTCGCGCGCCTCGCCGACGCCGGCCTGCCGGTGCTGTGCCTGACCGGCGACGTGCACTGGGGACGCGTGACCGAGACCCGCGACGTGAAGACAAATCGGACTGCTATGTACGAAATTATATCCTCGCCCTCTTCGCTTGTCACCACCGTCGGCGCCGATCAGATCTCGGCGATCGGCGCGTGGTTCAGCGGAATTTTCGGCAAACGGAAAGCCTGGCCGCGGCATTCGGACGCGGACAGGCCACCGGATTTTCTCGCATCCGACATCCTCGCCGGACGCTTTCGATGCCGAATGCTGCACGGACAGCGCGGCAACCACGTCGCCCTGCTGCAGTTCGCGCGCAGCGGCGGTTCGCTGACGTTCAGGATCACCTACTGGCCGATCAGTCGCGACAGTGTGCTCGGCAGGCCCGTGGTCATCGGTCCGTTTCAACTGAGAAGGAATTAGAGAAGGAGCAGATCCAATGATGAATATCCTGAGTTCCACCGCCGCCGGCCCGAGCAAGGGTCTGCAGAAGGTCCCGCGGAATCCCGATGAGGACAACATCGACTGGCTCGCGCGCAATCTTGCCGGCGGAGACGGAAGCGTCATCGTCCTGCTCGGCGGCACGAGTCCGACGGCTTTCCGTCTGCGCGTGGCGCAGTCGCATGTGCGGCACGACCTGTATCCCAGCTCCTGGTCGCATGCCGCGTTGCTCGACCGGCCCGCAAAAAAACTATCGGCCACGAAACTCTGGGAGATCAGTCTCGAGGCGCCGAAGGGGCCCGGCTTTCCTCCGCCTTCCAACGCCGTGCAGACCGGCTCGCTCGCGGCGTACGCCAATCCGAAGGGCTATCCCAACATCGCCGTGCTGCACGTCCCCGTGCCCCGCGCCGAGGTGCAGTCGGCGCTGAAGCGTTTCCAGATGCAGCGCGCCGTGCTGGATTCCGTCGACCTTCTTATCCGCTGGCTGGCCTTCGCCTGGGGCGTGTCCGCCACCGGCAATCCCCTGCTCGACAATCACGGCATCCCCACCGCCGCGATGCTCGATGTCGTATTCGGCGCCGCGGGATTCGATCTCACCCCCGGTCTCGAGAGCCGCGCCAGCTGTCCCGAGGCCATCTGGCAGGCCGCGAAATGGTGGCACGAGTATTACCGGAAGCAGAATCTGCCCTCGATCGCGGGTGCGTATACGGATGGTCACAAGCTGTTGGAAGAGGGGTAGGGGGATATGTGGATAGGAGGATAGCGGGAGAAGAGGTTTCGAGGCCTGATGTCGGGGTGGAGCAGATCAGCCGATGTGAATCGAGATTCCCAGGAGCGGCAGGACTTTCGGCATGCGCGTGCCGCTCGGCAGGTCGACATGGCCGTTGGGTACGACGATCACGCCGAGGTCGAAAGCCGCGCGGCCGCTGAAGTAGCGAACGCCGACGGTGTGCAGCGTGCCGGTGGAAAGGATGCTGGAGAAATGCTCCGTAATGAGTTTCCAGTTGGGATCGATGCGTGCTTCGTAGCCGAGTCCGATGCCGGCGAAGATCCCGCCGTCGAAACCGATGCCGAAACCCTCGGCCATGTTCGCGAAACCCATGCCGAGCGTGAGCGCCTGATCCTCGGTGCCGATGGTGGCGACCGCGAACGCTCCCGGAATCACCGCGCGATCCCAGCCTGCGAGAGAGCTGCGCTTCAGCTGCTGTCCCCAGAACATGACGGCCGCGCCGACGGCGATGCTCGTGTTGCCGTCCTCGAACAGCGCGTGCTTCAGGATTGCGTACGAGTAGTACGCCTCGCCTGTCCCGATCTGGTCCTCGAAAATGTACACCCCGCCCGCGCTGAGCTGCCAGTGTTCCGCGACGCTGAACGCCGCGTACGGGATGTAGGGCGCCGCCAGTCCGACCGTGCCCGTGCCCGAAGGCAGTGTCCTGCCCGTGGGCATCACCAGCAGCGACGAGGATGCCGGATCGCGCGGAACGGCGTCCGGGGTGGTCGCGTCCTGCGCCGCGGCGCATTCGGGAAAAACCGATACTGCGAAAAGGATCGCGGCGAGTGCGATACCGTTGCGCCGGATCGCGGCGATCCGCGGTCCCGCATGTCGATTCGACGGATTGCGTCTCATATCATTCACTCCTCATCCTCACTTCTCCCCCCCCCATCCGGCTCTTGAAGGCGGTGATGAGCGCCACGCCCGCGACGATGATGGCGGCGGCGATGACGATGCGAATGTTGAGCAGCTCGCCCGCGAGGAGCCATCCGAGGAAGACGGCGATCACGGGATTGACGTAGGCGTAGGTCGCGACGCGCGCCGGCGGCACCGCCTTCAGCAGCCAGATGTAGGAGGTGAACGCGATCAGCGATCCGAAGACGATCAGGTAGGCGAGCGCCGCGAGCGAGAAAGCAGAGACCGCGCCGATGTCGAAGGAGGTCATCTCGCCGGTGAACGCGGAGGCGAGCAGCAGCATCGCTCCGCCCGTCATCATCTGCATGGCCGTGCCCAGCATCGGCCGCGGGGGATGCTCCGCCTTCCGCGAGTACATCGAACCCGAGGCCCAGGCTATCGTCCCGAACACGACGACTGCCGTGCCGAGCGGATCGAGATGTCCGCTCTCCGTGATGCGTGCGGGATCGATGAGCACGATCATGCCTATCAGCCCGAGCGCGAGTCCGAGCACGACCTCGAGCGAGGGACGGATCGCATGCTGGAACCATTCGATGCCGACAAACCACAGCGGTGTGAGCGCGATGATCAGCGCGGTGAGTCCCGACGGCACCGTCTGCTCGGCCCAGGACACGGCGCCGTTGCCTATGCCGATCAGCAGGAAACCGATGACGCTCATCGATCTCCACTGCCGCCAAGTGGGACCCGGCACTCCGCGCAGCCGGAGCCAGAGGAAGAGTCCCGCTCCCGCGACGAAGAAACGCACCCCGGCCATGAGGAAAGGCGGGATCGTCTCGATCGCGAAGCGGATTCCGAGATAGGTCGAGCCCCAGATGACATACACCGCCGCGAAGGCCAGAATGATTTTCGTGGACGATGCTTCGGTCCGTGCGGGGAATGCTGTCTGGGACATTGGTCGAAATGGTTGTACGATTGCACCGCGCTGGAAATGACCGGGAAATATACGAATTCCCGCGATACGGGAGTAGCCACATTGATCCCCCCTGCCGCTCTTGACATCGGCCTGGAAAATCCGTAATTAGGACCTGTCATAACGTATTTCAACGAGAAGAGAAAGCTTCCGATGGATCGTATCCACTGTGCATGCGTGACGGGAAGCGCGGTGCTGATTCCGCGGTCACTCCACACGGCTTTATTTCCTGAGCGGGGCGACGGCAGTGGGCGCGGATAAACCGGACGGGGAAAAGCCGGCAGGCGAGAGGCCGTCGCGGAAACCGGCCTTCTCCATGCGCAGGATTTTCCTGCTGTTCCTCGCGCTGCTGTTCGCGGCATTATTCGTGCTCGTCTATATCGGGAAACTGCAGAGCAACAGGGATTCGCTCACGCAGCACAATATCCGGCACCTGGGCACGATCACGACGCTGATCCGCGAGCGGTTCGGCGCCTTCGAATCGGCGATGCGGAATCTGCGCTATTCCACCAGCGCAAAGGACTTGAGCGTGGCGTCGGTCCGCCGGAATTATCCCTTCGGCGTGAATATCACTTCAGCGCCACCGTCGGCGGCAATCCGGCGCGGGATGCCGGATACGATGACGGTCATGCCGGACAGCATACAATTCCGCATCACTCCGCCGATCATGAACGACACGACACTCTTCATCAGGACCACGTTCAGCGAGCTGCTCAAGATCGACGAACTGAACGAGAAGGAATATGATGCGCTGCTCATCACGAACGCGGCGGGAGACACCGTGTACTTCAACAGCGCCCCGGAACTGCTGAACATCGGACAGTTCGACAGCGTCCGGGTGGAGATGATCGCGCGGCCGTTCCGCACGGCCACGGTCAGCATGAATGCCGGGCAGGTGTCCATCGCCGGAAGATCGTACGAATTCTACGTGCAGCCGATGAGGAACTTCCGCGTATGCGGACTTCTCGCCACGGAGACATTCGAGGAAAAGGCGCAGGCCGTGCCGAGCAACCATATCGTGATCGCCCTGATCCTTCTCGCGATCCTCCTGCTGGCC
>CAZWNO010000025.1:5789-37598 GCA_964635845.1 uncultured Chromatiales bacterium
GCACCGCTCGTGTCGCTGCATTTCGCCGGCGCAACCGAGAGGATCAAGCCGCTCGATATGTTCCTGACGATCCTCGGCGTCACCGTGGGATTCGCATTCCTCGCCCTCCTTCTTTCGGATATCGTGTATCTGAAATATGATTTCGACGAGCGGGAGAACAACGCGCTCAGGAGCATCGCCGACAGCATCACGGTGCGGACACAGCGGGAATTCGCCGCGGTCGACCAGATGCTTGCCGGTCTGTCGAAACTGGAGGACCGGACCCTGCCCGTCCTCACGCGTTCCAACATGTTCGGCAGGAACCATCGCGCACTCGGCATCGACTCGGTGCTGCGGCGCTATCCCTATTTCGAACAGCTGTACTGGCTCGATGCGACAGGAGACCTGCGCGCGATGTGGACGACGACGGACCAGCAGTACAGCCGCGTACCGCTCGCGGACAGGGAGTACTTCCGGAAAATCCGCGAAGGGAAATCGCATTGGATCCAGCCGCATTACTCGCGCGGGACGAGCGAATTCATGGTCGCCTATTCCACCGCTGCGAGCTTCCGCTTCAGTCCGGAGGCAGGCGATACGTCGCTGCTCGCGGCCGTCGATTTTCTCCCGCGCGCGCTCGTGGATATCTATCTGCCCGATGGATACGGCTATGCCGTCATCGACGGGAGCGGCAGGGTGCTGTTCCATTCCATTCTCAATCGCAGCCTGAACGAAAACCTGTTCGCGGAATGTAATTCGCTTGCGCTGCGCGATATGGTCGAGGTCGGTGCGACGGGGCCGATCCGGGCGCGATACTGGGAGACCGACGTCCGGATCCACGGGACACCGATGCGGATACACGAACAGCAGTGGTACCTCGTTGTCTATTCCGACCAGCAGATCGCAGCAGACCGGAAGTCCGGCACGCTGATCATGAGCATGGTGCTGTACCTGCTGTTCTTCCTGCCGGTCCTGGTCGGTTACACCGTGTTCCTCTTCGTGCGGGACAGACATCTCGCATGGATGTGGTTTCAGCCGGATCGCATACGCGAATACGTCGTGCTCACCGCGGGATTCGTGCTCGCTTCCGTGCTCTGCCTTGCCGGCTCGCTCGCGATCGGGAATCTGCCGCTCGCCATGATGATCGGCTGCGTCGTCCCGCACGCGGGACTGCTCACCGCATTCTACTGGCTGGACTCATGCGTGTACCCCGCGACGCGGCTTTCCTACAAGGGGAGAACGCGTTTCTCCTTCGTCGCGCAACGCAGGATGGTCGCGGGATTGCACATCGCGGCACTCGCTTTCTACATGTACATGGTGCTCACCAACACGAAGGTCGTTTCATCCACCGCGACGGACGATTCGCACGCGGCGTTCGCCGTGATCGCATTTCTCGCCGCCTCTTTCGGCGCGGTCGCGATCGCGCCTGTGCGCCGCATGCGGGAGGACGTGCGCGAATGGATCACGAAACAGACAGCGGTGCGGACTCCGCAGCGGTGGTACGTCGCGATGCTGACGAGTCTGTCGCTGTTGCTCGGGATCGTTCCGATGCTGCTGTTCTTCCGCGTATCCCACGACGTTCATGCGATCGCCTCCGACCGCGTGGCACAGGCGTCCCTGCATGCCTACATGGAGCAGCGCGACGAAAAGCTGCGCACCGCGCATCATGACAGAGCTTTCTCGCCGGGCGATGCGGCGCATTCGATCGAGGCGTTCTACAGATCCGACACGACCGATCTCTATTTCGATCGCACCCGCCATGCGCATCTGGATACGGAGCGATTGGACACGCGGTACACGATGTTCAACGATTCCCTGCTGAACGTGCTGATGCTGCCGCTGAGCCAGGGTTCGTCGTTCCTCCGCGCGCATCTGAAAGGGAACAGCATGCAGGAACCCATTCCCTTCGGCGCCGATACGCTGTACTTCCATACGGAGCCGGGGTTCTTCCGGCTGCTTCCGGGCGGAGGCACCACCATTCCGCTCGCCATGCTCTGCGTAGTGCTGCTCCTCGTCATGTATCAGACGATTGACTTCGGCACCAGGCGGCTGTTCCAGACGGGAGTCGTGCGGCTGCACTGGAAGTACGACCCGTTAAGCGAGGGAAGCTGCCTGTATATCTGGACGACGGACGACGAGGCCGCGGAATTCCGTTCCCTCCGGCCACCCGACGTCGATATCGCCGCGCTGGAGTTCCCGGATGCAGAATGGGTACATCGGACGCTCAAGGCCGCGCTCGCCCGGCAGGACAGGACGGGGCAGCTCGTCATCGACCATTTTGACTACCGGTCGGAGGATCCGCCATTCAATATTCTCAAGCTCGAATTGCTCGAGCACCTTCTCATCACCCATGGGCGGCAGGTCTGTCTGATCTGTTCCGTCGATCCGGAGTATTATCTCCTCGAGCGGGAAGCGGGGCGCCAATCCGTCGGGATACGCGAGCGCTGGAAGCGCGTGCTGAACATGATGGTGCATGTCTACCCCTCCACCCTGCTGCCGCGAGGGAGTGAGAATAGCCGATTGGACGGCCATGGAGCGCGGAACGCCGGTGCGGAGAAAACCGTCCGCGAGGGGGAAGGGACGAAGGCAGGAAGCATCACCGGCATCGAGGCGGGCGCGAGCGCGTGGCGGCCGCGCGCGGAGGAACTCCGGCGCATCCTCGATGAGGAATGCGTGCATACGGGCATGCACGCCGTCGTGGAATCCGCGGGACAACTCGTCGACAGTGCCGGGATCACATCGCGGGAAGGACTGCTGACATGGATCGGCATCCACTTCAAGCCCTTCTACCAGGCGCTCTGGACGACGTTCACGAAGAAGGAACAGCTGGTGCTCTACCATCTCGCACAGGACGGCTTCGTTCCCTACAGGACGCAGGACGTCCTGCAGCAGCTGATGCAGCGAGGCATCGTGTTCATGGATCCCGCGCTGCGCGTTTTCAGCGAGACCTTCCGCCTGTTCATCCTGTCGGCGAAGACCTACGAGCAGATACGTCACTGGGAAGAGGAAGAGCCTGCGAGTTTCTGGTCGAGGGTCAAGCACCCCGTGCTCGTTGTCGTCACGATCGTCGCCGCGGCGCTGCTGTATTCAAAACCGGATTATTTCAACTCGACACTTGCCGTGATCGCCGCGCTTGCTGGCGCCATCCCCCTCGTCCTGAGACTGCGCGGATTCCTCACGAGCGGCAAGATCGAGCAGTAGACGGCAGCGCTGATCCCGCGCACCCTTCGCTCATCCAGGCCTCTCCGAGGCTATGCCGAAGGGGCCTCGCAAATAGCTTTCAGCTTCGCGAGCGCCACGGGCCAGCTTTCCTCCATGAAGCCTTCGAATTCCGGCGGGATGTCCACCGTGACCGTCAGCTCGGTGGATGTCCCGGCTTCCTTCAGGTAGTAATTCTCGAAGGACGGAGCCCACTGCCTCGCCTCCTCGCTCTCCGTGTCTTCGACGCCGTTCCTGATCTGGCCGATGTGCTTGATCGAGAGAAATTCGTGCGGCCGATTCTCAGCGATCACCGCGAGCATGCCCTCATCCCCTCCGGGACCCAGAAATCGGATGCGTTCCCCCTTTTCCCAGGATCCCTCGTAATACGAGCCCTCCATGAATACGGAGGTCCATGTCTTGTATGTGGACGGCGTGAGCATCGCGTCCCAGACCGCGCGGCGGCTCGCATGTATGACGGTGTCGAAAGTGAGGGTTTTCATCGTTTTTCTCCTGTATGTTCATCCGCATTTCACCGGGAAATATCATACTCATAGTGCCCGAGCACCCGCAGTGCCATCAGTGTAATCCATCGACTCGGCTGCCCTGCCTGCTCCATCGCGAAATGCTCGGCTCCCGTGAATTTCGATTGCAGGTTCCAGCTCCCGAGCCGGTTCCGTTTCCTGCCGATCTCATTGATCGCTCTGCTCATCCGCGTGTCGTATGGATAGTCGATGGACCTGAAATACTCCATCGCTCTCAGAATTGTATACTTCCACCGGAAGGGATAGGTGAAGCGGAGGAATTTCCCGTCGATGATTTCCCCGGTGCGATCGGAGAGGAACAACTGGTGCATCAGCATGAATTCGATGGCGCGTTTCTCCGTCGCTTCGAGCTGTTGAATCCGGTACGCATAGCCGTTCGTCCGGTATTCGCGAAGGCCCTCCAGCACGGAGAGCGTCGTATGGAGCGAGCCGTGCTTCACTCCAGCCGTGCGGTTCGACTCGCAATTGAATCCGCCGTCGCTGAGTTGGTTCGCGATGAGGAAGTCTATGATACTCCGCAGCGGGCTCTCGTCGGCACGGAAATAGCATGCATAATTCAGCAGCATGCCGTTGACGCAGACATCGCTCTGCATTCTGTGCTTCGCGGGATTGATGCCGCCGTCGACGCCTTTGTGCCGCGCCAGTATCGCGTCGACGCTCGCGAGGAGGCGCCGCGAATCCTGGGGAACCTCCAGGTTCCTCAGATCCAGGAGCGTGTAATGGGTGGATGTCCATTTCGGCGAGTAGAAACCGCGTCCCCAGCTGCCGTCAGCATTCTGCGCATCCAGGTACTGCTTTCCCCAGCCTTCTTTCATGATTCTTTTCTGCAGACGAGCGTCATCCGCATGGAACAAGTCTCTCGTCGCCTGGAAGCGGATGGCGACGTCTCCATCGAGAAGCCATTTCTTGAGCGCATCCATTTCAGATCCGCGCTATTTCGCGTCCGGATCCGGCTGATGCACGCCGAAAATGTTGCCTTCCGGATCCTTGTAGTATCCCTGCCAGGCCATGCCCAAGAGAGGCATTTTGGGCAGCGCCACGATGCCGCCGGCTTTCATGATCCTTTCATGGATTTCGTCGTAATTCTCTACCTGCACGGTGCAGACGAAGGCATTGACGGCCGCGCCCTCGGCAGGAGCGCCGCCCATGCGCGCCATCAGTCCGCCGTTGATGCCCGGATCCTCGCTGCCCTCGGGCGCCGTCATCACACCCCAGTAGGGCGGCTGCTCCATCCACAGGGGGAATTCCCAGTCGAACACGGCCTGGTAGAACGCCTTCGCCCGCTCGGGATCGCCGGCGTGAATTTCGAAATGCACGATTCTGTTGGTCATCACCGTTCTCCTGTATTCCAGATTGACTGGGATGTGAGTGCTGTAACCCGGGAATATACGAAATGTATTCGGGGAAGCGCACGGGTTTCCGCACCGTCGTTCACTGTCGATGATTTCAAGCGGGATCGATGATTTCAAGCAGGAGCGATGTTGCGGTTCGCGCGGAACACATTCCGAGGATCCCAGCGCGCCTTCACCTCGGAGAGCCGGAGGACCGCGCCGCCAAGCGCGTCCGTGGTGCGTTCGGGACCTTCATCCTCCGTCAGAAAATTGATGTACGTGCCGCCAGTCGAGAACGGCTTCAGGTCGTTCCACGCGTCGCGCACCCACATGATATTCGCATCGTCATCCTCGGCCTGCTCCCACGAACCGGTGATGTTCAGTACGTGGTGCGCATCGCGGTTGCCGACGGGAGAGTGCGTTACATCCAACTGGTTCAGTGCGCCTTCGAGCTGGAAGAGAACGACCGCGGAGTGCGGTGACGGAAATTTCACTGCATGTTCGATGAATTTTTCGCAGAACGCCGGCTCGATGCGCGGAAGGTACTCGCTCTTCCAGTAATAGCGCCGGCCTTTCGGCTGCGTCGCGTCGAGCAAGGACATGTCCAGCATCAACGCCCCATCGGCAACGGCGTGACCGGCGATGTTGTGTCCCCCGCCCTTGATGCACAGCAGGATGTCATGCTCGCGCGCGAACTGCACGCACGCGATCACGTCTGCAGTGCCGAGGCAGCGCACGATCATGGCGGGCTTCCTGTCGATCATGGCGTTCCAGACTGCGCGAGATTCCTCATACCCGGCGGCGCCGGGGAGTAACAGCGGACCCCGCACGCGTGACTTCAGTCCGTCGATCGCCTCCTGCGCTAGATCGGCCTCGCGGCCTCCGGTGGTTCGTACTCGCAACACCTGTCGCTCCTTTCAGATTATTTCTTATTCGCCCTGAACACGTTCTCGCCAATCCTGATTCACACGATCTTCCTGATGACTGTCGCCGGGACACTCGTTCTTCATGCCTGCGCTTCCAGCTGCATCCGCAGCCGCCGCACGTCGGCCCGGATCTGTCTCGCGAACAGCGGCCGCAGCAGCAGCCCGAGCAGGCCAAGGAATCCGGTCGGCTTCAGCGTGAGCGAATAGGTGAACATTGTTCCGTCGGGAGTGCGCGCGAATTCGCGGCTGCCGTGGCAGGGTACCGGTCCGGACATGCTGCGGAAGGCCGTGCGCGACGGGGAAAATTCGGTTACCTCTCCGACCGTCACCGCGAGCCGTCCCATGCTGCGCATGGTCTCGCGCGTGCGGGCACCGATCTTCGGCGGACCCTCTGTTTCATACTGCATCGCGACGACGCCTTTGCGCCAGTATGGGTCATACACATAATCGCCCGCGAACGCAAAGACCGCGCCGGGGGATCGTCGAATCTCCACCGAGGCTGTCACCGTGAACATCGCCGTCTCCGGTATGGACTTCGATACTTGCGCACTGTCAACGTTCCGGCCACGGCTGCATGAATACTCCAGGCTTGAAAGCCTTCGAGGGGAACGCACCGATCCCCTTTGTTCCGACAGGCGAAGTTGTGCGATCACACGGGGCGTTCAACCGTCTGGTGATACGGTGCTGCGTCGCTCATCACTTGTGCTGCCCGGCGAAGGCATATTTGCGATAAAGTTGCGGAGGAATATCTGGAAACCGAACAAGGAAAGCAAGAGGGGGACGCGGAATTCCCCGGACGCGCGCGGTCGTCATGCGCCGCCGCAGGTATCAGCGTGTACGGCTCAGTTCTTCTCGCTGCCGAGATAGCGGTAGATGACGGCTCCGAGCAGAGCGCCTGCGATCGGGGCCACCCAGAACAGCCACAGCTGCGCGACCGCCCAGCCGCCGGCGAACAGGGCGACACCCGTGCTGCGTGCGGGATTCACCGATGTGTTCGTCACCGGGATGCTGATCAGGTGGATAAGAGTCAGGCAGAGTCCGATGGCGATGGGCGCGAATCCCTGCGGAGCCCTTCTGTCGGTGGAACCCAGGATCACGAGGATGAACATCATGGTCATGACGACCTCGCACAGCAGCGCGGCCTGCATGCTGTACCCGTCCGGTGAATGTGCGCCGTAGCCGTTCGATGCGAAACCGGCGCTGACATCGAATCCCGCTTTCCCGCTGGCGATCATGAACAGGATCGCACCCGCGAGCAGTCCGCCCAGAACCTGTGCCGCGATGTAGGGCAGCAGTTCCTTCGCCGGGAAACGACCGCCTGCCCAGAGACCGATCGACACGGCGGGATTGAGATGACAGCCGGAGATGTGTCCGATGGCGAAGGCCATCGTGAGCACGGTCAGACCGAATGCCAGGGCGACGCCGACAAATCCGATGCCCAGTTCGGGGTACGCCGCGGCGAGCACCGCGCTGCCGCAGCCACCGAGCACGAGCCAGAAGGTTCCGAAAAATTCCGCACCATACTTCTTCATGCCAGCCTCCATAATGTTGTATGAAGCATGTCCGGCGAGGGTCGCCGGATACAGTGAACCGCGCGGCTTTTATTCGGGCGGGCCTGGAGTCGTTCCGCGCGGGGAGCTACTCGGTGTACCGCCCTTTCAGATCGAGCGTGATGCGCTCACCACGCCGCAATTCGACCTCGACCTCGGATTCGGGTTTTTCTGGGAATGTGATGAGATCTCCGCGAATTTTCGCCATTCCCAGAAACGCGCCTGAAGAATCGAAGTACGGGAATTCGCCGTCCTCTTCGAAGGGAACGTCGACGTCGTCCTGATTCGCCCAGGACGTGATCGCGTACACGCCGAGGCCGACACCGGCCAGCGCGTAGCCCGTGTTCGCGATCGTCGTTTCGCCCGTCTCGAGATCGGAATTCAGCAGCCATGCCGCAATGCCGGCCGCACCGATCGCCGCACCCGCGATCAGGTACACAGGCGTGCGGACCTGCCGGTGCCTGATCTGGTACTGGTAGGCGGTCTTGCTTTGACGGCTGCCATGATAATCCTGCGTGTGCGAAAGGAAATTCGGCGTGCCGCATCCTCCGAGCAGCAGCGCTGCAAGCAGAGGAGCCGAGATCACTCCGGGGAGGAGACGCAGCCCGGGGAGAAGGATCGAACCCGGGATGGAGAACAGCCTGTTTATCGTGTTCATGCGGACCGTGCTCATCGTTGTGAGATGCTAGATGCCGAAGATCGCGCGGAGCGCGGTTTCCATTTCCTCGTCGCCGTAGGAACGCAGCCGGGGAATATCGGACCGCCACTGCTTGAATTTCCTGCCGCGGGTCGCCGCTTCGCCGCGGAGTATCTCCAGGATGCCCTGTTCGGATTCCGCGAAGTCGTTGTTGTCGAACATCAGGTCGTACCGCATCACCTGGCGGACGAATCCATCACGATCGTAGGGAAAGCCCCTGCTCCCGGCATCGGCCAGCGGCATGTTCCCGTCATCGCGTCGCTCCTTCATTTTCGCGCCCGTGGGCGACGGCTCCGCGCCGCTGACGCCCCGGATGGCGTCGGAGGCCTGCCGCCCCTCTCCCTGCCCTGTTCCGTCCGCGTTCGTGACCGCTGCCTGGTCGTCCGTCGCATCCGGGTCCTCGCCGCCCCCCGAGGGAAATAGAAGGAACAGCGCGATGGTCAGCACGGCCGCGGCAGCGGCAGCGAGAACAAGCGACGTGATAAACGCGATGCGGGCCTTGCTCCTGTGACCGGCTGCTAAAGCGGAATGCTTGCCGCCGGGCATCGACGGCGTGCCTCGCGCGGCTCCTCCGGATGTCGTTCCCTCCGGGCTCCCCGTCACGGGACGCCAAGCCCCGGGTCTTTCGCCGCGTGTGCCGGGCGGCAGCGATGTAATTTCCGAGTCCGCAACCGTAAGTCCCTGCTCCGCCATCGCGGCTTCGATCGCCGACTCGAGTTCGTCGATAGTCTGGTAGCGCTTGTGTCCCTCGAATTCCAGGCAGCGTCCGGTGATGACGGCGAGCCATTCAGGAATTTCCGGTCCGTTTTCCCGGACTGCATCGTAGCCGGTCTTGTTGATGCGCTGGAGGACGTGCGGAAGCTGCCGGCCCGTCATCGCGGTGAAAAGCGTCGCGCCGACGGCGTAGATGTCCGTGCACGGCCCGAGCAGACCGTTGAGGCTTTCCTGTTCGGGCGCGCTGTATCCCGGCGTGAAGAGCGCCGTGTGCGTTCTGCCGTCGAAGTGCTGCACGCTGCGCGCGGCACCGAAATCGAGGAGCAGCACGCGTTCGGTGTCAGTGACGTAGATGTTGCTCGGTTTGATATCCCGGTGCAGCAGCCCTTCCGCATGCACGGTCTTCAGTCCCGCGAGCACGGAGCGAAGCACGCGCAGCGCGGTGCCGGCGTCCAGACGGTCGCCGCGCTTCTCCATGTACGCGTCGAGGGTCTCGCCGTCGTGATATTCCATGATCATGTATGCGGTGTTGTTTTCACGGAACACGTCGCGCACGCCGATGATGTTGGGATGTCGGAATTTCGCGAGCGTCCGGGCCTCCTCCACGAACTGATCCAGACCCCGATGGTACGCCTGATCGTCCTGCTTCCGGATCGTCCGCAGCGTGGAGTCGTGGCTGTCCCTCCCTGTCAATGCACTGGGACAGTATTCCTTGATCGCGACGACGGTCGAGAGGTTCGCGTCCCATGCGAGATAGGTGATCCCGAATCCGCCCGGCCGCCCGAGCACGCTCCCCAGACAGTATTTCTCGCGCACGCGGGTATATGGCAGCAGTGCAAGCGGGTGCAGCGGCTGCGATGCCTCGTATCCGCAGAATACGCACGCCTGATCCGTGCGTTCGAGCCGGAAGCATCCAGGACAGAGGGTAAGTGGATCGATGCTCATTGCAGCCTGTCATACCGTACGGTGAACAAATTTGCGGGATCTGCGACGTAGAACGAATCGCCGTCCCGGAGGATGACTTTCACGTGCTGAATCAGGCGCTTGCCGCCGGGGAGGTAGGTGCCGTTGGTCGAAGCGCAATCCTCGACGAGGAAACAGTGTTCGTCCGCGCGATGGGTCACGACGCAGTGCTTTTTCGACACCGCGCGCGAATCGAGGATGAGATTCGATACGCCCGGGTCCCGGCCGATGACGATGTCGCCATCCTCGAGAGGAAATCGTTTTCCCGCGTGAAGGCCGGTGGCGCCGATCAGGAAGGGGAGCGCCGACGCGGAGGGCGGATCGGCCGCCGCCCTCCCGTTCCGGAGGACACCGCGCGAGGCGGAACGGCTGCGACGCGCACGCGCGATGATCGCGGTAATCACGCCGAGAAGGATGAGGCTTCCCAGCCCGAGGATGATGAGGCGATTGTCCTTCCAGATCCGCACGACAGTCGAAGTCTGGTATCGCGCGGCCTGGTCGGCGCTGATGAAGGAAATGCCGAGCTTCTCCATCACCGGAAGTATCTCTTCGATCTGCACCGCCCAACCGACGCCTTCGGAGGTCGGAACGCGCTCGACCGCCATGTCGATCCTCGACGGATTGTTCCTCCGCCGCGCGGACTTGTATACGGAGGCCATCGGCTTCTCGATGGCGATTCCGATCACCTGTCCGAGTTCATTGAACACCGGACCGCCGGAATTCCCCGGATTGATGGGCGCGTCGATCTGGTAGAGCCCGCGCCCTCCTTCATCCTGCACGATGGCGCTGATGATTCCTTTCGTGACCTTCACCTGATCCGCGCTCTCCACGCTGCGGTCGGCCTGGCCGGGAAAGCCCAGCGCATAGACCGTCTCCGTTTTCCGCACGCTTCTCCTGGGCTGGTACACGGGCCGGGGCACGCGGGCGCTCCACTTGAGTTTCAGGATCGCCAGGTCCTTTTCCGCCGAATACCACATGAGACCGGCGCCGATATCCACGCCCCTCCTCGTGCGCACGTGGAATTCTCCCTCCGCCACGACATGCGCGGCGGTGAGAACGTACTTCCCCCCGCCGACGATCAGTCCCGAGCCGGTGAAGTATCCCTCCTCCGTGCCTGCGATGACGCGTACGGTCATGGCCTCGCAGGAGTCCAGCGGGAACTGTGCCCGCAGAGGCGCCGGCGCCGCGGTCAGGAGGAGGAACAGGAGCAGGAAGAGGGAACGCAGCCAGTTCGCGGGCTGCGGGGGTGCGACGGACATGGTCAGGATCGTCACGTTGTCCTGTTGCGGCTGCGCCCGTTCGAGAACGCGCGTCAGCAGGACTTTTGCGGGATCGGCACCGGGCGACCCGAGCACGTTTGCGATTTCATTCCCGTCGAGCGTCTTGTACAGGCCGTCGGAACAGAGGAGTACCAAATCGTCGGCCATCAGTCCATCCATCACGCCTTCGTCGGTCTGTGCGATGCGCTCCATGCCGAGGCAGCTCGTCAATGATTCGCGTTCCGGATGCTCCGCCGCGGACGCGGGAGAGATATGTCCCGCCTGCGCCGCTTTGTCCAGTTCCGTTGCAAAGACATGGTCCGTGGTCAGCTGATGCAATGTGCCACGGCGATAGAGATAGATCCTGCTGTCACCGGCGGAAATCCAGTGCAGCTGCTTCTCCCGGATCACCGCCGCCGACAGTGTCGTGCCGGTCGCGCCCGCCGTACCCGTCGCGCAGGCTTGCCGGTACACGGCGTCGTTTGCCACGGTCATCGCATCGCGCATCGATTCCTCGATCGTGGTAGGTGTCGCGATTGCCGAGTAACGGTCCAGGAAGGCGCGGACGGCGACGGCGCTTGCCTCGTCTCCGCGCCGCAGTCCGCCCATGCCGTCGGCCACGACGGCGACGACGCCGCCGTTCTCCACACCGGACGCGTGATCCGTGTCGGAGAAAATGAATGCGTCCTCCTGCCGGGCGCGGGTTCCGATATGCTGTGCGTTATGGCAGAGGATCTTCATGCCTATGCACTCGCGGTGATGCGCAGGTCCGTCGTTCCCGCGCCTCCGATGCCGGACGCTACGGCAAGGTGGGAGATTCGGGCTGCCATTGGAATTTCTCGCCGCAGAATGGGATGAAACAAAATCGGCTTTTTCCGATTTCGAGAATGTCGTATGCCGTCAGCTTCACCGGCGTCATTACTTCCTCGCCGTTGTGGTAGATCAGGCCGTGCGCATCCGAGGGCATGAGCGCGAACGAGCCGGATCTCGGATTGAAGGTGATGATGGCATGCCGCTCGCGTGAGATGCGGTCGTCGGCCGCGATACGGATGTCCATGTTCGCGGCGCGGCCGATGAAATTCCTTTCGCTCCGGATGCGATAATCCCTCCCCCGCTCGGGACCGTCGATGCACACGAGCCAGCCGACGACGGGATCGATGCCCGGTGCTCCGGATGCGAGACGGACGGTTTCGTCGTTCGCCGCCGCGGATATCCTCCATGTCCGGTCGCCATCGCCTTCATGCGTCAGTTCACCCGGGATGCGCGCGGCAGCGCCGGCCTGTGCCTGCTCCGCGCGCTGCTGGTGCTGCGCCTGCTGCGCGTGGCAGTAGGGACAGGACGCGTGTGCGGCAGGATCGTAGAAGTGACCGTTATTGCAGCGTTTCTGGCTCATCACATAAATGTTACGGGATTGTATCCCGAAACGCAAGCAGATAAGGCGGGACGTCCGGTATCCCCTACCCGCAGTTGAAACAGCCGTCGCCCGAGCCGTCGGCACTGGGAACGCGCTGTTCGCCCCCGCCCGGGAACAGGAGTTCGCCGGGGAGATAGGTCGAACTGCGTCCCGTGCCGTCGTGGCGCAGCCAGCCGCCGAGAATGAGTTCCTGCAGATCGCGGCGGGCCGTAGCTTCGGACAATCCGGCCAGGTCGGCATAAGCCCTGGTAGTTATTTCCCCTGTCTTCAGCACCTGTTTCAGGGCTTTTTTCTGGCGGGGCGAGATGACAGGATCGCGCTCGATGCGCGCCTTGGGATCCATGAATGCGACGTACTGGTCGCGCTTGGCTGCCATGCGCATGACTCCGGGTTGGTGAATATCGGACATCGTATGACCGATATTACGAGTTTGCTTCCTTCCGCGCAAGCGCTCGACTGGACTGTCGGTTTCTGCCGCCGCACTGCCGCTGCACCGCCACCGCCCGGGTCAGCCGCGCGACGCCGGCGGAAATGACGACGTCGCCACGCTTGGCGAACATCGGTGCCGGCGCGAAGAACGCGCGATGAGAATCAGGATTTTTATCTCCGTACCTCTCCGCTGGCGACGCGGTTGCCGGTCCGGAATGCTGTCCGGGCTTCCTCCCGCATGTTCATCAGGTTTTCGCGCAGGGATACGAGTTCGCTTTCCATCGTGCTGCCCAGCTCCGCGAGGTTCCGCTCGAGCGCCGCGATGCGGTCACGAAGGCGGGCGTTTTCATCGCGCAGTTCCGCGATACGCGCGCGCTCATCTTCCAGACCGCGCGTGCGCTGCTCGAGTGCCTGTATCGCGATGCAGAGCACACCGTCGACATCGGCGGAGGCGAGCGAGACGTCGTCCCCGATTACCGCGATGCCGTCATGGCCGAAGGCGGCGAACCATTCCTGTGCCATGGGGCCGTAATGCCGCCGTCCCCTGTCCGCGATGTATTCCCATGAGCCCAGCCGGAGCCCGCGGAAGGCTCGCAGCATGCGCTCGCCATCCGCTTCGCGGTACGCGGTTTTCCTCGTGGAATCGGACACGCTGATCCAGGATGCCCCGCCATTCTGCAGGTAGACCCCCAGACTGCGATCGGACTTCGTGTAGAGGAAGTACCCGTTGTCGAAGCGCGCATAGAAACGGTTATTCATCATTGCCTGATGTGGACTGTTCGTGCTGGCGTCTCCGAACATTACCGTCCCCTCCTTGCCGTTGGTACTCACCGCGGACCCGAAGGCCATGGAGTTCGCACCACTGGCGATCAGATCCCTACCGATGGCGACGGCGGAAATCGCGCTTGCCACGTTGTCCCTGCCGAGAGCCACGGAGTAGTTTCCGCTCGCTTCGCAGTCGTAGCCCATCGCAACGGCCGACGATCCGCTCGCCAGCGGCGTGACACCGGAGCCGAACGAATAGAGGCCGATATCCGTATCCTCCATGTTCCCCGTGCCGACGCAGAACGCGGCTTTGCGGGGATACCAGATGAGCTTCGTGCCGCCCCCCGTCGAAGGCAGGACGGTACCGCTGTTGATCACCCCCTTCGAGATGATCATGCCGTCGGCCGTCAGGTGCAGCGCACATTCCGGCGTGCCGCCGATGCCGAGTTTTCCGAGTGTGGTCACGTTGCCGATAAATTTTGCGGCGTGGCCAATTCCTCCGTTCACTGTCCACGCGATGCCCGGGGTGAATCCTCCCATCCCGCCGTCATGGCTGCCCCGTACCGTCATTACCGTATCGCCGATGCTGTTGAATACGGTGAATCCGGAGCCAGGGGTGCTTGTGGCAAGTCGCGATTCGATGTCCTGCGCCCGCAGCTGCACGGCACACAGGATCGTGCACAGCAGCATAGCGGTGAGTCTTGCATACATGAGCGCCTCCGCTTGAAATACTGGAATACGTTCCGGGTTTACCCCGGATAACTTACTCCAGAATCGAGCATTTGTCAAGTAGGGCCGGATATGCCGTCACCACGGCCGCCTGGCCACGTGAAGTTTCCCATCGGAGAAGCGGAGCGTTTTCGTTACTGCCTGCGCGCGCTTCATTGCGGTACGCAGAAGCAGATAGAGCGGGAGAAATGGCAAGCTGATCCCATGCACAACTGGGGAGATGTCCGGGAAAACCTTCGTCCGCTCCTCCTTGCATTCCCACTATCGCCGCACAACTTCGAAGACCGCGATCAGGGAATCCGCGTCCAGCCGCGAGTCCAGCCATCGCAGGATTTTTGTCTCGTCCGCGCCGCGCAGCGTCTTGTTGACGCCGAAGAGTACCACGGCAGCCCGGCGCGGCTCTGCCTGTGTCCCATACACCAGGGCTTCAGAGTACGCACAGCTGGCAATGCGCGGTTCGAGGGGAGAGATTTCCGCCAGTAACAGCCGGCCGATCTGCGTCCGTGTCACAAGACTGTCTCGCTGGCGATCCTTTTCGCGCAGCAGCATCGTCAGGCGGTTGATCTCGTTTCTGAGCTGCTCCCGCTCGTCGGACCGTTCTGCGGAGAACTCGGCGAACGACAGACCCTGTTTCACCTCGAGATTCGCGTCGTCAAGCTCGAAATCCCGGGCACGGCGGTAAATGAGTTTCTTCTGCGTCGTGTCAAAGCTGTTCCCTCCGAAGATGAGGGAGATATCCCTGCGCTTGGGATTCACCTCGGAACCGAGGAGATAATTGCCCTCGAAGAGGCTGACGCTCTTGATGAACCGCGCGGCGCGTTCGTTGAAGCGCTCCTGCTGTACGAGACCGTAGCCGAAATAGATGCTCGGTGTGATGGTGACGATGATGATGACGGTGATCCATCGATTGACATGCTTCCGACGCGACTCGTCACCAATCGTCCGGATGGGAAATTTCAGCAGCTGTGAAATCACAACCGAAGAGATCGCGATGAAGACGGTGTTGATCGTAAAAAGATAGATGGCTCCGAAAAAAAAGTCGAACTTGCCCGAGGCGAGTCCATATCCGGCAGTGCATAGAGGCGGCATCAGCGCTGTGGCGATCGCCACGCCGGGGATAACATTTCCTTTGTGCCTGCTGCTGATAGCGACGATCCCCGCAAGTCCGCCGAACAGCGCGATGAGCACATCATAAATCGTGGGACTCGTGCGCGCGAGGAGTTCTGACTGTGCCGTTGAGACGGGGCTGATGGCGAAATAAGCGGTGGATGCGACAAGGCTCGCGCCCACCGCGAAGCTGAAGTTCTTGAACGCGATGCGGAAAAGCGGAAAGTTGTAGGTGGCGAGGCTATAACCCATACCGTTGATCGGCCCCATCAACGGGGAAATGAGCATCGCTCCGATGATGACGGCGGTGGAATTCATGTTGAGTCCGACAGAAGCGACAATGATGGCGAAGACGAGAATCCAGAGGTTCGTCCCCTTGAAGATCATGTCCTTCGTGATTGTCTCATGGATACGGTCGTATTCCTCGACATCACTGTCGAGATCCAGGTAGTGGAGGAATTTCTCCAGCATCATGGCGCACATCCTTCAGCTTCGATTGGTACTGACATGTTCACGTCAACATATTGAATACTGCGTGTGCGCACAACAGACAGCACGACGCGGCCTGATGAACGGAGAGCCGAGCCACGCCGTTCGTCACGAAGTGGCATGCGACGGTTCAACTTGGTTGCGGGACTTGCACCTCCACTGTCACCGCGATCTCGACCGTCGCGAATCAGGAATTTCCTGTTACGAAACAGATGGTCCTGACGAAATGCGCATATTGCCGATTCACCCTTATAAGAACGGGGCAGACGTGCAGTCTGCCCCGTTTTCTCATCGCATCAGCACCATCTTCCGTACCCGCACCGTGCCCTCCGCCTCGAGCCGGTAGAGATACATGCCAGTGGGCAGATCCCGCGCGTCGAACATGACGCGGTGCGTGCCGGCATCGAAGCGCGCGGCGTCGCAGAGGCGTGCGACTTCCCGGCCGAGCATATCGGTCACGATAAGCGTCACCGCCGCCGCGCGGGGCAGCGTGAAGCTGATCGTTGTCACGGGACGGAACGGATTCGGATGATTCTGATGCAGGAAGCAGGAAGCGAGGCTGCGCGCTCCACTTCCGTCGTGGGCTGCGGGACAGCGAGCTTCCGCCGGTCGGTGAACATGCGCCCGCCGCTCCGCAGCACGGCACGCAGCGTGATCGACATCGTCTCGTTTGGAATGTCCAATGCGATGCTGTCCCTCGTCATCGCGTTGATGGCGAGATCGGCGACAAGAATTACAACCAGTAAAGCCGGATACAAGCCTTCATGCCCGCCTCCTTGCTTTATGGAGTGTGATATCGGAGACACTGAGCGTTCTCGTTACATCCTGCGCGCGCTTTATTGTAGCATGCAGAAGCAGATAGAGCGGGAGAAACAGCCTGATGCTGTCGAGCACGGCATCCTGCGCGGCTGACCGTCCGGCGAAACCGAGCAGTGCCGCGAGCAGGATCATACGGGAGCAACGCACATGGAGGTGTCGCATAGGACCTCGGAGTCGGAGGGGGGCCGGGTACGCAACGGGGGAAGTACGGCGGCATTATTAGGATATATACATCTTATTTATGCGAGCAACATACGAACTACGCCTGCTTTTGTCAAGCACGGGGATCGCCGCCCACAAAACAGGTTCCCCTGGCGATCATTGCGCTATTTCGGGACATCTGCGGGCCGCATATAGGGGATACATGCCCTATGCATCGGACAAACGGGACCGTGATGAGGAGCGGACTACTTGCGTTGCAGCTGCAATGGCAATAAAATCCTGGTCGGATTAATATTCGTATTGACTTTTGGCACGGCAGGATGTACCTTATCTGCGCAACAATTCAGATCAAATTAATTCGCACATCGGCGGCTGATCCCATCCACACCTCGGGAGAAGCCCGGGAAAACCTGCATCCGTCCCCGGCTGCAGGAAGCGCATCGCGAACTCGAAGGCGACGCCCTCGCTTTTGACCGATAGCTTCGCGCTGCATGCATAGACTCTCCGCGAAGGCGTTTCCGGGAGAGAGCGATACGATACATCGCAAATCCGGATTCGGGCGGACTCGCCCGGGCCCCGGCCATGGATCAAGACCGTAAAGTCACTCACACATACAATTGTTTTGGAGGTTACATGAACCATGCACTGTTACGCTTCGGACGCCGCGGCGTCGTTGCGTTAATCATAGCCCTGCTGGCTCTGCCGGCGATGATCGCGAACAGCCAGGAGTCAAAAGTCCAGGATAACAAAGGCCAAGAATTGAGCGCCCGGAAACTGGCGGAGAAACCTGTTCACACCACGCTGAAGGCAGGCGACGACGAAAGGCGAATCGAAGTGAAATTCCTTGACGGCACGCGCTTCGACGTAAACGCGGGCGGGAATCTCATCGAGCGTCCGCAGAACGGCCTGCGCAGCCTTCAGTCCCGCCGGCTGCTCGCCAACATCGTGCGCGAGGGCGGCCGCTGGCATCGTCTGGCCGCGTTGTCGGAGGAACTCATGGACCAGAAGCAACAGGCCGCCCAGCGGAAGCTCGGCCGGCAGATCGCGGACATGAACAGCTACTACGTTCTCACCGTACCGGAAAGGGTGAACGCGGAGACATGGATCGACCTGCTCAACAGCATGCCCGAAGTGGAGATCGCGCAGCCCGTGCCCCTTCCGGCCCCGATGCCGCTGCCGGGCGACTATCAATCCCACCAGGGATATCTCGATGCCGCGACTGCCGGCATCGACGCCGAAAGCTACGCGTGGGGAATTCCGGGCGGCACCGGCGCCAACGTCCGGATCGTGGATCTCGAGTATTCGTGGAACCTCAATCATGACGATCTTCCCGCCGGCATCACCACGCTTATCCCGGGCGGACGCACCGCGGTCGATCCGTTCAGCGACAACGACCACGGAACCGCGGTCCTCGGCGAACTGGCCAGCCTGAACAACGGCTGGGGCACGACCGGCATCGCTCATGCCGCCCAGATTTTCGTCGCGCCGGTCAGCTGGGATAACGGCTACAATCTCGCCGCGGCAATCACGAATGCGATTGGCTCGCTCGGCGCAGGCGATATCATGCTGATCGAGCAGCAGACCCGAGGACCGAACTGGCCGGACCAGGATACGACGCAGTTCGGACTGGTCCCGTCGGAGTGGCAGAAATCGGTGTTCGACGCCATCGTCGTCGCGACGGGCAACGGCATCCACGTCGTCGAAGCGGCGGGTAACGGCAGCCAGAATCTCGACGCGCCGGAGTACAGCGTCGGCAACGGCGGACACTACCCGTTCAACGGCAGCATCAATTCCGGCGCGATCATCGTCGGCGCGGGCGCCCGTCCTTCAGGCTCCACCACTGATCGCTCCCGTCTGAGTTTCTCCTGCTACGGCGCGCGCGTGAACGTGCAGGGTTGGGGCGAAGGCGTGATGACGACAGGGTACGGCAACTACTTCAGTTCCGAAGGCATGGATCGCTGGTATACGGGCGGTTTCAGCGGCACGTCGAGTGCGTCCCCGATCGTGACCGGCGCCGTGGCGCTGATCGAGAGCATCGAGGAACAGCTTCACGGAGGCACGCCGATCACGCCCGCCGCGATGCGCACCCTGCTGATCAACACGGGCTCGCCACAGCAGGCCGGAATAAATCCGGTGTCGGAACACATCGGTCCCCGGCCGAGCATCCGCGCGGCGATCATGTCGCTCGATCCTTGCGATCTCACCTGTCCCGCGGATGTCACGGTCTCGAACGATCTCGATTACTGCGGCGCCGTCGTGAACTACACCGCGCCGACCGCCGGAGCGACCTGCGGTCCGGTCACCACGAGCCCCGTGTCCGGTTCCTTCTTCCCTGTCGGCACGACGACGGTGTATGTCACAACGACCTCCGGCACGAACTGCTCGTTCAACGTGACCGTTAACGACACGCAGCCGCCGTCGATCACCTGTCCCGCGGACATCGTCGTGGGCAACGATTCCGGGTACTGTGGAGCGGTGGTGAATTTCTCCGCCATGGCTTCGGACAACTGTCCCGGTGTCACGATCGCCTACAGTCCCCAGCCCGGGAGCTTCTTCCCGAAGGGGACGACGGTCGTAACCTGCACCGCCACGGATGCGCACAACAATTCCTCGCAGTGCCAGTTTAACGTCACCGTCAATGACGTGGAACCGCCGTCGATCACGATGACGGTGAGTCCGACCGAACTCTGGCCGCCCAATCACACCATGCACACCATCACCGCGTCGGTGCAGGTGTCGGACAATTGTCCGGGCGTGACCTATGAACTCACTTCCATCACGAGCAATGAACCCGACAACGGACTCGGCGACGGCGACACGCCGAACGACATCCAGGACGCCGTCTACGAGAGCGGGGATCTCACGTTCAAGGTCCGTGCCGAGCGCTCGGGATTGGGTACCGGCCGGATCTACTCGGTGACCTACACAGCGATCGATGGCTCGGGCAACGAGACCGAGGCCTACGCGACGGTCACCGTGCCGTTCGACATGGAGAAGACCATTGCGTCCGATATTCAGCCCCGGCAGTTCAGCCTGGCGCAGAACTATCCGAATCCCTTCAATCCCACCACGATGATCAGCTTCGATCTGCCGGCGGCATCCGTCGTGACCCTGCGCGTCTTCGATGCGCTCGGCCGCGAGGTCGCCACCGTGATGAGCGGAGACCTGCGTGACGCCGGCCGTCACGAAGTGGCGTTCGATGGTTCCCGCCTCGGATCCGGGATCTATTCGTACACGCTCACCGCGACCTCGACCATCGAGAAGCGGGAATTTTCCGCGACGAGGCAGATGGTCCTGATGAAATAGGCAAATCGCCGATCGACCCTTACCGATACGGGGCAGGCGAACAGCCTGCCCCGTTTTGTTTATTGCACGAGCACCAGCATTCACCGCGCGGCATCATGGAACACCGAATGCCTCGCCGGCGGCTTCGACGGAATCATTGTTTCGCGAGACCTTCCTCATTGGCGCACGCAGCATTGGTGGTGGATTCACGCGCTTCGTTCGCGTGAACCCGTAATGGGATGATCGCGCGGATGCACGTTCCGCGGCCAGGGGCGCTGATGATATCGAGCATGCCTTCCATCATTTCCACACGTTCGGCCATGCTCTTCAGGCCGAGTCCCAACCGCTTGCCGTCTCCCGATCCGGCCGCGGCCGGATCGAATCCACAGCCATCATCCCGCACCTCGAAACGGAGTTCGCCGTCGTCGCGTCGCAACTGCACCACGGCTTCGCGCGCATGCGCGTGCTCGAGGATATTCCCCACGCTCTCCTGCACTAGGCGGTACAGGTTGTTCTCGTTCTCGCCGCTGAGCAGATGGTCGATCTCATCTATCTCCACGAGGAAATGCAGGTCCGAAGATTCAGCTACCTTTGTCACCATGGATCGCAGAGCGGATGAGAGTCCGATCTGATCGATCAGATACGGTCGCAGGTCACGGGAGATCTGCCGCACATCGCCGAGGGCGGACGAGGCCATCTCGATCAGTTTCACGACGTTCGCGCGCATTTCGTCCGGATTCTCGCGCGTTCTCATCGACATGAGGGCGCGATTGCGGATGACGACCAGATCCTGTCCGAGGCTGTCGTGGAGTTCGGAGGAGATGCGCCGACGCTCCTGCTCCTGCGCGTCGATCAGGCGCTGCGAGAAAATGCGATGCGATGCGGCTTCGTTACGCTCCGCGATGGCGGTCGCGGCGCGCGTCTGCTCCTCGACCGCACGCGCCTGGCAATCCGCTGCCTCGGCACGCAGCAGGTCCGCGATGTGGCGATGCCTGATGCGCCATATGCCAAGCGCGCTCGCGGCCAGCAGCAATCCCGCCGCGGCGATCAGCAGATTGCGATACAGCCGATCGCGAGCGGCGAGCGACGCATGGTGCTGTTTCTCCTCGCGCAGCCCAAGGAGCTGCTGCTCGGCCTCCGCCCGTTCGGCCCGCCGCATGTCGCGCTCCGCGGTGCGGCGGGCGAGTTCGATTCCCTGCAATTCCCGCTCCCGCTGGAGCAGCGCGGCCTGCTGCCGCATCCGCTGCGTTTCGCCGCTCTGCAGCGACGCGACAGCTTGCGCGTTCCGCAACGCGAGGAGGCTTAGCGTGATGGAGTCCTGCTGCTTCCGGGATGCGGATTCCATTCGCGCGCGCTCTGTCTGAAGCAGCGCGATACCGGCGTCCTTCTTTTCGATCTCATGCGCCGCGCGAAGTTCCGCGATGACACGAGCGTTGTATGCGTCCAGGAGCGAGTCATGCAGGACGACGCCGCGTGAGAGCAGGCCGAAAGCGCTTTTCCATTCTCCGCGCGCCCTGGCCGCGTCGCTCCGCCTCATGAGTGAACGTGCGGAATCGCGCATCGCCGTGTACGCGCTGTCGGGCCGGACCTCCGGAACCGCGACATCCTGCGCTCGCGCCGGAATGGCGAGACCGATCAGGACGATGACGCAGGCGAGGGAATGTCTCATGGCGACACTCCTTTCCTGATGGCTGGGGCACGACGGACACCGGGCACTTCCCTCCGCTCCGCGGAGAGCGGGATCCTGATCGCATATGCCGTGCCCTGTCCCGGCGCCGTGCGCAAGGTCAGCGTTCCATGCATCATCTCGATGCGCTCGGCCATGCTCCGCAGTCCGAGACCGTTCGCGGATTTCTCACCGTCCCCTGTCCGTTGTCGCTGCGCCGGCGGAACGAATCCGCGGCCGTCGTCTTCTATCCGGAGCAGCACTGCATTCCCCTCGCGCCGCAGTTCCACCAGCGCCGTCGTCGCCTGCGCGTGCTTGAGAATGTTGTTCATCCCTTCCTGCACGAGACGGAAGAGCCGCATCTCATCCTCCCGTGCGAGCAGGCCGTCGATGTTCTCGATGCGCATCTCGAGGCGCAGACCCGACGAAGCCGCGGCCTTCCCGACAGTCGAGCGCAGGGTCTCCGTGAGTCCGATCTGATCGATCATGTACGGCCGCAGATCCCGCGATATCCTCCGCACATCATCGAGCGCCACGGCCGCCAGCGCGGCGATCTCCTCGAGCTTCGTGACGACCTGGACCGGCGGCGCCGCCGCGTCGAGCGCCATGGCCGCATGGTTCCGGATGACGATCAGGTACTGGCTGATGCTGTCGTGCAGTTCGGCGGAGATGCGTTTGCGCTCCTCTTCCTGCGACGCGATCAGGCGGCGCGAGAACCGGCGCTGCGCATCCTTCTCTCGCCGAACCGTCTCCGCGGACTGCGCGACGGCACGCGCCTCGACGGCACGCGCGTTGTTCTCGGACATCTCCGCCCGCAGCGACGCCGCCGCGCGATGGTCGTGGATGCGCCGGATACCGAGCACTCCCACCACGAGCAGCAGACCGAAGCCGATCATCATCGCGTTGCGGGTTCGCTGGACCCGCACGGCGAGGGAGGCGGTGTAGGCCGCTTCGCGCCGCAGCCTGCGGGCGCCGAGCTCCGCTGCCGCGGTGGCCGCGAGATGCGCCGTGCGTTCGGCGCTGCGGCGCGCCAGTTCATGGATTCGGATGTCACGTTCGCGCTCGAGCAACGCGTTGCGCCGCCGCAGCTCGTCGGCCGCGGATATCCGGAGTTGCAGATCCGTCTGCCTGTTTTTCAGCTCGAGGTCCATCAGCGCGAGGGAATCCTGCCGCCGCTGCATCGCGGCCGCGTCCAGCACCCGTTGTGCTTCGAGCAGGCGGATCTCGTGTTCCTTCCGTTCGCCGTCGAATTTTGTCTGCAGGGCGACAAACCTCAGGTTGCGGGATTCGTTCCGGAGCGAGTCATTCCACGCGTTCGCATGCGCGAGATAGGCGCAGGCCTTCTTCCAGGCCCCCGTATGCGCGTAGACCATCGCGGCGGCTCTCCACCAGGCGATGCCTTTCGCGTACCCCGTCTCCTCGCTGATCGCCAGTGCCCTATGGAGGTGGTCGAGCGCCAAGGCGAAGTCGCGTCTGGCCAGGTACAGCTCTCCGAGTTCTCCGAGAATTTCACCCTGGCGGAACTTATACTCCTCCGACTCCGCGAGAGCGAGCGCCTGCCGGAATGCCTTCTCCGCTGCATCGTCATCGCCCTGCTCATTTCGAATGTCGCCAATGCACAGGAGCGCATCCGAAAGATTGTACGTGTCCTGCTCTTGACGGCACAACTCCATCCCCATGTGCAGGTGGCTCAGCGCGGCGTCGGGATCCCCCAGTCTTTGATGACAGACGCCGAGGGAAATCTGGATAAATTTCATCACCGAGTTGTCCCCCACTTTCGAGGCGATCGCTTCAGCGCTCTCGAGCATGGCGCGCGCCTCGGGAAATCGCCTCAAACGAATCAGCAGGCGGCCAATATCAATACTGAGGAGTGGATCGCCTGGCGATGATTCCGCTCCTAACAGACGTGTGTAGACCGCGAGAGCGTCATCGAGGAGTCCGAGGTTGTGGTATATGTTGCCGAGCCAGTGTTCGAGGTTCTGAAGCCGTACGCTGTCGCGCATGGCGATGGCCATGGGTATCGCCCGCACGACGACAGCCATGGCCTCGCGGTCCCTATCAAAATATAGGAGTGCTTCTGCAATCTGGTATGATGCATGCAGGATGTACACGGAATCCACCAGCTCCTCGGCGACGCGCAATTCCTTCTCCGCGTACTGCAGTCCTTTCCTGTACAGTCCCGTGCTGAGATGATAATCCGCCATCGCGCGCAAGGTTTCCACGAGAATGCGGCGATCATTCACCGCCTCGAGCTCTGTGAGGGCCTTCTCCTCGTGTACGACCGCCTCGCACCAATCATCGAGATACGCCGATACACGTGCGAGTCCAATATGCGCTCGGCCGATGCCGCGCCTGTCGCGCAGTTTCTCCGCCGTCGCGAGCGCCGTGGCAAAGCTTTCATGGGCATCGGCGAAGCGTCCCGCCTGTACCAGCACGTTCCCAAGGGATATGAAACAATCGATGAGTTCGGACCCGCTTCCATGCTGCTCCGCGATCAGTACCGCCTCGCGAATGTACGCCACGGCCGAATCGTATTCACCGCGAATCATGTGGAGTTCAGAGAATGCAGTGAGCTCCTTGACGATATCGGAACGGCTCCCCAGTTGCCGGTACAGTTCCAGCGCCCGCATGTTCCAGTGCTTCGCTTCCATGTGACGGGCGCTCTTCCTGAAGCTTAATCCGATGAGGTTACAGGTATGTGCGTCCATTTGCACGATTCCGAACCGGATCGCGTATTCGCGTGATCGCTCGAACACCGCAACCGCCCGGTCATACTCGCCCAGGTTGAGGTGCACAAAAGCAAGGCTATTCAGGGTGTACGGCATGCTATAGATGTTGCCAGTCTCCTTCAGGAGCACCGCCGCGCTGTCAAGGTACCGGAGCGCGTCCTCGGATTTGCGCAGGACTGCGAGGATCATCCCGAGACTGCTCAAGGCACCGGCCTCGGACACGCGCCACCCGAGAGATGCGTATATCCTCCGGGCTTCCGCGTGTTCACTGAACGCCTCCTCATCATTCCCCTGTGCGCGGAATCGAGACCCAGCGGAAAAATGCGCCGATGCGAGGAGACCCGGATGCCCGAGCGAATGCGCGATCGACATCGCCTCCGAGAGCAGGGAGTCGGTGAGGGCAGGATCCCTTCCGGTGCGCGTGGCGATTTGCAACTCCTGCAACAGCAGTCGGCAGCGCTCCCCGGCATCGTTCACGATCGCGACGAGCCTCTGGCCTCGGCGCAGGTATTCCTTCGCCTTCGCGTAAATCCCGAGACTGGATAAACACCTTGCGAGCCTGTAGCTGTTCGCGCAGAGCAGGGCGGTGTCCCGGATCGCGATGGCGATCGTGTCGGCACGGCGGAGCAGCGCCAATCCGGAGTCGGCGCTGCCGGCGCGGATGCTGCTCATGCCCGCGACCAGAAGCGCGCGTCCGAGTGCGGCAGAATCTCCCCGCGCCGAGGCGAGTGTGATCGCTTCCACTGCCTGACCGCGCGCTTTTCCCACATGGATTTGCTCGAGTGCCTCGGCCAGCGAGACCATCCGCTTGAGTCGCAGCTTCTCGGGTTTGGTGCGGGCAAGCCGGCGCTCCAGTTCCGTCACGCGCCGTTGCACAGCATTCTGCCTGATGCCGATCTCCGTTTGTTCTCCCATGTCCCGTCGCGCTCCGGTTTGCCGTTGCGCACCGGTGTCCCGTTGCTGGGCCGCGGCGGGCACCATGGCGAGCGAGAGGATGATGAGGAGACAGAGCGCTTTCACGCGTGACCTCTCATGACGTTACACTCACGGTACACGCGAAAGCCCGCGTGTACCGCGCCGAGTCGACGATGATTGCCGACACAGAAACAGGGAAATTGGACGCTCGCAATATCGCGCCCGGAGTGACAAAAGTCAAAACTGTCCGGTGTCCCGGAATACCGGCCGCGGTACTCCCGGGTCATCTCACGTGCCGCAGCATCCGCATCCGCTGGACGCCGCGATGCTCGAGACGGGCGACATAGACACCCGACGGCAATGCGCCGGCATCGAAGACCGTCGCGTGGCTGCCCTCGGCGGACCAGCCCTCGACGAGCGTCCGGACGAGGCGGCCGTGGAGGTCATATACGCGCAGGGTCACGGGTCCCGCCTCCGCGATGCGCCAGGTCAGCGTTGTGTTCGTGCGGAAGGGATCGGGATGGCTCCGCAGCAGCACGAAGTCGTCCGCCGCCGCATCACGGGCTTCCTTCGGTACTACCGGAGGCGCAGGATCGAATTTCCACAATTCGAAGCCGGCGGCCTCCGACCAGGCGACGAAGAGCAGCATATCCTCGGGCGAGCCGTTCACCATGAAGCGCGTCGGTGTAAGCAGGCGCGGCTGCGACGCGCCGAGCTTCTGCGTCGTCGCACCGTCGCTGCGCCAGAGAGCGTACCCGTTGCCGTCATCGGCCGCGAAGTACAGGAAGCCGTTCATCACGGCCATTTCGAACATGTATTTCAGGTCCCTGTCGACCCTGCTGACCTCCGCGTAATTCGGATTTGCATTTCCGTTACCAGGGTTTATGTCGGTGACGCGTGCGACCTGCGCCTGCGAATCCGTGAGCGGCAGTCCATTGGAGCGCCATAACTCGCGACCGTGCTCCGGAGTGTACGCCGAGAAATACAACCAGTCGTTCATCGGCGTCAGCCACATCGGATCGGCTCCGGTCGCGCCGCCGTCGATGTTCGTGACGCGCTCCGCAGGACCTCCGGTGATCGGGATGCGCCAGACCTGGTATCCGTTCGTTCCGTCATTTGCCGCGAAATACAGGAAGTCGTTCATCACAGTGCCCATCGCGGGAACCGAGCCGCCCGCGCCGGGATTGATGTCCGTCACGCGCGCCGTCCCCTGCGCGGTGCCGTCGGTCTTCCAGAGTTCCTGCCCATACACTCCGTCACCCCAGGAGAAGAACAGGTACGTACCGGCGACAATGTATGTCCGGCAGGTGCTGTAGAGCCCGGAGTACGGACCGTCGGGGCTGTCCGGAAGCGTGTAGTACGCCGTCGTTTTCTTCGCGGTGCCGTTGGTCCTGTAAAGCCGGGTCGATGACTTCCCGTATTCGATCAGGACCGTCGTACCGTTGACCGGGTAGATTGTCGAGAAGAAGCCCCCGGACTTGAGAAGCACGGACGCGCCGCTCACGGGATCGGTTTTCCAAAGTTCGCCGGTAAAATTGAGCACCGGATTTCCGGACCGTTCAACCAGTCGCGTGAAAAAGAGCATCCCCTGCGAAGGGTAGCACTTCACGGAAATGGACGACGTCCCCTTCTTCACCACGGGGGCGTAGAGCAGGTCCGTTCCGTTCACGCTCCCATCGCTCCGGCATATCGCCTCGGAACCCACGTTCGCATGAGAGGTGAAGAAAAGCCTGCCGTACCCGGTGGTGTAATATTTCGACGATCCGCCGGCGCCGGGTGTCATGTCCTTGAGCAGCGCCGTGGAATTCGCATCGTAGGGCGGCGTGCTCAGGTGGATTTCCTGGCCCGACACTCCGTTGTCTGCGGAAAAGAACAGTGCCCCGTCGAGCACATCGCGGGAGACGGAGAGGTTCGCTCCGGCATAGAATGCGGAGGACGGTCCGGTATATAGGTCCTCGATCATGCCGGGATTCTGCGCGGACAGAAAAACCGGCAGAAAAACGAGAACGACCAGCGCCGACACAGGAGACAGGGTCTTCATCACGCACCTTCATGATTGTGTATCCGGGAATGACTGATCCCAAGTAACCACATGATCCGCGGAAAGTAAATCAGCAGTCCTACGCATTTTCATGTGCAGAGACACCCATTTTCCACGCGCGCGACGTCGTTCGGCGTACGAAGCCGGGACCAGCGCCACCATTGCGCCGCGGGAATGCTTTCTTGACAATGCCCGGGATATTATGGATGTTCGGTTTATAATATCCGTAGTATCAGCATCCGGCAGCCGTGCCCCCCTCCGGAGCGTCAGGAGGGATCCGTCGACCGGAACACAGGAGTGTGCGACATGAGAGCGATTTCGGCATTGCTGCTCTCCGCGTGCCTGTCCGTCCTCACCGGGACGGCCACGGCGCAGGATTTTTACGTTTCCCCGAACGGCGACGACGGCGGCGCGGGCACTGAGTCGCGTCCCTGGCAGACGCTGGCGAAAGCGGCGGCCACCGTGACGGCGGGCGCGTCGGTATTCATCATGGAGGGCGTCTACCATGAACGCCTGCTTCCGGAGAACTCGGGCAGCGCCGGCATGCATATCTCCTACACCGCCTACCCCGGCGATTCCGCGATCATCGACGGCGCCGGCATCAGCGTCCCGCGCTACAGCGCACTGGTCGATCTTGCCGGGAGACAGTATATCCGGATCTCCGGTCTGCGCGTGATGAATTCCAATGAGGCGGGCATTCTCGCGGACGGATCGAGCGAGATCATCATCGAAGGGAATTCTATCACGAACACCGGTTCTTCGGGCATCGGTGTCTGGAGCAGCAGCAACGTGCGCGTCAGCGGCAACATGGTCGAGCAGGCATGCACGAGCGGCGACCAGGAGTGCATCTCCGTGGCCGGGACCGACGCATTCGTTGTCACTGACAATGTCGTGTTCGATTGCCGGAAGGAAGGGATCTGCCTGAAGGACGGCTCCTCGGATGGCGAGGCCTTCCTGAACCACGTGCACCATTCCGATCATGTCGGCATCTACGTCGACGCATGGGACAAGCATACGCTGAACATCGACGTCCACCGGAACCTCGTGCACGAGGTCGCGCTGAAGTCCGGCATCATGCTCGCGTCGGAACAGGGCGGACAACTCGAAAACGTGCGCGTCTTCAACAACGTCTCCTACGCGAACGGATTCGACGGTATCAGCATTTCCGACTGCTGTCCGGGCGTGGACCATCATCCCATCAGGAACGTCGTTATCGTGAACAATACGTTCACCGGTAACGGCATCAGCGGCTGGGGTGGCGGGATCGGCGTCCAGAACAATCCGGATCTGGAAGGGATTATTATCCGGAACAACATCTGCAGCCAGAATCTGTCCTTCCAGATCGCGGTCGACGCCGCGGCGCTGCAGTCCGTCGTATTCGTCGATCACAATCTGATCGACGGCTTCCGGGGAGAGGAATCCGAGGTGCGGGGCATCGACTTCGTGGAGGCCGATCCGCTGTTCGAGAATGCGGGGCTTTCCGATTACCACCTGCTCGGCGGTTCGCCCGCCATCGACGCCGGTTCGCCGCTCGAAGCACCGGCGCAGGACTACGACGGCAGAGCGAGACCATCGGGAGCCGGGATGGATATCGGAGCCTTCGAAAGGGAAAGCACGACACCGGTCGAAGAACTCCGCGCATATACCGCGGACGGGATACAGCTGGACCAGAATTACCCCAACCCGTTTTCGGAAAGCACGGTCATCCCGCTGCAGATCGCCCGGGTAGCCGCGGTCACCCTGAAAGTGTATGATATCCTCGGCCGGGAAGTGCTCGATCTCTCGGAGAGCGTCCAGGGTGCACAACGCGTACGGATTCATGCCTCCCGGTTCCCGGCCGCCGGAGTGTACGTGTACCAGCTGGGCATGGGAGACGAGATGCGGATGAGGACAATGCTCGTCGTGCGATAGTGCCGCACCCTGTGCCGCTGCTCTCCCCCATCACTTCACATGCCGCAGCACCCGCACGCGCCCGATGCCATAATTCGCGCGGCGAGGCGGCCGTCATGAATAATCTGTCACACCTGCACGGGATTCCGGTGCGAGGGAAGGATTGAAAACAAAGCGCCGCCCGATGAATCTTCAGGCGGCGCTGGTCTCTCTCTCAGGATGTCTTCTGGTCCTACCGCAGCAGCAGCATCCGCTGCGTGAGCATGGTCCGTCCGACCTCGAGCTGGTAGTAATACAAACCCGATGGCTGGGTGGAGGCGTCGAAGCGAATGTGGTGTTCGCCTGATCCGTATTGCATCCCGTCGACAAGGCGCGTGACCTCGCGTCCCAGAACGTCGAAGACGGTCAGCGTGACCACGGAGGGCTCGGGAAGCGTGAAGCCGATGACGGTGGCCGGGTTGAAGGGATTCGGATAGTTCTGTCCGAGGGTGATTTCCGTCGGCGCTGCCGACGCCATCGATTTCGGACTGGGCGGCGGGTACTGCGAAGGATCGAACGCATACAGCCGGAATCCGTTTGTGGCATCGAATCCGATGAAATAGAGTATGCTTCCCATCACCGTGAAGCAATTGGGAAGGATCACGCCGGCGCCCGTGACCTCCTGCACGGTGCTCCCGTTGCTGCGCCACAGCGTGTAATCCGCGTCGCCCTTCGCCGCGAAATACAGGTACCCATTCAGGACGGCGAAGAAGGGATCATGATCGCGCATGTTGGGCATGCCCTGCGGCATCGCCTCACCGTAATGCGGATCGCCGCTCGCGGAGCCGGCAGCGATGTTCGCGACGAGATGCGGATTCGGAGCCGGGGCGTTCGCCGCGGGATCGTAGACCCACAGCTCGCGGCCGTCGGTAGCGGTGACGGCGGAGAAGTAGAGCTTCCCGTCCATCACCGTCAGCCACTTGGGATCGGACGCATCCATCGGAATGACCGTGATGGTGTTCGCTGCCGGATCGTAGCGGTAGAGCTTTCCTCCCGTTCCGTCATTGGCTGAGAAATAAACATACGATCCCAGCACGGTGAGAAAATCCGGCGTGGAGGACGCCGATCCTGCCGCCAGGTTCGCTACCATGGTGGTGCCGGTCGCCGTTGCGTTCGACCGCCAGAGTTCGAGGCCGTTCACGCCGTCATTGGCGGGAAAGATCGAATACCCGCCGGCAACGACTGGTGCGTACATCGCGGCAAACGTCTTCAGTGTGGTAGTGCCCTTGCTCGTGCCATTGCTGCGATACAGCGCGCGGGTGTTTCCACCACCGTAAAAGAGGCACCAACTGCCCAAGGCATGATAATGGGTCGTGCCCGCACCGATCGTACCGCTCCATGATTTCAGCTTGACGCTTCCGCGGGCTGTCCCATCGGTTTTGTAGAGATAGGCATCCATTCCAGAAACGCCGCCGCCCCTGCATTTCACGGCGGCGAACGAGAGGTAGGTGGTCCCGTTGATCGTTCGCGCGCCCACGTCGCTCAGATAGCCGCAAGTGGACTGCACGGTCATCAGTTGATAGGCCCCCCCCGGGCTGCCGTCGGTCACCCACGGCTGTCCGCCGGTGTAGAATCCCGTCATGCCCTGATAATACAGGACCGGACCCGCCGTGGCGGCGTGCATCATGACCGAGTACGGATTGACAAGTGGGGTGGTTGTGCTTCCATCGTATACATGCACCTGAAATGTGCCCGTGTTTGTCTTCGCCGAAAACAGCAGCTTCGGTGTCGTCCCGGGCAGGACGTTTCGGGGAATGAGGTACATCGCGTTCATCGCGTTCGACCCGGGATCGAGATCCTGGATCATCGTGAACTGTGCGCGCAGCGGAGTGGCCGCGGACAGCGCGAAGGCGAGAACGATACATGCGGTGAGAATCCTGGACATCTGGCACCTCCTTGTGTGTTGGATAATCGCGTCCATATCGGATCGTAGCTTGTGCTGTTCCGGACTCCACGCCACAGGTATGCGGCGGCGCGGACGATGCGTGTTTATCGGATATATATATCGGTTTAAATACCACTGACCGGATAGATTGTCGAGAAGAATCCTCACGCACCTTCATGATTGTGTATCCGGGAATGACTGATCACAAGTAACCACATCATCCACGGAAAGTAAATCAGCAGTCCTACGCATTTTCATGAGCAGAGACACCCATTTCTAACGCGCG
>CAZWNO010000026.1:0-15963 GCA_964635845.1 uncultured Chromatiales bacterium
GAGGGTGACGGAATTGCGGGAGAAGTACAAAGACGACCAGCAAAAACAAAACGTGGAGATGATGAAGCTCTACAAGGAATATGGCGTGAATCCAGCCGGTGGTTGTTTGCCGATGCTGCTCCAGATGCCGATTCTGTTTGCGCTGTTCTCCATTTTCCGCTCGACGATCGATCTCCGTCATCAACCGTTCATCGGTTGGATAACCGACCTGGCAGCACCTGACATCCTCGTGGATCTGCCGTTCACCATCCCCGTGCTTGGCATGAGCTTCATAAGTGGGCTCGCCCTCCTCATGGCCATCACTATGTTCGTGCAGCAGAAGATGACGGTGAAGGATCCACGGCAGAAATCCATGATCTACATGATGCCCGTGATGTTCTGGGTGCTCTTCAACTCCTTCCCCTCCGGACTGAACCTCTACTATTTCATGTTCAACATTCTGTCCATCGGTCAGCAATATCTGATCAACAAGCGTCATGAGAGCGAACCGCTAGTGAAAGTCGCACCCAAGGACGGACCGAAGAAACAGAGCTGGACGGAACGCGCCATGGCTTCGATGCAGGAAAAGGCGAAACAACAGCAGAGACCTGCAAAAAAAACGCGCAAGTTCTGAGCCGCATACGGCGTTTCACGTGAAACAAACCCCCTATCCTCAGGGGGTTTGTCGTTTTGTTTCACGTGAAACGGGAACCATGGAAAGTTGCACGAGATGGTTGCGGGTGAGACTCATCAGGCCGGATCAGGGCATTGTGCCGTCTATGTGTTTGTTATTAAAGATCTTATTTCGCATCAACGAGTTATTAGCTTCTCGGTGGATCTGCCACGGGCGAAAAATTCCCCCCATTCCCCCTCCACATGTCTCGGGGATGATTTTTGGTTCTCTCGTCAGCCTTCACTTTGTTCGTTGGGCGCGGTTTCGTACATTTCTGTTCATGCAAAAATGGATGGTGGTTTTCTCATGTTGAATCGAATCCATGCTTCTCGGAAGGTCCTCACGCGCTCGGCATTGCTGATGGTCTGCATAGGGACGCTGCTGATTCCTGCTCTGATGGCACAGCCGGTGTTTCTGGAGCAAAGGCGGACTCTTCCTCGAGATAACTGCATGGGATTGCTGACCAGTTCGGAGAGCAGGACTGTCATCGATTTGAACGGTCAGTGGAGATATCGTGCCGATGACGATGAATCGTGGAGGACGGTGAGCGTCCCATCGTCGTATCGAGGGAACCACCGCATCATCTTCCGTCGGAACTTCACTGTACCGCATGCGATCCTCGCTTCATCGGTTTTTCAACTGAGTGCGCTGAGCATTTCCTATTACTGTGAAATAAGTATTAACGGTCAATTTGTCGGAAAACACGCCGGCCTGGCCTCGTTCTCCATCAAGATCTCTCCGGGAATTCTCCGGGCGGGAAATAATACGATCGAGATCCTTGTCCACAACCATCTCAATACGCACGAGACGGTGCCGATCTACGAGCAGTTGTGGGACCGCATGAACTACGGTGGTATCGTGCACGATCTCGGCATCATCGCGCATCGAGGCGTATGGGTGCAGGAGACATACATTTCTACGACGGTGACCGGTGAAGGACGCCCCGCAACGTTGCGTTACCGGACATTGCTGAACTCAGGAGAAATTTCATCTCTGCCGGGTGATACCGCCACGGGGGCGGCTGGATTCGGAAAAAGCTATGTCACGCATTATTTCGATATACAGGATCCATCGACGGGGGCGATCATTGTCACGAGCGAAGCGAGCAGAGTCATGGTGGAATCCGACCGCCTCAAGGAGGTCGAGATGACGGTGACGGTTCCCGCCGTGCGTCTCTGGTCCCCTGACGCGCCGAACGTTTATCTTCTCAGGCAACGAATCATGCGGGGCGGAACAATACTTGACGAGACAGTACAGCAGATCGGCTTTCGGAGCATAAGCGCATCCCCGAAGGGATTGCTCGTGAATGGTTCTCCGATGTTCATCAAGGCTCTTACCTATGTGGAAGATTCTCCGCGGCACGGCCGCAGCCTTTCGTTCGATGAGATGGAGCGCGATGTTCTCCTGATGAAGAACCTTGGTGTTAATTCCATACGGCTGGTTTCCGGTCCGACGCATCCGTATTTCCTCTCGCTCTGCGACCGCTATGGAATAATGGTGTTTGTGGATCTGCCGCTCAGCAATGTCCCGGAAGCGCTTCTGGAAAAGGACGGCATTCGCGTCAGCGCACGCAATACGTATCGGGAGCTTTCGGCTCGTGATATCAACCACCCGTCGTTCGTGGGAGTAGGTCTTGCGCAGGGAGTGCAGGAAAACAGTACTGCGCTGAGGCAGTTCATGCAGTATGTGAGCGGTGTCGTGCGCGATACTGAAGCACCCATGTACTACCTGTCATTCCAGTCGCGGTTGCCATCGTCCTTTCCCGAGGAAGTGGACATGATCGGAATAGACGTTTCGCCGGAATCCACAGAAATTGTGTCGGGTCTGCTGCAGCATTATGCCGTTGAGGGCGCAAAGATTCCCGTGTTCGTAAGTTCGCTCACCTATCCTGTGCAGATCGGCAATTATAACGGCTATAGCGATACGCGTTCGATAGATGCGCAGGGGCAGTTCTACCAGCAACTGTTCAAGGAAATCCGTGATCATGGGTATGCCGGGATCGTTGTCCATTCATTCTGCGACTGGGCGGTATCGCGCCCGATCATGGCCATCGATCGCACGTACCAATTCCATGCAACGGCCGGGGTCGTCGATCGCTACCGGCAGAAGCGCATTGCGTATGATGTGCTGAAAGCGAGCTTCAACAACGAGAAATCGCCAGTGCTCGTGACCGGAAACCATGAGGAGATGCATCCCATCAGCTTTGTCGTACTTGGCATCCTCATCATCCTGATTTTCGCGGTCGTGTATAATCTGTTCCGTCGCTTCCGTGAAAACGTGAGCCGGTCTCTGATGCGGCCGTACAATTTTTTTGCGGACGTGCGCGATCAGCGTATGCTCTCGATATTCCAGACATCGATGGTCGGTTTCATCGGCTCCCTCGCAGCTGCACTGCTCTTCGCCAACCTGCTGTATTTCTGGCGTACAAACGTCCTGATCGATGCAATCATCTCGCAGTTCGTCCACGGCGTGTCATTGAAGCAATGGCTGAATTACGCCGCGTGGAATCCGCTGGCAAATATTCTGGTAACGACGCTTGTTCTGTTCGTGCTGCTCCTGGTTTACACCCTGCTTCTCCGTCTGGCCGCCCTTATCAGCCGACGGAAAGTGAATCTCTTCGATGCATTCAGCGTGTCAATGTGGTCTGTGCTCCCCATGATCATCCTGGCGCCGTTTGGCATGGTGCTGTACAGATTGATGGAAATTCCTGCCCTGGAATTCCTGGCGGTGATCGTGTTCGTGATCTTTCACATCTGGATCATCAGCCGGATCCTGAAGGGCACGGCGATAGTCTTTGAGGTGCGTCCGGTATTTTTCTACGTTTTCGGATACGTTTTCACCGGGGCGGGACTTGCCTGGTGGTTGATTTCACTCAACGGGGAATACAACATTTTTGCGTACCTGCGGTATTTCGCCGATATCTGGTGGACAGTGTCCCGGTCCGTCGCCTGATGTCGAATACAGAGTAAGGGTCTATGTATCTCAGCAAGCTCGAGATATTCGGATTTAAATCGTTCGCCAACAAGACGAATGTCATCCTCAACGATGGTGTGACTGCCATTGTCGGTCCCAACGGCTGCGGCAAGACGAACATCGTCGACGCCCTCCGTTGGGCTCTCGGAGAGCAGCGCTACTCCACCTTGCGCAGTGACAAAATGGAGGATGTGATTTTCAACGGCACGAAAATGCGCAAGCCGATCGGCATGGCGGAAGTGTCGCTCACCATCGAAAATAACAAGGGCATTCTGCCCATCGAATACAACGAGGTCACGATCACACGGCGCGTGTATCGGTCGGGAGAAAGCGAGTACCTGCTCAACCGCACGTCATGTCGGCTGAAGGATATCCTGAATCTCTTCATGGATACCGGCATGGGACCGAATGCATACTCGGTCATCGAGCTGAAGATGATCGAAACCATCCTCAGCGATAAAGTCGAGGAGCGCCGCCGCCTGTTCGAGGAAGCCGCCGGGGTCACGAAGTACAAGGCACGCCGAAAGGAAGCACTCCGCAAACTCGGCGACGTGGAAACGGATCTCCTGCGTGTCGACGATATCATCACGGAGGTCGGGAAGACCGTGAATTCGCTCAACCGGCAGGCGAAGAAGGCCGAGCGGTACAATGAGTACATGGAACGTCTGCGCGTGCTGGAGGTGGATGTCCTGCAGCGGGATTATACCAACCTCTTTCGCAGGCTGACGCCGCTGGAGGAAAGGCTGCTCGTCACCATCGAGGAACGCGATGTCATGTCGCGACGCATGGAAGAGGAGGAAGCCCTGCTCGAGGCTCACCGGGAAGAGGAAATCGAGATCGAGCACAGGCTCGATGTGCGCCGGAACGAGTTTTCCGGACTGGTCACGCGCATCAATGAAACCCGGCAGAACCTGCTCGTGAACGAGGAGCGCGAACGGTCGCTCTTCCAGCGCGCCGCCCGGTTAAAAGAGGATAAACAAAATTATGATATCCGGATTAGCGAAATAGAGCTGCGCAAGGAAGAGCTGACCCGTGAACTCGAGCAACGCGCTTCCGAACTCGATACACGGGAGACGGAAAGCGGACAGCTGCGCACGGCGCACCGTGAGATCGAGGAACAGGTGTCGCAGAAAAAACTGCAGGCGGAAAGCCGCCAGCAGCGGCGCATGCAGCTGATGCAGGATCTTTCGCATCTGCAGAACGAGATTGAGCGGTTTGACCTCCGCCGTGAGGCGATAAATAGCGTACTGGAACGTCTGTCCGGTGAAGATGCCGAGGCGGATGACAGTCTCGAGAAGTTGCGCGGCCAGCTTGCAGAGCAGGATGCCGGCCAGGGAGTGCTGTCCGATACCGTGCTGGCCGCGGAGCACGAATTCCACCGTATGGAGGAGCACAAGCAGGCGCTGCGCAACGAGATCGATCTTCTCCAGAATCGTGCATTCGAGATTCAAGGCCTGATCGGCGAGAAGATGACGCGCATTGATTTCATCAACGGACTCGTTGACCGGCTCGAGGGTTATAATGAGAGCGTGCAGCATCTGCTGCGCAACCGGGACTGGTCCACGTCGCGATACGGCAGCATCGCGGATGCCGTCAACACGCGCGAGGATCTGCGTGTCGCGGTAGAGGCCGTCCTGGGCGATGCCGCGCACTACATCCTGGTGAACGATCTCAGCGAAGCCATCAGCGGCCTGCAGAATTTGAAGGAGCATCGAAAAGGCAAAGCGACATTCGCCGTGCTGACGCGCATACCGGAGAGTACAGCTGCCACCTTCCCCATCGCGGGCGATGGAATAATCGGATGGGCGGTCGATCTCGTGCACTATGAACCGCAGTACGCGCATCTCTTCACCATGCTGCTGCGGCATGTCCTGATAGTCCGCGATTCCGAGGTGGCGAATGTCTGCATCCGTGAATACCCGGACCTGCGCTGCGTGACGCTGGGCGGCGACATCTTCGACAGCCACGGTCTCATACGAGGCGGCAGCCACGGCCAGGAAGAAGGGAGCATGATCGGCAAGAAGGATCAGATCGCCGCGCTCAGCAGGGACGTGGAGAAGCTCAAAGGACAGCTGCTCGAAAATCAGGACCTGCTGGAAGAGAAGAACCTGGAATACAGCGGCATCGATCTCAGGAACTATGCCGAAAAAATGAAGCAGACGCAGCAGGATCTCTCCGCGCATGAGCGGCGGCTTGCGCAGATCATGTTTGAAATTGAAAAATTCGAACGCATCCTCCAGAAAAATGCGGAGGAGCGTCTGCGGCTGAATGACGAACTGGAAGAGCTCGCTTCACGCAAGGAGGAACTTTTACCGCAATTTGACGAACTCAGTGCACAACAGGTTCACGTAGAGAGTGAGGTGCAGAAGGAAAATGTCATCCTCGCCGATCTCGAGAAATCGTACAACCTGAGCAACGAGGCTGTCAACGCCGCGAACGTCTCTGTCGTGCAGAAACGCGCAGAGATACAGAATCTCCGGAACGAATTCGAGCGCCTCAGCGTGTCGCTGCACGAAATGGAGCATGCGCTGGAAACCGCATCCCTGGAGATTGTGGAATCCGAACAGGCGGCGAACGGACTTGTCGACATCATCTCACGCTTCCGATTTGAACTCGAGGAGATGGAGCATGTGCACCTCGCATCGCGTGAATCCCTCACGGCGATTGAAACGGAACTGGAGACGAAACGTGTCGAGCTGCGCGGAATCGAAAAGGCGCTGCACGACGATCGTCAGAAACAGACGCAGAACGTCAACCTGGTTCACGAAATCGAATTGAAGGTGTCGGAAATCAAGCAGCGCATCGTCACGCTCGAGGAACGTGCGCGCGAGGAGTTCGAACTGGAGCTGACCAGAAACACGGACTCCGACGAGGATGTATTCGATCTCGCGCAGGAGAAGGAAGAAATCAACGATCTGCGAGAGAAAATCCGAGCACTCGGCCCCGTCAATCCCCTCGCGTTCGAGGAGTGGAAGGAGGAGAAGGAGCGGTTCGATCTGCTTACGGAACAGCGGCAGGATCTGATCGAATCGCAGCAGACCCTGCGCGACACGATCCGCGAAATCAATGAGACCGCGAAGCAGAAATTTTCCGACACCTTCGCCCTGATTCGGAATAATTTCATCAAGATCTTCAAATCTCTTTTCGACGAGGGTGACGAAGCGGACCTGATTCTCCAGGAGCACGAAGATCCCCTCGAAGCGAAGATCGACATCGTTGCCAAGCCGAGAGGCAAGCGGCCGCACTCGATCGACATGCTTTCGGGAGGCGAAAAAACGCTCACCGCCATCGCCCTGCTCTTCGCCATCTACCTGGTCAAGCCCAGCCCGTTCTGCATCCTCGACGAGGTCGATGCGCCGCTCGACGACGCAAACATCGATCGCTTCATCAAGATTATCGCAGAGTTTTCGGACAATACACAGTTCATCGTCGTGACGCACAACAAACGCACGATGGCTGCGGCTGATACCCTGTACGGTGTGACGATGGAGGAGGAGGGAATTTCGAAACTCGTCGCAGTGGATTTCAATCAGGAAACGGTGTCCAAATTCGCGCAGAACTAGCCGCGAGTCACGAGCGGTCGGAGTGCAGCCCCTGGAACAGGTCGTTTAAAGGTGGGTGACACGGTTCCTGGAAAAAACTGAAATACTCCTTATCCCAGAGCATCCAGTTGTCATAGTTGTGTTCCTCCACATCGCGTGACACGGTTTCGTGCGCGTGGAGGGCGCGCTGTTCGATGTCGTGGACGGCCGCAACGTCGATCACCGCGTGAATGCGCTCCTCCGGAACGCCATGGACTTTCCGTGGCCAATGAGCGATACGTCCGGCGGGGAGGACGCAGAAACACAGTCGCTGAAGAAACGGATGCTTTTCCCTCATTTCGACGAATAGCCGTTTTACGATGTGGTGAAGCACGATATGGTCAGGGTGCACGGAGCCGCCCTGAACGTCGAAAGTAACGAGGACATGCGGACGGCGCGCGAGTATTTTTTCCGCTATGTCACGTTCGAGGATGCGGGGATCGAGATCGCGCAGGCCGCCATCGGGATATGCGCCCTGAACAAAATCCTTCACGCCGAGAATGCGGGCGGCTTCCTTCACTTCGCGCTCCCGGCGCGTGCCGACTTCCTCCGGCGAAATGTTGAGTGCGATGCCGTTGCGGCTGTGTTCTCCTCGAGTGAGTGTGTACAGGGACACCTCATGACCGGCCTGCGTCATGGATGCGATGCTTCCTCCCATGAGAAAGGACTCGTCGTCGGGGTGGGGAAAGATGCAGAACAATCTGAAAGACATGGAGCCGAACCTCACCGGAGAAGGAGCATGCGGCGTACCGCGATCGGTGCGCCATCGACACGCAGGACGGCCAGGTAGCTGCCGCTTGCGATTCCAGTCCCATCGAAGGAAAAGCTGTGACTGCCGATGTCCATCTCACCTTCCTTGACAACGGCGATCTCCCTCCCGAAGGTATCGAAAATGGTGAGCGTGACGTAGGCACGCTTCGGGAGAGCGAAGTGCAGGACTGTCGAAGGATTGAATGGATTCGGAGCGTTGTTCAGCACGACATACTTCTTCGTCGCCGTCAGAGGATAGAGACAGTCGCCGCTCACAATAACGTCCCCGTTGTAGTATCGGACGAGAATGCTTCCCTTGTTGACGCTGCTCGCGAGAGAGTCAAATTCCAAAGGCGATGAATCGACCCGGAGGATGTCGGCCCCGTCGCCGAATCGGACGCGGAAAGTCATGCGAATGAGCTCACCGATCCCTTCGAGATGGCCGCCCGGCATGATTGCGTGAAAGGAGATGCGCCCGTTCCCCCCGTCAGCGCTGACCATCCATCCGCTGGCGAGCAGGGTGTTCTCGGTCTCCCATTCCAGGAATTCGATTTTACTCGCATCATAGGTGACGAAAAGTTCGATGTCGTTGATGTCCTTGTTCTGCGATTCATCGATGATGATCGGCACGGTGACTTTGCGATCGAAACGCTCAACGACATTACGCGGAATAGTGAAGACGGTCACCGGCGGTATGCCGATGATGAAGATCCAATCCTCGCAGTATGTGGTAATCGTGCCGGTGCGAAACTCAACGCGTATGGTATCGAGTGATCCGTCGCGCTTTTTCTGTGGCTGGAGCAACCAGGTGACAGTCCACGACGAGTCCACATCTAGGGGATTCTGAAGGTACTGCACCGTCGATTCCTGCGACGGGAGGCTGATGCCGGGCGGGAGCAGGATAGTGGCCTGCAGGTCCCGCGCTGCGATGCTGCCGTTGTTCGTCACGATTGCGGAGAAGCGGAGAACGTCATGCTCGAGCGTCGACGTGTTGAAATGCAGCGTGTCGGCCGGCTCAGTCGCAGCGACACAATGCAGTGCGGGGAGCAATGCCGCCTCGATATGCAGGGCGCAGCTTGTCGTGACCGTCGCGCTGTTCCGGCTGGTGATGCGCACCCGGATCTGCAAGTCGCGCGCGACCTGCACGGGCAGCGGCGCGAGCCGCCATTGAAGCCGTGCAATCGCCGAAGGGGCGAGGCTCCCGGTGACGAAAACGCGGGCTTCCGCGGGCGCAACCAACCGGATATCCGGATCCGCAATAATGATTTCCGCGAAGAGCGAATCGGCCTCGTCGTTGCCGATGTTCTGCACATCGATGTCGACGGTGAACTCCGAAGGCTGGTACAGTCCGGTCTGTGTGTTGACGCGGATGGTGTCGGGAATGATGATGCAGGAAGCGGCGAGGCCGGGTTCGCGCATGGCCGGGAGGACGAGGCTGTCGCAGCAGGTTGCCATGCGGTTGAATTCGTCGAATACACGCACACAGATTTCGCTGCTGTCCGGCTGATACACCGTCTTGGCGCGCACGGTCCATGACACGTTGCGCTCCTCTCCAGGATTCATGTCGCCGACGTACAGTTCGGTGCTTCCGGTCTCGAGCACGTAGGCCACGGGAAGCGCGATCACGGCACGGACATTTTTCGCGCGGCTGTTGCCGGTATTGCGCACGATGACATTCCAGTCGAAGGGATTGGGCAGGTAGCGCCCGTCTTCGAAACGGATCTGCGGATCGCTCTCACAGCTGAGCTCGAAGAGCACGTCGCGGGCCGCGGGAATATCGACGGGATAGGAACATAATGTGTCGACAATGCGGTCGCCAAGGCCGCCTCTCCCCTGTGCCTTGAACGGAAGAACCACGCTTGTGTCGGTGGAACGTCGCACTGCATCGAGGGAGAAGACGCGATCGACACGGCCGCCCGGCGCGATCGTTCCCAGATCGAGCACCAATTCCTGACCATCGGCCGGCGTAACAGAGGGAGTGGCGACGTAGAACAGCCGCGTCTCCTTGGAAGGCGCATCACCATGATTCACCACGGAGACGGGGACGAGCATCGGCGTCGGCATGTAGCTGTTGAGCGTGTCGACGAACGTCAGGAACACGGTTCCCGCCTGCGGACAGATCACTTCATTTACCGGTCGATATTCCTTCTCCACCCATACAATCCAAAGACATTCCGTACGCGCTCCCTCCTTGCCGGAAACAGCGACGATGATCGTATCGAGTCCGCTTACCGTGCGTGGATTCACCTGAAGCGTGAAATCGGTACGCAGCGTGTCGCCCGGCTGCATGCGGGCGGCCAGCAGGCGGCTCACCGGTGGAATCACGGTAAAGCGCGGGTTGGATCGCGGGAATACAACGACGGAGTCTACCGGTGCGTTACCGACGTGCAGCAGTTCGAGTGCGATCTCAAATGTCCCGGGCAGATATCGATTGTATTCGATCTTGTCGAAAAAAATTGAATCCGGTCCCGTTACCGTGCACTGCATGCGCCGGTCATCATTCTGCGCCTGGAGCGAGAACGCACTCAGCACAAGGGATAGCGCAGTAATCCCGAGGATTCTTGCGCGGCAAGAAAACAGTTTCCTGGAGATATTGCTCATTCGATTAACGCGAAAGCACCATCTTTCGAACTTCGTAATGCCGGGATGTTTCGAGTCGGTAGAAATACAATCCGGACGGCAGCTTCTCACCGGAGAATCGAGCGATGTGACTGCCCTTCGGAGTCGGTCCCTCGGCGAGCACGGCGACTTCCCGCCCATGACGGTCGAATACTACGAGCCGTATATGATCATCCCGCGGCAGGATGTACTCGATGATTGTTTCGGGATTGAACGGATTTGGCCGGTTCTGGCGCAGGACATATTGATCCGTTGCCACCAGAGGCTCGAGACACTGATTCGTGGCGATCACCCGCCCATCGATTGTGCCGACACTGATCTCGCCGCGGTTGAGCAGCGAAGCTGTCGAGTCGATATGCAGTATGGATTCTCCAAACGCCGCAGTGCTGCTCTTCTCGTTGTACGCACCTTCAACCTGCAGTTTGAGCAGGATTCCCGCTTCGCGTGCCAGTGGTGTGCCCGTCGTATAGTCAGTGATCTCGAGGTGTCCTGTCGCCTTTGGTTTGATCTTCGCGCCGACCCAGCCAATGCCGGTCAATGTCCCGGTATTGGTCGCACCGAGGATATTAAGCACCGAGGCGTCATAGTGGAACTGCAGCACGTACTCTGCGAGGTCTTTCCCGATGGTGCGGTCGATATAGATCGGGATGTCCTGCTTCTCACCGTATCGCAGCAGCGTGTACTCGGGGAAGGAAAGCGTCACATGCTTCGGGGAGCCCTCGACGTGGAGATCATCGATGCAGATTGCGTCCTCAGCATTGTCTGCCCGGGCGTTGAAACGGAATTCCCGAAGCACGCCTTCATTCGTGCGCATGGCGCTGAATTTCCAGGTCACCGTACCGCTGGCCCCCGGCTCGAGCACGGACGGATACACCGGCTTCAGCGTTTCCTCGCCGGCGGCGAGCGTCACCCCGGAAGGCAGCACGAGCAGCGCGGTGACATTCTGCGCATTGACAGCGCCCACATTGGTCACAGTGAATGTGAGCGAACAAATCGGATATTCGAATTTCCCGGTGCTCCAATCGAAGTACAGCGAATCTTCAGGGGTGGATGAACAGATGGTTTGCAGTACGGGGGTCTGCATGGCCGGGACATGTACCACGACCTGGCATTCTACGGGGGCATGGTTATCGGCGGTCACCGAGAGAACGATGGGAATGTCCGCCGGAAGATCCCGCTTCAGCGCCTTCACACGCCAGGTCAGGCGAACCGAGCTTCCCGCAGCGAGATCACCTACTGACTGGTCGATCGGGTCGACGATCTGCATGAAGGATCCAAGCACTGAAATCGAGGCAGATACGTTTTCAGCTGTTCCGAGACCGACATTCGTGAGATTGAGCACGACGTCGAACGGATTGCCGAGATAGATCCCGGACTCCGTGTCAAGGAAGAGCGAGTCGACGGACCAGCACGAGGACATGAGAATCGGGTTCTCCGTCTTCGGGATGAACACGTCGATGCAGCATTGCTCCGTGATTCCAATCGAATCCACGACCTGTGCGCACATACGATACTCCCCGTCGTTCGCTCGCAGCTCCGGCTGAAGATTCCATGTCAGGTCGACGCTTTCTCCTACACCGAGTGCGGGAATGTACCGTTCGGAAACCTCTCCTTCCGCAAGGGAAACCGACGGAGGAGGAATGATCGTCGGCGAGAGTCCGCGTCCCATCGCATTGCCGATATTGGTGATGCGCAGAGTGAACGGCAGAGGCTCAGGCTGATAACGGTTATCAATGTAGCGCATGGAATCCGGTGCGGAGCAGCTCAGCTGATATTCCGGCCGCCGCACTTCCGGAACATACACCGGGAGGCGGCATTCCGCGATGACGATCTGTCTGCCGAGTCCGCCGCGCCCGAGAACCTGAAAGACGAGCGTGTCCCATCCGGCGACAGTGCGCGGAAGCGCGCGGATGTTCCACTGTTCGGTGCGCTGGTCTCCCACCTGCATCGTGCCTTCCGGCCGCAGATTGGTTCCGATTGGCGTGAAGCGCGGGGGACCTGCGAGCATGATCAGGCACTCCTCCGCGTAGGTTTCGCCGATATTGGTCGCGACAGTGGTGACGATGAACGGATTCGGCTCGTACTCGTACGTCGCATCGTTGAACACCAGTGAATCGATTGCGGTACTGCAGGTCAGTGTAAATTCGGGCATGCGCACGCGCTGTACCCAGATCGGGTACTGACACCAGGCCGGATTCGTGTCATCACCCTGGACATTGACGCGGACAGTGTCGAAGCCGTCCGTGTCGCGCGGATGAATCTGCACACGGAACGTCCCCTCAACACTTTCGCCAGGCGGCAGCACCGCCGCCAGGTCCTTCGAAGCCGGGGGAACGATGGTGAATCGAGTATCCTGCAGCAGCTGCGCGCGGACGTCGCGCGTCTGTCCGCTGCCCACGTTGTGCGCGCGCACGTGAATGTCGAACTCTTCCGGCTCGTAGTACTGCTCGCGAAAATAAATAGTATCAGGTGCGCTTATCTCGCACACGAGAGCCGAACTCAGCGCGGGATTGACGACGATGCGTTTCCAGCAGGCGATGGTCGGATGGTTGTCGGCTTGAACAGAAAAGTAAATCGGGATGGAGTCGAGATTGTCCTGCTTCGTCGCGCGCAGTGTCCATTGCGCGGTGGCCGTGCCTCCGGGAGGAATGATGCGGGGAGTAACCAGCTGGAAGTTCGCGGTCGGGGTGACCAGATCGACGATCGAGGGATCGGTGACGATCGTGGCGCGGACATTCCATGCCTCCTTCGTCCCCGAATTCAGCACGGTCACGGAGACGTTGAACGGGTTCGGTTCGTACCGCTTGTCCTGATCATTCCAGTTCAGCACGTCCGGTCCGGCAACCTCGCAGGTGATGATCGGTTCGCGCGGATTGATCTTGAGCCGGCCGGAGTGAAGCTGAGGAATGAGACAATAGGCTTCGAAATTCCATGACAGCAATTCGATGGGCCGGTAGGTGATCTGGGCGACATCGCCTGCGCGGAAATGCAGATTGCAGAGCACACCGCCGGTCGTGTTGAATTCGATGTTTTCGAGTATTTGAATGTTGGCGCCGGAGCCAAGCATCTGTACGTTGATGCTTTTCCCTTCGAGCAGCGTCCCTGCCGTGCTGACGTTTATCAGCTGCATGACGTTGCGGTCGTACCCGATCGAAAACGCCGCCTTGCCGAACACGCCGTTCACCGGTGTCTCGAGCACGAGTGGGAGAACGATCTCACGGGTAGCTCCGATTTCACCGTCCTCGATACGCAATCCGACGGGCTGGAACTGGCTGCGGTCCAGTGGTGCGACATAGGTGCGGGTCTGCGCCGCCGATCCACCACAGAAATCCTTCAGCAACAGCTCGACCACGCGCTGCGACCCGTCGGGACAGCCGGTCTCGTATTCGATGTAGCATTCCTGATAGGCTTCCTTCACCGATTCCTTGATGCTTGCATAGATCTCCGCGAGATCCGAACCGGTGCCGGACTGATAATACTCTCCGCCCGTGGCGTTGGCGAGGAAGCGCAGCGCATTGTCCGCCGCCGGATCCGCAACTCCATATCCGATCGTGTACACCTTCACATCCTGCGACAGCGCGAATTGCGCGACCGCCTGCACGGTGCGGAAATACTGGCTGCGGTTATCGCCACCGTCAGTGAGCACGACGACGGCACGGCAGCGGTTTTTTCCCGAGTTCGCAAGCTCCTGAACTCCCACCGCCACGGCATCCCAGACGGCGGTCCAACCTTCGGATATCATGCCGTTGATGGTAGCGAGCAACTGCGGCTTGCTGGAAGTCATGCCCACTTCGAGCGTGACGTCATCATGGAACGTTACGACCGCCGCCTCGTCGCAGGGAATTCCATCAGGATTCATCGAGTTGACGAATGCGGTGCCGCCGAGTTTGACATTGGCAAGCTTCTCCCCCGCCATGCTGTTCGAGCGGTCAAAGACGAGCGCGACCGAGACGCAGCAGTCGGGATCCGGCGGACAGTAGAGCGTGGCGTTCTTGACCTTCAGCCCGTTTTCGAAGACTTCGAAATGCTGCGGCTGGAGATCGTTGCGGAATTTCCCCGCGCAGGTCACCTTGAATGCCAGACGTATCTTCGGATACATCACTTCGACACGTTTGAAGATCAGTGCCGGTTGGGCATTCGCAGGTTGAATCAGGGCACAGGCAAAGAGGAAAGCAAATACGTAACGTATCACCATACAGGCCCGGGAAAGTGGTGCATTCAAAGTTTCCGGAACGCGTCACCGCAGTATAGGAATTTTTTTTCTCGGTGTAAAGAGCAGATGGACCGATCCGACAACTTTTTCAAATGAAATGGCTTAAGATTATCGTCTCATGAAAGACTTCAAAATTCCGACGCCGTTCAAGAGACAAAACGATGACCTGCTTTGTTACTCCCCATAGACACGGAAACCGCGGTTTCATTCCCCCGCTCATTTCTTTTCCTTTTCATCGAACTCGAGCGAAACGGAATTAATGCAGTAGCGAAGGCCGGTCGGACGCGGGCCGTCGTCGAACACATGGCCAAGATGCCCCCCGCAATGCGCGCACAGCACTTCATCGCGTACCATACCGTGGCTGTAATCTTTCCGGACAGTCACGTTCCCGTTCTTCGCAGGAGCGTAAAAACTCGGCCATCCGGAACCGGAGCGATACTTTTCCTTCGAGGTGAACAGCAGGCTTCCACAGCCGGCGCAGCGGTAGTTGCCCTCCTTGTCATGCTTGTAATACTTCCCGGTGAAAGCGGTCTCGGTGCCTCTCTCGCGCAGGACGCGGTATTGATCGGGTGTGAGGATATTCTTCCAATCCGCCTGTGATTTCTCATCGACCGCCATATGCTTTTCCTTTCCAGCGTGAGATTGTGATGGATATTGCGCCCCTCTCTTCGGGACCATCAATTCAGTTCCGCAGTCCTGTGCTCTTGCAGCAGGAGCAAGCAGAAGAAGCAGCACGAGAGTCATGTATCGCATGGTATTTCTTTCCACGATGAACCGGATGACATGCAAAACAATGAATTGTTGTTTGAAATTCAATGCATGAATTTCGGGAGAAGAACGGCCGCGCTGCGGGAGCTGCCCAATGCCGCGGAACGCGTGCCTTCTTTCGGCATTCCTCCCGCATTCCGTATATTGGAAGAAGTCTCCTAAATACGAACCCGGATTCATGGAAAAGAAATACGACATCATCGTGATCGGAAGCGGTCCAGGAGGAGAGGGCGCGTCGATCAGGGCTGCGAAGGCCGGGAAATCCGTTGCCGTTGTCGAGCGGTATTTCGAAGTCGGCGGCGGCTGCACGCACTGGGGCACCATTCCGAGCAAGACACTCATCCATGTCATACAGCAATATGCCGAGCTGCGGCGCAAATCTTCGTACCACGGACTGGGCGTGCCGG
>CAZWNO010000026.1:15973-37574 GCA_964635845.1 uncultured Chromatiales bacterium
CCGAGCTGCGGCACAACCGTCTCTTCGACCGCGTGACGCGCAATTTCAAGATGAACTATACGGAGCTGATGGAGATCGTAGAGGACGTGGTCGATCAGCAGGTGCGCGACCGGCAGGGATTCTACGACCGCAACAGCATCGAAGTGATACGGGGTGAGGCGAGCTTCCTCGATCCGCATTCCATCACGGTTCGTGAACTCGATGGCGCCATCCGCCGCTTCAGGTCCGATCATTTCGTGATCGCAACCGGTTCGCATCCCTATCATCCGGACGACGTCGATTTCAACAATCCCTTTGTCGTGGACAGCGACACCATCCTGAAGATGACCACCGTTCCCGACAGCATGTCGATCTACGGCGCGGGCGTCATCGGATCGGAATACGCATCGGCATTCCGCGGTCTCGGAGTGAAGGTCAACCTTGTGAATACGCGGCAGCGCATGCTCGAATTTCTCGATGACGAGATCAGCGACGCGCTTTCGTATCACATGCGCGACGAGGAGGGCATCCTCATCCGGCAGAATGAGGAGTATGAGCGTGTCGAAGTGCTCGACGACGGTGTGGTGCTGCACCTGAAGACGGGAAAGAAGATCAAGTCCGACGTGCTGCTGTGGGCAAACGGACGCACGGGAAACTCTGCCCGGATGAAACTGGACGCCATCGGCATCGAGACCGATCACCGCGGCAATATAAAGGTCAACGCGCACTATCAGACGGCGCAGCCGCATATCTACGCCGTGGGAGACATCGTCGGATTCCCGTCGCTGTCGAGTGCGGCGTACGATCAGGGGCGCTTTGTCGGCACACATATTGTCGACGGTACCTGCGAGGATAATCTCGTACACGATTTCCCGACCGGAATATACACTACGCCGGAAATCAGCAGCGTCGGCAAAACCGAGAGGGAGTTGACGGCAGCGCATATTCCGTACGAAGTGGGCCGTTCGTTCTTCCGAAACCTCGCACGAGGACAGATCACAGGAAAAACCGCCGGCATGCTCAAGATTCTGTTCCATCGCGAGACACTTGAATTGCTCGGGATTCATTGTTTCGGACAGAACGCGGCGGAGATTCTGCATATCGGTCAGGCCATCATGTCGCAACCCGCGCCCGTGAACAGTATCAAGTATTTCATGACCACGACATTCAACTATCCGACGATGGCCGAAGCGTACCGGGTTGCTGCGCTCAATGGTTACAATCGCCTTTTTTAACCGCCAACCACTTCACCTGTCGATCTGAAGTTCGACCTTCAGGCACCGTTTGGAGACACTACACACGGACATGAACCCCGACGACATCAATAGCGAAGCACACCACGGTGCAGAAACGGGAGAAGAGGGAACCGCCCATGGATCAAAAGGACGGCTCGGCGTGCGTCCGGGCGTGACTTCGCCGGGTACCGTCTCTCCTTCGGCCAGGCGTCGCGCGCCGCGCAAACTCAGCGTCGACGAACACGTGGCAGGGATACTCGCCGGCGATCGCGTGGTGCTCGGCAAAACAATCACCTTGATCGAATCGATCAAGCCTGAACACAATCGCATTGCGATGGCAGTGATGGAGCGCATTCTTCCCCATACGGGGAAGGCCGTCCGTATCGGCATTACCGGCGTCCCGGGAGTGGGAAAGAGCAGCTTCATCGAAGCACTTGGATCGTGGCTCACCGAGCGGGGTCATCGCATCGCCGTGCTTGCGATCGATCCGAGCAGTCAGCTTTCGAGCGGCAGCATCATGGGTGATAAAACCCGTATGGAAAAACTCTCAGTCGATCCACAGGCATTCATCCGTCCTTCCCCGTCTGCCGGATCGCTCGGCGGTGTCGCAAGGAAAACACGAGAGGCCATGCTTGTGTGTGAAGCCGCCGGGTTCGACGTGATTTTCGTGGAGACAGTGGGAGTCGGACAATCGGAGACGATGGTACATTCGATGGTCGACTTCTTTCTCCTTCTCATGCTCGCCGGTGCAGGCGACTCGCTGCAGGGTATCAAACGGGGGATCATGGAACTCGCCGATGCGGTGGCCATCAATAAAGCCGATGGAGACAACCTTGGCAATGCGAACCGCGCTCGTTCGGAATACGAAGGCGCACTGCATCTGCTGAAGCATCTCACGCCCGACTGGAACCCGCCGGTTCTTACATGTTCATCCATCACGCGCGCGGGCATAAGCGAAATCTGGGATACGATCACCGATTACCACGCGCGCATGATCGCCAACGGGTGGCTGGAAAAACGGCGGCGCGAACAGGCACTTGCCTGGATGCATGAAAGCATCAGCCAGGCCTTGAAAGAGCGTTTTTCCTCGCATCCCGGTGTCGCAGCCTTGTTGCCGCAGCTCGAAAGAGCAGTTTCCATGGGAGAACTGCCGGCCCTTCTTGCCGCGCAGCGCCTGCTCAAGGAGTTTTTCAACGAAGAGATTTCAACATTCTGATCATCTAAGTCCGGAGGAACCATGAAATACAGTCTGGTTTTATCCACGATCGCGATCATTTCATTCTCCGCCTGTTCCAGTGTTCCGGAGACCGTACAGACCACTCCCCCTCCGGTACAGAAGAAGGAGGAAGTGAAACCGATCGAACCCGAACGTGAATTTACCTACACGGAGCGATACTATGTCAAAGGCGCCACAATCGGCGACCCGTCTGAAGTGAGCGATGCCCTGCAAGCCATCCGCGTCATCCAGCTGAAGCCGGGAAGTGGCGAGGTTCTCGTGATCAGCAGTTTCGACAAGCTGAACACGGCGCTGGAGACGTGGTTCGGCATCGAGCTGCCTTCCTTTGCACCTGGAATCTACGATCTCTCAAAGGCGACGAAGTTTGCATTCTACCGTTTCTACCTCGGTGATGATAAAAAGCGGATCGATGGAGAATCCTGCGAGGGCAGCCTAAAAATCGAAAGCAACGAGAAAGGGGAACTCATCGGTGCGATCAACGCGACGGTCAACGGGACGTCGAAGACTTTCGATGCGAAAAACATGTCCGTACGAATAGCGTTCAGCGGATCGTTCCGTATCAAGGAAGTGGCGCTGGACGATACCATGATCAAGACTCGCTGACCGTGGCGAAGCCGAAGACACGATACGTCTGTCAGAACTGCGGTGCCGCAGCCGCGCGATGGAGCGGAAAATGCGATGTCTGCGGGGAATGGAACACCTTGCTCGAGGAGGTTCTACGCCAGGAGAGCAGCGGACGCGGAGCGCGTGCGGCCACAGGTGATGCGAGAGTATACCCGATCACGCGCGTGGAAGCGCTCAAGGACGAGCGTTTAAGTACAGGTCTTGTCGAACTCGATCGCGTGCTGGGAGGTGGAATTGTGCCTGGATCGATGATTCTGCTCGGCGGAGATCCCGGGATAGGCAAATCCACTCTCATGATGCAGCTCGGTCGCGGAAATTCGCGCATCCTCTATGTCAGCGGTGAAGAATCACTCCGGCAGATCAAGCTGCGGGCGGAGCGTTTGCAGGTCAGCGGAGAGCATTTCCTCGTTCTTGCCGAGACGAACCTCGATGCGATCCTGCGTGCGGTCGTCGAGCAGCAACCGGATCTTGTCGTCATCGATTCCATTCAGACCGTGTTCAGACCCGAACTCGAGAGCGCGCCGGGCAGCATCTCACAGGTGCGGGAAAGCACGGCCGTGCTGCTCCGCCATGCGAAATCGGAGAATGTGCCGATGATCGTAATCGGGCATGTCACGAAGGATGGAGTGATAGCCGGTCCGCGGGTGCTCGAACACATGGTCGACACAGTGCTCCAGTTCGAGGGAGATCACCATCACAGCTACCGCATCGTGCGTGGTATCAAGAACCGCTTCGGCAGCACCAATGAAATCGGGATTTTCGAAATGCAGGAGGAGGGGCTGCGTGAAGTCACAAATCCGAGCGAAGTGTTTCTCTCCGATCGCTCGCAGGGGATCTCCGGCTCCTGCGTGACTTGCAGTCTCGAAGGAACGCGCGCGCTGCTGATAGAAGTGCAGGCACTGGTCACGCCCAGCAATTATGGCATGCCTCAGCGTACCGTATCAGGACTCGATGCCCGACGGGTCTCCCTGCTCCTGGCCGTGCTGGAAAAACGCTTCGGCATGCATGTCGGACAGTACGATGTATTCGTCAATATCGCCGGAGGTGTGCGAATCGAGGAACCCGCCGTGGATCTCGCCGTCTGCGCTGCCATCGTCTCGAGCGCCCGCGATTCGGCGATCGATCACGGCACGGCCGTTGTCGGAGAAGTAGGACTGGGCGGTGAGGTGCGGTCGATCGGGCAAGTCGAGAAGCGGGTGACCGAGGCCGAAAAACTCGGTTTCAAACGCATCATCATTCCCCGCAGAGGACTCCTGCATAAGAAAAGGCGAGGGATCGAAATCATTGAAGTCGACCTCCTCGCCGAAGCCATGGACAGACTGCTCTAGAGCAGTTTTTCAAACGATTTGACCAGCGCATCCTCCGTCATGGCGCCGATATGACTGTCGACGACCTTCCCCTTGCGGTCTATGATGAACGTGGTGGGAATGGATCGTATGTTGCCATATGCCCGGGCGATTTCCGCACCGCCGAGTACGACGGGGTAGTTGATTTTATGCTTCTCGAGGAAAGGCCGGATTGCATCCCAACCCTTCTGATCGAGCGAAACACCTATAATCTCGACGCCTTTCGCTACATACTTATCGTACGCGTTGTTGAATGCCGGAATTTCCACGCGGCACGGGGGGCACCAGGTAGCCCAGAAATTGAGTACGACAACCTTCCCTTTCAGTGTTTCGAGAGAGAAGGTTTTTCCATCTTTATCCTTGAGTGAAAACGCGGGAGCGGGTTTGCCGACCTGTGCGTTGAGAGTGGCGGTCAGCAGCAGTAAGCTGAGTGCGGAGAGTACCGATTTCATGCATGTTCCGTGATGGTGATTTAAATGCATATCCTGACTAAACCACGGCGGAGGTAAAATTGTTTCAGCTCCGTGTTCGACGGGAATAGAAACCCAGGACGGCAATTGCGAGAAGGCAGAGCGCGCCGCCGATGAGGAAGGGCACGGAAACACCGAAACGCTCCGCGACCGTTCCCATCCAGAGGCTGCCGAGCGGCATGGCAAGCTGGAAGCTCATGCTGTGCAGACTCATTACGCGTCCGCGCTGTCCTTCCTCGACGTTGGTCTGCAACAGGATGTTGTTTCCTGCCATCTGCATCATCATTCCGAAGCCGCAGACGGGGATGAAAAGCACGGCAAACGTGAAATCGTCAATCAGGGCGAAGACGATCAGACTGATTCCAAAGAGCAATCCCGCGAAGAACAGTTTCCCGGCAAGTCCGGAGGTATCTTTTCGAGCCGCCAGCAGGAGGGCGCCGATAGTCGCACCCAGTCCCGAACCGGCGACCAGCCAGGCGAGTCCCGCGGCGCCCATGCCATAGCGCGCCTCGGCGACGACAGGCATGAGCGAGCCGTAAGGCATCCCGAATAGCGCCATGAGGAAAAACAGGAGAAGGTATGTTCGGATGCCGCGCTCGTGCCACGCATACCGCAATCCCGCGAAGACATGAGTGAGCATGGGCTGTGTCCGTTTTTCCACAATCCGGGACTCGAGGCGCATCAGCGCGAGACTTGCCAGGACGGCAGCATAGGACAGAGCATTGAATAGAAAGGCTTCCCCGATATCCATCGAGACAATGATCAGTCCGGCGACGACCGGTCCGAGCATTCGGGCAATATTGACCGCAGTGGAATTGATGGCGATCGCATTGGCGAGATCCGCTTTCCCGACCATTTCGATTACGAAGGATTGACGCGTCGGAACGTCGAAGGCGGTGATTACGGCCAGCATGGCCTCAAGGGCGATCAAAAGCGGCAGGGAGATCCAGCCGGCCAGGGTAAGCAGGGCGAGGAGCGATGCCTGCAGGAGAAAGGCCGTTTGCGTGATCTTCAGCAGGCGGAATCGATTCACGCTGTCGATGATGGAACCGGCGAAGGGACCGACAAGCGCTCCGGGAAACAATCCCGCGAAACTGACGGCGCCGACCCAGAAGGCCGAATGAGACAGCTCCCATGCCAACCATCCGACTGCCACACGCTGCGCCCAGGTTCCGATCAGCGAAGTAAGCTGACCGACCGTGAATATCCGGAAGTTCCGATGCTGAAATGCTCGAAACATGCCTGATCTAAACGCTTGTATGATGCGCTGACGCATTGGGAAATTACGGATGAAGGATTAGCTCACGCGCGTGATACGTACAAATTGTTCACACGCGATTGTCTAGATGTTGTCGAGACGGGCGGCGAGCATGAGATCAGCCAGCACGAGCGCCGCCATGCTCTCGATTACCGGGATGACGCGTGGTACGATGCACGGATCATGTCTGCCGTGTCGCGCCGCATCCCCTGTCGTACTGGTCGGCTTCACTGCCATGCGGAGGATAATCCTCTGACCGCTGGTGATACCACCTTCTATGCCGTATGAGCGTGTGGAACGCCCCTCGGTCGATTCTGAACTGGATTCGTGAAATTCCGATCCCGGAAGCAGGCACTCGGTGAATGCCTCGCCGAGAGTGACACCACTGATCGCGCCGATGGACATCATCGCAGCGGTCAGCAAGGATTTCGACTTGTTGAACACCGGCTCACCCAGTCCAGATGGGACGCCGTCTATTCGAAGTTCGACGATACCTCCCACGGAATCACCCTGTTCCTTCAGCCTGAGAAGTTCCTCGGTGATAGCAGAGTCTGCGATGCTGTCAGGGCAGCGCGTGATAAATGCATCCACAGCCGCGCGCGTGAGTTCGACTGGAGGATGATGCAGCACAATGTGGCCGATCTGCCTCGCGAATCCGACTATTCTCAGCGATTTCGGCAGCAGGCGTTCCGCCACAGCGCCACCGATCACGCGTGCGATCGTTTCTCGTCCTGAAGAACGTCCTCCACCCCGGTAATCGCGATGTACGTACTTTTCATGCCAGACGCGGTCTGCATGTCCGGAACGGAATGCCAGCGGATCATAGTCCCTGCTGCGCGCATCCTGGTTCCTCACGACCACGGCTATCGGTGTGCCAAGTGTCTTGCCTTCGAAGACACCGCTGAGAATTTCCGCGATATCCTCCTCCCGCCGGGCGCTGGTGATGATCGAATGCCCGGGACGCCGCCGCCGCAGCGCCGCATTGATATATTCCGAATCAAGCTCCACTCCTGCGGGACAGCCATCGATGACAGCGCCAAGAGCGGGTCCATGGCTCTCGCCAAAGCTCGTCAGAACGAAAAAATTGCCGAAACTGTTGCCGCGCATGAAATACTCCGCAGAATTACCTAGAGGATTGGTTGCTCATCGGGATTGCCGAGACCCCAGAGACGCCGCTGCGCCATGGCCTGCCAGCGGAAGAAGGTGCGACCGTTGTAAAACCGGTTGGCGCCCACAGGAGGCGGCGGAATATTGCGATACCGAAGATCCAGCCAGGCATCGCATGCCGGGGCGTGGATGTGCTGTGCGGAATCACCCCCAGAGGCATCGACGATGAGATGAACGCGTTCGACAGAACGCTCGGATGTATCTTTTCCGAAGGTCCCCCAGCCGTCACGCGCGCGTATCACTTGGATTGGTCCCCAGTTTTTCGACTCCAGCGCGCGCGTGATGGCATCGACCACTCCGCCACTTCCATAAATTATCACCGGACCGGGTAGAATTCCATCGGATTCGATTTCTGCGAGCGCTCTTTCCATGCCGATACGATCGGTATCGAAGAGCAGGAAACTTCCCTTGACCAGTGACAAGGTGTTGCCTGCGGAGATTTCGGATTCCGTACCGACGAAATTGGACTCGAAGACGAGGGATTTCAACGGAGAAGTTACGGAGATCCCTTTGAAGCCGATCTGCGGGAGCAGATGCAGACAATTGTCGATCTCCGACGCGACCAGAGGAATCTTCACATAGGTCGCCGCGCCGCCATCGTACTGCAAGGACATCGCACGGTGGAAGATGTCGCCGAAGCTGTGATCGACGGGATTTCCAACGATTCCATAAAAATCATGCGCCGGCTCACCGGAAACATGCGGCAGGAAGTAATCGAGAGAGGGTGGATTCTGTGAATGCTCGAGACAGCCCGTGGAAACGTAGTTCAGGTCGTTGCCGCGAAACAGGCGCTGAACGCGCATCCATTTCCAGCTTTTGCCCTGCGGCAGAAAACTGATTTTGTTTCCCGCTTTTTCGTAGACCTTGTAGAGCTGATTGGCATAGCGCAGTTCGACCCAGGATTTGACGCGCGGAGCATATTTCAGCATGAGCTGCGGGTACCATTCCGGCAGACTGCGTTCCACCCATGCAGGCAATGCCGTGAGGAAGTCGAAATATTCCCTGTATACATCGTCGGGATGGGCGCTGAGGACGAGGGCTCTGGAAGCGAGACCGTGCAGATCGAGAAGGCGCAGTAATCCTGCATCGCAGTCGAACGCCGATGCAAGCGCTGCCTGCTGGAAGAATGCCGGGTCCTCCGTCCGCAGCGAGGCAAGCCATGGGACACCCGGTTCAGGGGGGTCGGGGAAAACATCGGAGCGAATTTCCACTCCGGCATATCCGAACAATCGGACATCGGCTTCCGCGCGTGGCAAATCCCCTGGATCGCGGGGTACGACCCAACTCTTTTTCAAACCCGGAGATCCAGCGGCCTCCGAGAGCCAGTTCGCGAGGAAGACAAGCCTTCGCGACGCTTCATTCTCGCTGCAACCACGCTCGATATGGAGGCAGAGATGGGCGGCACGCCGGTAGCGTTCGTCACGGGTTTCTTTCATCCATGCGATTTCCTTCTCCGGCGACAGATCCGGACGAAGTCGCCGACGCTCGCGCAGGGCGTCCTCTTCCCAGCCTTCCCTGAAAATCCAGATCGTACGGATTCCATCGGGCCACGCGTCGCAGCCCCCGCCTGCTGCGATGACGGCTGGCCTGGAGTTCTGCGTGATTTCCTGAAGCGTTTCGCGTTCCAGACGTCTGAAGCGCGGCTCATCCTCAGCGACGAGATCCGCAGCGGAGCGTCCTTCGCGTTCGAGGATGATATTGTCGAGATCGAGAAAGGGGATGCCCCGTGCATCGGCCAGCCGTCGGCCAAGCACGGTTTTTCCGCTGGTTCTGTGGCCGACAAGCAAAAATGAACAGCTCATGTGCAGGGAAACCGTTGTGATACCCAGATCAATAATGTAACCAATTTTCGATTTTCAATTGATGCAAATGTGCAGTCGCGCACGTTATTTGACTTTTCACCGGGTTTCCGATAACGTATATTCGACAACACTCCATCTGGCATATTTCCAGGTACACAGAATAAAGAGGACAACATGAGTTTACCACGCTTCGAGAAGGAATGGGACGGCTTCAAGGGGCATGTTGCCGTGAAGTGGGACAAGCTCCAGGACGTCGAGCTTATCAAAATCGAAGGCGATTTCGGAAAGCTGGTCAGTCTCATCGAAGAGCGCTACGGCGAACAGAAATCCGTCATTGAGTCCAAGCTTCACGAATTATTTGCCGGTTATCTCGAGACCCGTGAGCGTCTGGCCGATGAGTTTTCGGAACTTCGCGATAATTTCAACGCGCGATCGCACGATCTGGCCGAGAGTATCCGGGCAAAAGCCGGCGTCTTACAGGACAAAGCGAAGGAGCGGATTCAGAAGATCCGTCAGGAAAGCATCGATCCGGCCGTTCAGAAATCCGAGGAATACATAAAGGTTCATCCTTTTTCGACGGTCGTGGGAGCATTCGGCATCGGCGTTCTGATCGGCGGGGTGATCGGTCTCCTCGCAACCCGCAGAGACTAGCAGATCTTCAGACGTCGCAGGCCTTCGCGGATAGTTTCATCCGATTTTGCGAAACACAGTCGCAGGAGCATCTTTCCCTCGTCACTGTTCTGATAGAACACGGACGGAGGAATGACCGCGACGCGCTGTTCACGTACGAGGCGCAGCGCGCATTCGACATCGCTGCCGGAACCGTCGGGCAGCCGCACCATCATGAAATACGTGCCTTCAGGCAGAATGGCCTGCAGTGTACTGCGCCGCAATCCGTCGAACAACATGTCGCGCTTGCGTTGATACAGCGCGCGGAGTTCAGGCAGATAGCTGGTGAGCTGTTCCAATCCATGCGCCATGGCATGTTGACCGGGAGTATTCACCGCAAAGGTTGCGAATTGGTGTACAGTGCGGATGGACTGCGTCAGTTCTTCGCATGCGATGGCGTACCCGATCTTCCAGCCCGTCATACCGAAAGTCTTGCCTGTCGACGAGACGGTGATCGTACGGTCATGCATCCCCGGAAGGGTTGCCGTGGGGATATGTGAACGTCCGTCGAACGTCAGAAACTCGTACACTTCGTCGCTGAGTACGAGCAGATCATGCCGTATCGCAATGTCGGCGACTGCCTTGAGTTCTTCCATGGAAAACATGCGTCCCGTCGGATTGTGCGGATTGTTGACGACGATCATACGGGTCCGCGGACTGACGGCTGATGCGAGCGCCTTGGCATCGATCCGGAAGTCCGGTGCGTGCAGTGTGACGCATACAGGACACGCGCCGGCAATGAGGCAGTTCGCCAGATAGCTGTCATAGTAGGGTTCGAACAGGATGACCTCGTCGTCCTGATCCAGAAACGCGAGCATTGTGGAAAAGAGCGCTTCCGTGGCTCCCGCCGAGACCGTGATTTCGGTGTCCGCATTCCAGTCCAGCTCATAAAACAGCCGGTGATATCCGGCGACCGCCCGCCGCAGACGCAGTACTCCGGCCATCGGAGCGTACTGATTCTTGGAGCTGCGCAACGCTTCCGCGAAGGCGTCCACAATCCACGCTGGTCCGTCGAAATCGGGGAAACCCTGGCCGAGATTGACGGCCTCATGTTCGATGGCAAGACTGCTCATGGTCGCGAAGATGGATGGTTCAATGGCCTTGATGCGCCTGGCTTTCGTATTGTGCATGATGCATTCGACTCGCTGCAGGTAAAGATCTATCCGACCGTACTTTGTGCAGTAATCTGTTCCGCCGGTCGACAATTTCAAAACGGACATGGAACCAGCGGTTGTCGTTCATGGGTACACCGGATATATTTCGTCTATCCGCAACAATGACCAGAGGATACCATGCGACCCGTTTCCCGGTTTTCGATCATTCTTCTCACTTCCGTATTCCTTTTCACTTCGTGCAGCGCGCTCAGGGATATTCAGAAAGCGATGACCAATCTGACACGCTGCCAGTTCAAGCTCGAGTCCGTGGACAACTTCGCGTTGTCCGGGATTCGCCTCTCCGAAAAAAAGGCGCTATCCGATTTTTCAGTCACGGACGGGGTCAAATTAGCCGCGGCATTCGCGCGCGATGAGTTTCCTGCTTCGTTCTCGTTGAATGTTGCGGCCGTCAATCCCAATGACGGCACCGGAGGCACTTCCCAGACCAGTGCCACGCTGACCAGTTTCGCGTGGACGCTGATCGTCGACAACACCCTCACGATCAACGGCGACATCGCGGATCCGATCACGATCCCGGGTACGGGACAGAAGACCATAATCCCGCTCGTGATGAACCTCGACCTGGCGAAGTTCTTCAAGGAGCGCGGCTACGATTCAGTGGTGAACCTCGCGCTCGCGCTTGGTGGAGCCAACAGCTCGCCGTCGCGCATCATTTTGCGGGCGACACCACGCATCCGTACAGCACTTGGTGATATCACGTACCCCGGCGCGATCGACATCATCGACAAGGAATTCCGCGCGCAATAGTGCGTAGCGTACAAGCGACCGCAGGGTCTGCACGTACTGGCGAAAAAAATCCCGCCTGTCGAGGCGGGATTTTCCATCACGGCGGAAAATTATCAACACATCAGCGCAAGGCCTGTGTCGCGGGAATGTCTTCCTTGATGAGGCGGCGTGCGCTGACGAAGGTCCGGTTGTAGTAGGGGTGGTCCAGACTGGAGATGATGACGCCGTACTTGGTACTGGCGTGTGCGAACAGATTCGCGCCGACATAGATGCCGACATGGGAAACGGGAGCGTGCCGGCGGCGGGTCTTGAAGAAGACCAGGTCGCCTATGCGCAGTTCATCGCGCTTGACAACATCACCGATGCGGAACTGTTGATTGGAGCTGCGCGGGAGACGCAGACCCATCGCGCGGCTATAAATCGTGCCCGTGAAGGCCGAGCAATCGAGCCCCTCCGTTGCGTCCATGCCCCCGTAGCGATAGCGGAGTCCGATCAGATTGATGATCTCCCGCATCAGTTCAGGCCGATTGATGGCGGGATTGATCTCCGGGGAATTCTCGGCATCGACAGCTGCGGACTGCTGAATCACCTTCTCCAGCGCGACGGCGCTGACCGCGATGTCCTCCTCCTCCACGTCATCACCTTCCGCCAGCTCGTCTTCCACTTCCTCGACATCGAGACCCAATTCGTCCACGTGCATGGTCATGCTGACGGCGGATTGGTTGATGATCATACGTTGGACCTCCTCCGCATCCGCCGGAACGTCGCCGGAGTGTTCGGCCTCCTCCTTGATGCTGGAATAGGACGCCACCGTCGCGGGATCGATGAGATCTTTTGCGGCGCGTTCGGCAAGAGGAAGTTGGTCAGGGGCGAATGAAGTGCTTGAAGTGCGGAAGCGTGGCATTGGCTCGAGGGACGAGCAACCCTGCAGGATAATGAGCAGAAGGGGAAGGAGTGCGAACAGACGGAAGCATAGTGGCGTTCGTTTCACAGATTCTTCCTGTTTGGGGGTTGTGAATACGGACAGCATCACCCCTGTCTCGCAATCCGGTCCTCCACCTGCTCAGGAAACCTGAAACATATCTTGTCACAGCGAGATATCTTTGAGGTTCTCTCGGTGGTCTGGCTATGGTCTGCGGATAATTGCGGCTCGACAGGTCAGCTGCGTCCTTGAGTTAAAATCCGTGCGCTGCGGGACACAAACATCAGCGACACTTCCGGAGAGCGCTTTCACACTCCTCCGTTTGATAATTTATCAGGGTCATCCGGAAAATGCAAACATCCGGGCGCCTCCAAAGTAAAGATTTTTTTGGTTCGTTATGTACGGTATTCATACGAAAATCGGACGTCCCGCGCGAGGCGGGGCGTCCGAGACTGCATGAGGCCGGGAGATTCCCAGCGGAAAGCGATCAGAGCAGGGGCTTGATCTTTTCCTCCAGCGCTGCTTTGGGGAGTGCGCCGACGATTCGGTCCACGACCTCGCCACCCTTGAAAACAAGCAGCGTCGGGATGCTGCGGATGCCGAACTTCATGGCCGTATTGGGGTTGTTGTCAACGTCGAGTTTACCGACTTTGAGCTTGCCGCTGTAATCACCGGCGAGTTCCTCCACGATCGGAGCGATGGTGCGGCACGGTCCGCACCACACCGCCCAGAAGTCAATCAACACGGGGATGGTGGATTGTTCGACTTCCTGCGCGAAGTTGGTGTCTGTGATTTCCACAGGTTTCATTGGGTCTTCCTCTCGTTTTCGGGTATAGTTAGCTGTCGGGTGATATCCTGACATTAGATGCACCAAAGATGCTTCGGAGTTCAAGAAGCAGTTCTTGCGTCACCTGAACACGCAGGCCGCGGCTTACGAGGTTCCATGCCAGGCCGTTGCCATCTGTAACATAGAAAAAACAGGAAGAATTTCCCGTGGCGCGTCTGCGCTCGAGAGTTTCTATCCCGTCCTGGATTTGCTTCTTTGTCGCGGCGACCGTGGAAATGGAAATGATGAGGGAGCGTGCGAGCGAGGGGATGGCGCTGCTGATCCCTGTGATTTCCTCGGTCACGATGCGCAGCGCATCACCGCTTACCTCGGCTTTTCCCTTCAGGACCACTGCATGGTCCGGCACGATGTGTGGTGCGGAGCGCTCGTACGCGTCCGCGAACACCAGGCATTCAGCCTTCCCGGTGAAGTCCTCGAGAGTCACGAAAGCCATCGTGCGCCCGCGCTTGTCGATCTTGGTCCTGAGCGCGGCGATGATGCCGCATGCGCGGATCATCTGGCCATCGATGCCGGGATCGAATTCTCCCAGACGGACGTCCGCGAGCGCTTCGACATCCAGCCGCCATCGCTCGAGCGGATGTCCGGAGACATAGAATCCGAGCACACTTTTTTCCCGCGCCAGCTTCTCCGCTTCACCCCAATCTTCCAGCAGGGGCAGTGAGGGCTGTGTCGAGGCGGCGGTGTGGACGTCTGAAGCGAAATCGAACAGACTGGACTGCCCGATTTCCAATTCCTGCTGCCGCTGAGCGCCGTAGGCGATGGCGCTCTCGATCGCTGAGAACTGCTCGGCGCGGTTGCCTTCGAGACTATCCATCGCTCCGGCGAGCACCAGGCTTTCCATCGTCTTTTTGTTCACGGCCTTATTGCCGACGCGCTCGGTGAAATCGAAGATGGTGGTGAACCGTCCGCATTTCTCGCGTGCCTCGACGATGCTTTCCACAGCACCGACGCCGACATTCTTGATCGCGGCCATTCCGAAGCGGATTTTACCGGCGGAGACGCTGAAATCGACGGCGCTCTCGTTGACATCGGGCGGAAGCACCTCGATGCCGAGTTTTCGACACTCGTCGATGAGCATCACCACCTTGTCGGTTTTGGCCATTTCCGCTGTCATCAGCGCGGCCATGAATTCCGGCGTGTAGTTGGCCTTGAGCCAGGCGGTCTGATAGGCGAGGATGGAATAGGCGACAGAATGCGACTTGTTGAATCCGTAATTCGCGAACCTGTCGATCATGTCGAATATTTCGCTCGCCACTTTTTTCGATAACCCCCGCGATTCGGCGCCGCTGATAAACGCGACGCGCTGCTGTGCCATGACATCGGCCTTTTTCTTGCCCATCGCGCGTCGCATCAGATCGGATTGAGCGAGCGTGAAGCCTGCGATCGTGCTCGCGAGCTGCATCACCTGCTCCTGGAACACGATGATGCCATAGGTCGATTTCAGTATCGGCTCCATGCTCGGATGCAGATATTCGATCGGTTTGCGGCCGAACTTCCGGTCGATGAATTCCTCAATGAATTCCATCGGCCCTGGACGGTAGAGCGCGTTCATCGCCGCGAGATCGTCGATGGAGCGCGGCTTGAGCTTGGAGAGCCACTCGCGCATTCCGGAGGACTCGAACTGGAACACGCCGACCGTATGGCCCTCCGCAATCATGTCGAAGGTCTTCGCATCGTCGAGAGGGATCGCGTCGATGTCGACATCGAGGGTGCGGGTCTGCGTGATCAGGCGCAGGGCCCGGTCGATGACGCTGAGCGTGATCAATCCGAGAAAGTCCATTTTGAGCAGACCGGCTTCCTCGAGATCGCCCATGTTGTACATGGTCATCAACTCGGTGTTCGGCGTCTTGTACAGCGGCACGAAATCGCTGGTGTCGCTCGGCGCAATGACCACCCCCGCGGCGTGCATGCCCACGTTGCGGTTGAGACCCTCGAGAATGATCGAGTATTCGACCAGTTGCCGGATTTTGGGATCGTCGCTCTGCCGGACCCAATCGAGTTCCTTGATCGGCGACCATTTCCCCGCATCGTCTTTCTCGAGTCCGAACGCATAGCGCAGGGGCTGGACCTTGCCCATTTTCACCGGAATGTGCTTGGTAATGGATTCGACCACGTTAAGAGGAATTCCGAGAACACGGCCGACGTCCTTAATCACCGCACGGGCACTGAGTTTCCCGAAAGTGATGATCTGCGCCACTGAATCTGTCCCGTATTTCTCCCGGGTATAATTGATCACTTCCTCGCGGCGGTCATCCTGGAAGTCCACGTCGATATCCGGCATCGAGATGCGATCGGGATTCAGAAATCGCTCGAAGAGCAGGTCGTAGCGCAGCGGATCGACATTGGTGATGCCCAGGGCATATGCAACAAGGGATCCTGCGGCCGAGCCACGCCCGGGTCCTACGCGGATGCCGTTCTTCCTTGCCGCATTGATGAAATCCTGGGTGATGAGGAAATATCCCGCGTAGCCCATCTTTGTGATCACGTCGATCTCGAAGTCGAGACGGTCGCGTAGTTCCGACGAGAGCGAGGCGTACCGGCGCTCCGCGCCTTCGTACGCCAGGCGCTTCATGTACTCGTCGAGTGATGTCACTCCCGCATCCTGTGGGATGGGGAAATCAGGCATGTGATTGACGCCGAGTTCCAGATCGAAATCGATCTTTTCCATCACCTCGACGGTGGACTCGATGGCCTGTGGGTAGTCCCGGAACAGGGTGAGCATCTCCTGTTCCGATTTATAATAGTACTCGCGAGTTTCGTACCGGAGGCGCTGTATGTCCTCGGCCTCACGCACGTCGGCGATGTGCAGGTACACATTGTGCGCAACGGAGTGGCCGCGGTCGACATAATGAATGTCGTTCGTCGCGATGAGTCTGATTCCGAGCTCCTCGGCCAGGCGCGGCATCGCCTCGCGGATGATGGCTTCGCGCTCGAGCCCGTGGTTCTGGATCTCGAGATACACGTCATCGCCGAAGATGTCCTTGAGCTTCTGGGCGACATCCCTGGCCGCCTCATAGTCGCCTACGGCAAGATAGGTGGAGACCACGCCGCCGGCACAGGCGGTCAGGGCGATCAATCCTTCGGAATAGCGGCGCAGCAGTTCCCAGTCGATACGCGGCTTGTAGTAAAAACCCTCGGTGTGTCCGAGCGTCGTGAGCTTCAGCAGATTGTGGTATCCGATCTCGTTTTTTGCCAGAAGCACGAGATGATTGTATCCGTGGCGTTTGCCCTCGGGGTGCGTTTCCGACGCATTGCGATCGCTGCGCGACCCGCGGGTGACCATGTACATCTCATTGCCGAGTATCGGCTTGATGCCGGCCTTCACGGCTTTCTTGTAAAACTCCACGGCACCGAACATGACACCGTGATCAGTCAGCGCGAACGCGGGCATCTTGTGTTCGACGGAAGCCGCCACGAGATCGTCGACCGTGCAGGCGGCATCGAGCAGAGAGAAATGTGAATGGTTGTGGAGATGTATGAAGTCAGCCATGACGAGCACTATGGGAACTATGAAGCTAAGATAGAAAAGGTCTGCCTCGAAAGGCAATGGGGCGGCCAGAAGGATTTTCGTATCTTTGCTTTCCAATGCCAACAGCGGCAGACTCATTACATGGATGCATTGCAGACACGGGCTTTCGCAGCCTATGAACACAAGGACTATGAAGCAGCGGTGCGGCTGCTGCGCGAGGCGGCCGCCGAGGCCGACGAGGTATCGGCACGGGAACGCATGCTGATCAAATGCGCAATGGCGCTCGACGAACTCGCAAGGTATACCGAGGCGCTGGAGACGATCAAGGAAGTGCTGGAGTTCAGTCCCGGTTCCGCGACCGCGTGGAACAATCTCGGCATTGTCTGCCAGCATATCGGAAAACTCGACGAAGCCCGGGCGGCGTTTGAACGCGCCTACAAGCTCAATCCCGAGCAGGCGGATCCGCTCATCAACCTCGGTGCGGTCTGTTTGCGCCAGAGCGATCCGGGATATGCGCTGCAATATCTGCAACTGGCGCTCGAGCTGCTGCCCGGACATCCGGCGGTGCATGCCAATCTGGCGCTCACGTACGCGGTATTCGGACGTCTCGAAGAGGCTGAGGATTCCCTGCGCCTCGCGGTGCTTTACGGCTTTGAGCAGTCTTCGTTGATCGAAGAAAAGATTTCTGCGATGAAGAACGTCCGCGACAGTATTCTTGCCCGGGCACAGCTTCGAAATCCGGCCGGCGGCACGGAGCCAGGCGAAATGTTCGGAGAGAATGAAACGAAAGGCGGCGATACGGCGGATGACGAAACCCCGGGTTCGGCAGGCGAGATGGAATTGCTCGTGCAGCTCGAAAATGAGATGTACTCCCTCGCCGAGCGCCGCTATGTCTCTGATCCGGATGCGGGAGGAGAAGAGCGCGCTCAGGTAGAAGCACGCATGGCCACGCTGCGTCCCCAAATCCGCCTGCTGCGCCGTGCGCTGGGCATGGAGGAAGTCACCGACAGCGACGTCGTGCGGGGTATCAACTACATGCACGGCGACGAAGGCAGTAGGGGATGACGGGCTCTCATTTCTTGCCTTTCTCTCCGGCACTGCGTACTTTACCGGTTACGCGAATCCCGTCACTATCCACGATCACAACCTCGACATCCCGCGGTGAATAAATCCAGTTTCGGTATCGGAGCCGTCATGCTCGCTGCTGCGGCCGTGTTCATCTATTTCGATGATCCGCTGTACGTCCGCATCATCGCAGCCGTCATCTTCGTCGCCGGGGCCGCGCTGCTCTACCAGAATCTTTCGCGCTCGGCGAGTGCCGATGCTGAGCTCTCCACCGCGGATGATGAGCAAACACAGACCGCCTCCCCCGCACACGTCCGAACATCTCCCGAAGATCTCAATACGGCATCGTCCGCGGCGCGCAGCATCCCGCAGGCCCCCGTCACCGCCGCGCCGGAGGAAATTCCCTCCGAGCTCTACCGCTTCGAAACGGAAACGCTGCCGCAGGACGATCCGCGCGCCGAATTCGATTTTCTCACCAGCAAGTTGCTCCAGGCTGTCAAGGAGCAGGTGCTCGCACACACCGTGGGACTGTACTGGATCAACATGGACCGCGAGCAGATCATCATCGGCGAGTTCGTCACCGACAGTGGCAGTTTCACCACCGCCCGACGGCTCAGCCTGGGCAACGATCTGATCAGCCGCGTGGGATATGACGGGAAGCCTGTCGTCGTCTCCGACGTCTCCCCGGCGAGCGAATCGGACCTCGTCATCTACTATGACACCACGGAAGGAATACGCTCCTTCGTCGGTGTGCCGATGTATTTCGGCGGCGAAGCCATCGCCGTTCTGGCCGCTGACAGCAAGGCGCACGACGCCTTCGGACTGGAGACCGTCGCGTCGATGGGACGCTTTACTTCACTCCTCACCCTTCTGCTCGGCAGCTACAATCAGAAATTCGATCTCGCCGCGGACGCGCGCATGCTCGCGGTGCTCGATACGATGCAGCGCCGCATCGAGGAGAATCTCGACTCCTACGGTATCGCGACAGTGACGGCAAAGGCCGTGACGGAAATCATGGACTGGGATTATGTGGCCGTCGTACTGCACAGTCCCGAACGGAAATCCTGGATTGTCGTCAAGAGCCTCGCAAAGGCGGCAAACCTGCCCTATATCTCCGAGGGCGTGACTGTCGACATGGATGGCTCGGTGCTCCGCGCCGCCCTCGACGGCGACGGTGGGATAATCGTCGATGCGCCGGTAACGCCATCCTGGCGCTTCCACGAGAAAGAGGCCGTCAATTCCTTCGGCCAGCTCTGCGCGATGCCGCTGGTCACCGCCAGCGCGTACTATGGTCTTATCGTTGTCGAGTACAGGGAGACGCATCAGTATGGGAAGCAGGATCTTGCGGTGCTGCACCGCATCGCCTCCCGCGCCGCCATTGCACTCGAGGTCGCACGCCTGTACGAGCATACCCGGATGCACCTCATCGTCGACGAACCCACGCAGACCGCCAGCCGCACACTGCTGCTGCGCCGGCTCCGCGAGGAACAGGCGCGGCTCGCTGCCATGGGGGGCAACGCCGTGTTTTTCCTCGTCGGACTCGACAGTCCTGACGAACTCGTGCACAAGCATGGCGAACAGCAGGTCGAGCAGGTACTCGCACGCATCGGCGGGACCCTGCAGGAGCACATCAAACCTTACGACATTGTCGGCCGCTACGACCGCTACAGCTTCGGTCTTCTTCTGCTGCATTCCTCCCCCGAAGATGCATATCTGCGCGGTGAGAAGGTACGCAAGACCGTAGCCGGCAACGTCATCACGCACGGCGGCAGCAGCTATTCGGTCTCGATCAGTATCGCGGGCTGCACGATCAGCCAGACCTCCGATGTCGATCACATTCTGAAACTCGCCCAGCAGGCGTTCGAAAGGGCGATATCTGATGGCGGGAACTGCGTGAAGGTCGTCTGAGACGGGAGCCGGCATCCGCGGCAGATTCCTGTCGGTCCGCAGGCTGCGCCCGGACGGTCGGATAATGATGAGGAAAACGGACCGTCGAGCGTAGGACTGCGGTTTGCGCGGATTCGGGGGCCAATCGGGGGTATCCGGTTACGGGTTGATAAATTTTTCTTATTATTGCATATTTAAGTTTGCCCTTTCTGCGCACACCGAAAGGGAGCGTTATGATGTCATTCCGCGAACCGGATGGCAGATCGTCCGGCGGCGCAGGGAATGACAGGGGCATCGTTCGTGTTTACATGTGACGACCGCGCTTCGCGCGGATGACAGACGTGAAGGTCCGTCGTGATAATGCACGGCGAGAGGTAGAGAGCGGCGGCAGCCGTTGAACGAACCGCAATCATATCACAATCAGGTGATTGAGTGAGAATATCGAAACAGTATACCAACCGGGAAAGCCAGTCCCTCGACAAGTACCTGCAGGAAATCGGCAAGGTGGATCTGCTCACTCCCGACGAGGAGATCGAGCTCGCGAAGAAGATCAAGTCCGGCGGCTCCGCCGCGCAGCTTGCACTCGAAAAGCTGACCAAGGCCAATCTTCGTTTCGTGGTCTCGGTGGCGAAGCAGTATCAGAACCAGGGTCTGTCGCTGGGCGATCTGATCAATGAAGGGAATCTCGGGCTGATCAAGGCAGCGAAGCGCTTTGATGAAACCCGCGGCTTCAAGTTCATCTCGTACGCTGTGTGGTGGATCCGCCAGTCCATCCTCCAGGCTCTCGCCGAGCAGTCGCGCATCGTACGCCTGCCGCTCAACCGCGTGGGGGCGCTCAACAAAATCGGCAAGAAATTCAGCGAACTCGAGCAGAGCTACGAGCGCGAGCCGAGTGCGAGCGAGTTGGCCGAGGAACTCGACATGACATTGTTCGAGGTTGCAGACACACTGAAGATCTCCGGCCGCCACATTTCGGTGGATGCGCCATTTGCACAGGGTGAAGACAACCGCCTCCTCGATGTCATCCAGGACGACCGCCAGCCCAATCCGGATAATACGCTGATGACCGAATCATTGAAAGTGGAAGTGCGCCGGGCGCTGGCCACTCTCAGCGAGCGCGAAGCCGAGGTCATCCGGCTGTATTTCGGGCTCGATCGCGAACACTCCCTCACGCTGGAAGAGATCGGCGAAAAGTTCAATCTCACGCGAGAGCGCGTGCGTCAGATAAAGGAAAAAGCCATTCGCCGACTGCGCCACGCGTCCCGCAGCAAGCAGCTGCGCAGCTATCTCGGCTGAAGTACATATCGGAAATTATCTGCACGTCCCGTCGTCGCGACGGGACGTTTTTTTTTCGCTTCCACACGAGCCGCACATTCGTGCCACAGGGTAAAAATCTTTCCATGAAGCGAAACGGGATTGAGGTTTACCGGACCAATGGCTATACTTATCCCCTGTGAATCGCAGATGTTTCACAATGGAGAACTCGATGAAGAAGGTTGTGCTACCATTATCTGAACGATTCACTGTTCACGCCACTGCCCTGATCAACAAGGTGCATCACGAGCGCCAGCGCAAACTGCGCGATGTGCAGATGGATACCATCATGATGGCGCGGAACATGAATTTTTCGCTCAGGCAGGCAGACGAAAAAACGCTGCAGCAGCGCGTCGGCCTGTAACATCCTGCCATTTCTTCTGGATAACGTCCCGTCATCGACAGACGG
>CAZWNO010000027.1:0-37384 GCA_964635845.1 uncultured Chromatiales bacterium
ACGGCGGCTACTCGCAGCTCCGGAAAGCGCTGGGCATGTCTCCCACCGAGGTCATCGACATCGTCAAGGCCTCGGGCCTGCGCGGCCGCGGCGGCGCGGCGTTTCCGACCGGACTCAAGTGGACCTTCATGCCGCAGAACGGCGAGAAGCCGAACTACCTCTGCGTCAACGGCGACGAGTCCGAGCCGGGGTCGTTCAAGGACCGTCAGATTTTCGAGTTCAATCCCCATCAGATGATCGAGGGCATTCTGATCGCCTGTTACGCCCTGCGCATCAAGGCGGCATACATCTACATTCGCGGCGAATACGAGACCTGGGTGCGGATGGTGGAGAAGGCCCTGGCCGACGCCTACGCGAAGGGCTATGTAGGCGAACGGATGAAGGAGACCCTCGGCACCGATTATTCCTGCGAAATTTACGTGCACCGCGGCGCCGGCGCGTATATCTGCGGCGAGGAGAGTTCACTGATGAACTCCATCGAGGGCAAGCGTCCCTACCCCCGCGTCAAGCCGCCGTTCCCAGCCCAGGTGGGATTGTGGGATTGTCCTACCACGATCAACAACGTCGAAACTCTCACCAACGTCCCGGTCATCCTCGAGAAGGGCGCAGAATGGTACAAGGGCATCGGCGCCGAGAAGTATCCCGGTCCGATCCTCTACGGCATCTCCGGCCATGTCAACAAGCCCGGCGTGTACGAACTCCCGACGGGCATGCTGCTCACCGAGCTGATTTACGACGTCGCCGGCGGCGTGCGCGGCGGGAAGAAGATCAAGATGGTCATCCCCGGCGGATCGTCCATGCCGCCCCTGCGTGGAGACCAGCTCGAGGGCGTGCGCATGGACGCCGATTCGCTCAAGGCAGTCGGTTCGGCCATCGGCACCGCGGGCATCATGGTGATGGACGAGGACACCGACCTGCTGCGCATCCTCACGCGCATCACGCATTTCTACAAGGTCGAATCCTGCGGCCAGTGCACGCCCTGCCGCGAAGGCACCGGCTGGATGCTGAAGGTCTTCAACCGCCTGCTCGCGGGCGAGGGCAGTTCAAAGGACTTCGACCTCCTGCATTCCGTCGCCAACAACATCGAGGGCAACACCATCTGCGCGCTCGGCGACGCTGCCGCCTGGCCGGTGAAATTCACCATCGAGCGCTTTCGTGCCGAGCTGGAGGCGGAATTGAAGCGGTAGCGGTTCTTGCGGAGTATTTCAGGTAACAGTGTCGTTTATTGACTTGTCGAGTCGTCTGTACCGTTGACCGGTCGTGGAAAGTGCCCGCGGCAGGGTTCGGTGAGGAGGTTCCCGGTGAGGATTGGATCTCGAGGAAAGAGGGGGGGATTGGGTACGGGGGCTGTCTTTGTTATGGCGGTAGTGCTCCTGTCGTTCGTGATGGGATGCGGAAGTGACGACCCGGTTCTGCCGCTGCCGCTCGAACCGGATCCGGGCGACACCACGGGGCATGAGTACATCTGGTACGTCGATACACTCGGGGGCTGGCTGTCGCGCGTCAATGACGTATTCTGTTTCTCCGAGAATGATGCCTGGGCGGTGGGACATTTCTATGTCCGCGACAGCACTGGGAAGACCATTCGGGACTCTATGGCCAATGCCGCGCACTGGGACGGGAGGAAATGGACGCTCGTTCGGATCAATCCGTATTTCGAAGGTGCCAGCGCCTTCTCCGAGCTTTTCTCGATCTTTTGCCTGGCTCAGGATGATATCTGGGTGAATGCGCGTCACTGGGATGGAAATTCCTGGAAGGGTTATTACCTCACCCCCATCGGTCGCGCCGGAGGCACATACAAAATCTGGGGTGACCGCGCGGAAAACGTCTATTTTGTCGGAGAAAATGGGTCCATCATTCACTGGGATGGCGTGACCCATACGCAGATAGGTCCGGAAACGACAGCGTGGTTTCGTGATACCTGGGGCTGGGATGGAACATTATATATCGCCGCGACAGATCCTGACGGGCAGAGCGGCCGGCGTGGCTATCTTGTTCGCATGGAGAGCGGGAGCAATATGGTACTCGAAAAGAACGTTTACCACGAGCAGAGCACTGTTTGGGGAATGCAGGGTACTTGGTATTCCGGAGGGTGTGGTCCGCTGTTTCGGAATACCAAAGGACAATGGCTTCCGATCCTGTATCCGAGTCACTGTATCACCGGCATTCGCGGCACCGCGCTCAACGATGTCTATATCTACGTCCAGCAAGGTGAGGTGATCCACTACAACGGGAGCACATTTTCCACCGTATTGGGAGAGGATCCGCACGGCATCTTCACAAGCAAGATAGCTGCTTCTGGCTACATGGTGCTCGCAATAGGGCATCTAAATGAGTACGCGGTGGTCAAGCGTGGCTACCGGCAATCCGTTAGATAAGGAGGGAGAAGAATGCGGTTCGATCCCCCCACGTGATCGGGTTGCTGCTTTGATGCTCTCACGCGATCACAGACGCTCCCCGCATGTCCGCTGCCGGCGGACGGCGGGGGGCGTTCGTTATTGCGGCGGCGTGGAACCCCCTTTCGGATGAGTGCGGGGAGGTCTATATTTGCTTGCCGTCTCGGTGCAAAACGCCCGGTCCGCGGCGCGATCCTTCACTGCAGATCATCCATGAAAACCCTGTCTTTCGCCTTGCTGCTCATGCTGTGCACCGCCGCCGTCCACGCACAGGACCTCCCCGCCCCGGTCGAGACCTCGTTCCATCAGCGCTTCGCGAAAGCCGAATCCGTCGTCTGGGACGAGCTCGAGGAGGGCGAGTACACTGCGACGTTCATCTTCAACGGCCTGGAAATGAGCGCGCGCTTCGATGCCGCGGGCACGTGGCAGGCCTCCACGGTCTACCTCGATCAGACCGATGTCCCTTCCGCCGTGCAGAAAGCCGTCGCGAAGGAATTCCCCGCCTACGACATGTATGACGTCGTGCGCATAGAGTCCGCCGAGAGCAGGTATTACGAGATGACGCTCGAGAGCGAGGAAGACGCGCTCGTCGTCCAGGTGGGAGAGGACGGAAAAATCCTGAAGAAGGAAGCCATCGCGATCGATATGGAATGATCCCCGCATGCTGCCGCAGGAAATCATACGCAGGCGCCGCGACGGCGAGGAGATGAGCCGGGAGGAACTCGAGCATTTCTTCGGGGCATTTCTCGAGGGGAACATCGCGGATTACCAGATGAGCGCGTTCCTGATGGCATCGTATTTTTCGCCATTCACCTTCGATGAGACGCTTGCCATAACGGACATTTTCATCCGATCCGGCAGCCGGCTGGACCTGAGCGCCGTGCCGGGCATGAAAGTGGACAAGCACTCCACCGGCGGGGTGGGCGACAAGACCTCGCTGCTGCTCGTCCCCATCGTCGCCGCGGCGGGCGTGCGCGTGCCGATGATCTCGGGACGCGGGCTGGCGCACACGGGCGGCACGCTCGACAAGCTCGAAAGCATTCCGGGCTTTCGGACGCGTCTCGCGCCGATCGAAATTCTGCACTTCCTCGGCGAGTCGGGGATGGTCATGGCGGGACAGAGCGACGACATCGTTCCGCTCGATCGCCGCATCTACGGTCTGCGCGACGTCACGGCCACCGTGGAAATCCTCCCGCTCATCGCTGCCAGCATCATGAGCAAGAAAGTCGCTGGCGGAGCAGACGCGCTGGTGCTCGACATCAAGACGGGCAGGGGTGCATTCATGCGCGAGCGCGCACAGGCGGAGGAACTCGCGCGGCTGCTCGCCGAGGTCGGACGGCGCTTCGATCTCCCGACGACGGGACTGATCACCGACATGGACGAGCCCCTCGGACTCGCCATCGGCAACTGGCTCGAGGTCGTGGAAGTCATCGACTGCCTGCAGGGGCGCGAGACTCCGGATCTGATGGAAGTCACCTACGCCCTCGCGGGCATGATGATCCAGATCGGACGCAAGGCGCGGGACCTGAACGAAGGTATGGCGGTTGCGCGCGATATGGTCCGGCGCGGACTCGCATTCGACCGCTTCATGCAGCTCGTGCGCGGACAGGGAGGAGACACATCCGTCGTGGAGCAAACGCTGTCCTATCGCAACGCCTCGGCAATCGTCGAGGTGACGGCACCGCGCGCGGGATACGTGCAGGCGATCGACGCCCGACGGCTGGGTCTGCTGGCCGCCGAACTCGGCGCTGGTCGCAGGCATGCCGCCGACGGCGTGGATCACACCGCGGGCGTGGTGCTCGCGAAACAGCGGGGCGAAAGGGTAGAGGAGGAAGAGATCCTTTGCCGGCTGTACAGTTCCACCGTCCCCAACCTCGCCCCGTGGAGGGGGGCGGCACAGGAAGCGTTCACGATTGGGGATGCGGAATCCCCTCGCGCCTGTAAGATTTTTTCGTATTTTGATTCCGATACCGTCGTTCCATGGGGTGAATGAGCCCCGACACCCTGACCTGCGGCTGCGCGTTTCCGTCGGCCCGGGGCAGATGCCTGCGCATAGTCTGCTTTCCGGTTTCAGCCTGAGTCAGTTGTCTCCAGCCTGAAGTGTGTATGAAACGATCGCTCCCGTTATTCATTGTATCTTTCCTGCTGCTCTTCTTCCAGACTGCCGTATCGCAGCCCTGGAACGAGATTCGCATCCTGCATGTCGATACGCAGAACTTCCCCGCCGTGCATGTGAAAGTGCGCGCCTTCTGCGCGGGGCAGCAGAGCAACAACATAAATCCCGTCAATGTCCGCATCATCGAGGATGGCGTCCAGCGCTCGATGGTCAGTCTGAACTGTCCCGCACAGACCGTGCCGGTGTCGGTGGCCCTCGCGCTCGACCGCAGCGGTTCGGTGGCGGGCACCAGCATCTACCGCATCAAGACGGGCGCGTGGCGCTTCGTCGAACTCTTCCGTGCGCACAGCAGCGGCTCGGACGAAGCAGCGATCTTCAGCTTTGGCGACGACGTGACCAAGCACATCGGCATGACCACGAACCTGAATGCGCTGTTCGACGCCATCGACAAGATCTATCCCTACGGCGTCACCACTTTGTTCGATGCAGTCATCGAGGCGCTGAACGAAGTCGCGAACAACGGCAATAATCCGATCAAGGCCGTGGTTGTCTTTTCGGATGGCGGGGACAACAACAGCTTCGCCGGTGTGACCGACGTCATCGCGCACGCGCGCAATCTCGGCATCCCGATCTACTCCATCGGCGTGGCCTATGAAGAAAACCTCGTGGAACTCGAGAACATGCGAAAGCTCGCCGATTCCACCGGCGGCAGGTTCGTGATCGTCGAGCACCCCGACGACATCATACCGGCCTTCGATGCGATGATGTCGCTGGTCTCGAGCGGAGCGAACGATTGCGACATGCAGTACATTTCCAACTGTCCCGACGGATCCTGGCGTGATCTCACCGTCATCGCGGAGGCCTGCGGCCTGGCAGACACGATGCATGTGCGCTTCCGCGCGCCGCTCGATCCCACGCTGCCGTCGCTGAACGTCTCGTTCGATTCCACGTACGCGTATGAGAACGGCGATCTGTACCTGCCCGTGAGCGTCGAAGCCGAGGGCGGAGGCGGCACGGTCACCAGCATCAGATTCAAGGTGCTCGAGCGTCCCCCGCTGCAGTTCCGGGAGATCGTCACGCAGGGTATGCTCGCGGAAAACCTGCAGGTGCGGCAGTCCATCGCGGCGGATACGCTGTTCGTCGAAGTGGTGGGACCTGTGTTCGTGAGCGGCAAGACGACGCTGCTGAAAATCCGTTACGCCACGCCTCCCGTGGCGCACGACACGACGTTCATCTACCCGGTGTTCTTTCTCGACAAGCGAACGCAGGACTGCATGCAGCTCAAGGCGCGGAACACCTGGCTGCAGATACTCAAGCGTCCCGAATTGAGTGTCCTCTGTGACGACACGCTGCATGTGGAGTGGGACGAGCAGACCGGCACCTTCCCGAATGATGAACTCACCATCGGCGTCAGCGTCCACAACAACGGCAATTACGCTGTGGAGAATACCCGCCTGCGACTGATCGTACCCGACGGCATGGAATTGCTCTCGGGCAGTGATACAGTGTCCCTCCCCATCCATCCGCTCCCGCCGCAGGGTGCGGGTTTCGTGGAATTCAGGCTGCGTGTGCTCCCGAATGAGGAAACGAGGACCTACCAGCTCTGCGTGGAGGTGCGGCCCGACAGCGGAGTCGTCACCCTGTGCTGCCGGACCGTTATTGTCGAACGCGCGCGCACGATCCTGGAAACGACCTGCAGCATGCCGTCGCGGATCGAGTGGAGCGATAGCCTCGGCTGCTTCATGCCCGACCGCTTCCCTGTCACCGTGCATGTGACGAACCGGAGCGATCTCAAGGCGCGCGATATCGCGGCATGGATACATGTGCCTGCCGGGTTCGTGGTCGATACGACGACACCAGTCAACACCTTCATCGCTCCGTCGCTGCTCGCGCGCAACGACACGGGATCGGTGACCTGGTGGGTGCGGCCGCTCGAGCGTCCGACGTCGGATCTGCTTCGCTTCTGTGTGAAGGTGGCGGCGGGGATCGACACCGCGGTCTGCTGTCAGGAGGTATTCATCACCGCATCGCCCATACGTGCCGTGATGCGCTGCACCGACACACGGGTGATGGTCTATGACGACGGGACGGGGAAATACGATCCCGAGCGGCTGTTGATTTCGACGACGGTGAGAAACGTCTCCAGCCTCATCATGGCCAACACGCGCGGCAGCATACAGCTCCCGTTGTTCCTGGCCGTGGACGCGGGAGATTTCCCATCGAAGGATTTCCCCAACAGCGGAGTGATTGCTCCGGGAGACAGCGCGACGATAACCTGGGTCGTCGTGGCGAAAGGTGCTCCCGTTTCACCGGCGGATATCTGTGTGAGCGTGTCGGCGGAGAATTTCCCCGGCGCTCAGTGCTGCACATCGCTCGACGTGCAGACGGTGAATGCGATTCCCGTTCTGAGCTGCACACTCACAGCGCCCGATACCGTGCGGTATGCGGACGGCGCCTACGTTCCGAATCCGATCGTGCTCGATCTGACCGTGCGGAATACCGGGACCAATCCGGCGAAGAAGGTGTACGCGGCGTTGCTCCAGGGAGCGGATCTCTCCATCGATCCTAGCGACGCGGCCCTGAAGCTGCTGACCGACTCGCTCGCGATCGGCGAAAGCGTGAACGGCCGCTTCCGCGTGCTCATACTCGACCGCACGGCGGCGCGCAACGACACGATCCGTGTGACCGTCTATGCGGAGAACGGCGGAGCGGTGGTCTGCGAAGTTCCGGTGTTCATCGAAGCTGTGCGTGGTCCGGTGCTGGAACTCAGCTGCAGCGGACCAGATACTCTTGTATTCTCCGAAGCGTTCAACCGCTACGAGCCGGATCCCTTCCAGGTCCAGCTCACTGCGACGAACATCGGAACCGCACAGGCCGATTCTGTGGTCGCGGAAATTCTGCCGCCTCCCGATATCACGCTCGACGCAGGGGAATCGCCCGCGAAGCTGCTCGCGCCCTCCATGCTGGATGTGGGGCAGAGCGGAATCGCGGGCTGGATGCTGCGCGCCGTGCCCCGCGAAGTCGCGCGCTACGACACCATCCTCGTGCAGGTGAAGGCGAAAGGCAAGACGCTGCAGCAGACCGCGCCCTGCCCCGTTCCGATCTATATCCCGGCGACGCGGAAAGCCGTTCTCGAATTGACATGCTCTGTCGTGAAGGATGCCGTGGATGACGACACCGTGATCGTGGCCGCGGGGATCGTCAACAGCGGCAACGCCGCGGCGTATGACGTGACCGTGACCGTGCAGTTTCCCAGCAAGCTGCAGCTCGATCCGCCGGGGCAATCGCTCACACAGAAAATCGACGTCATGCAGCGCGGCGAGCCCATGCGCGTTCTGCCGTGGCGATTCACACTGCAGCGCGGTGCCGTTCTCGACAGCGTCGATGTCTGCTTCACCGTGGAGGCACGCTTCGTCGCGAAACAGAACTGTTGCAGCACCGTGCGCATTCCGCCGGCCGACGTCGCCGGCTTCGAGGTCGACTGCGCGCTCGAACCGGATACCCTGTGGGTCGATTCCGTCAGCGGCGAGTACGGCCAGGCGCTGTTCCGCAGCACGGTCGTCAATCCGACGGCTGTACCGCTCGATTCGGTGCGATGCACGATCATCCTGCCCACGGGCATCCTTCTCGCCGCGGGTGAAGCGGAGGAAAAGATCATCCGCAACCTGATGCCCGGGGCACCGCGGATACTGGAATGGCGTCTGCGAGCCGTGCGCGACACCTCGACGGTGTTCAAGGCGCAGGGGATTCGAGTCGATCACGTGGGTGCCGGGACGGTGCAGCGCTGCAGCGGCGTCATCATTCTCGCGCCCCCGCCGCAGCTGCCATCGGACTTCATCATCGCATGCGCCGCACCGGACACCATCATCTTCCAGCGCGCCGCGCAGACCTACATACCCGCCCCATTCCTGATCCGCGCCGAGATCGTCAACACCGGACTGGCAACGCTGACCAACATTCGCGGCACGCTCACACCCGCCGTACAGCTGTCGCTCGAGAGCGGGGAAGCCCTGACGAAGTCGCTGGGTGTCGACCTGGCGCCCGGTCAGCAGGCGACTCTTGCCTGGAACTGCCGCGGTGTGCCGCAGACGGAAACCACGACGGCACAGTCGCATATCCGGATCGAGGCGGACGGAGCCAATGCCCGGAACTGTGATCCCGCGACCGTCCTGTACCACCCTGTATCCACTGATTCCGTCGCCGCCGAAATACAGTGCATCGCACCCGACACGATCCGCTATTACGGACGCGAGATCGGCTGGCGTCCGGCGCCGTTCACCGCATCGGTGCGGCTGACCAACACGGGCAGCGTTCCGATCGACGGTGCCCGTGCCACGGTGCTGCTCGCCGGAGTATTCTTTCTCGAGGCGGGTGAGACGGCGGTAAAGAATCTTCCGTCCGCCATCGCTCCCGGGGAAACCGTGGCCGTGAACTGGAACGTCAACATTTCGTCCGCCGGCTTCGGTACACCCTGCATCGAGGTGCTGGTCACGGTCCCTGGATTCGGACAGCTCAACTGCAGCACCTGCATCTTCATCGAGGCGCCGGTGGATCTGATCCAGCTCAGTATTCCAGACAATAATGTCGGAATGATGGGCGAGACGGTGGACGTCCCTATCGCACTGGTCAATCAGCTTGCGCTTCCGCTCAAGGACTTCACCCTTGCGATCGAGTATGATCCGCTGACCGTTTCCATTGACGAAGTCTCGCAGGGCGGCACACTGACACATTCCTGGCCGGCAGCGGCACTCGACCATCCCGCACAGGGTGCAGTCCGCCTGCGCTTCACCGGCGACGTGCCCATCGTCACGAGCGGCACGGTCGCGTTCCTGCGCTGCCGTCTCCTGCGGCGCGAGGGATGGGATGGCAGTTTTGGTATCTTTGAAAGCCCGCTCGCCTTCACGCCGGAGCTCATGCTGTTCGAGCCCGGAATCTCGGCTGCGCTGACGGACGGGCGTATATTCAGCTCCGGAAGCTGCGTGGTGCCTCTCGACGCGACCGACGCGCTGCAGTTGGGCAATACTCCGAATCCCTTCAATCCCGTTACGGTCATCGACTGGAGCATACCGGCTTTGCATGACGGCGAGACGGGGACCCTGCAGGTGCTCGACATGCACGGACGCCCGGTCGCGCTGCTCCATGAAGGCACGCTGCGCACCGGCTTGCACAAGACCGTGTTCGACGCGCGCGCGCTGCCCAGCGGCATGTATCTCTGTCGCCTGCAGGCGGGTGGCCGGGTACTGACGCGGAAGATGCTGCTCGCGAAATAATCTGCCCTCTTCCGGCGCCGTTCCCGCCGCCACAAGGAAAAGGACCGCTAAATTAACCATTCCTCACTACTTGCACCCCGGAAGAGGACAGCGGCGGTCGGTGGCGGGGGAATGGCAATTTTTACCTGAATGCCGTTTCGCGGTAAGAGGGAAAGCCCATGCCTCATGTACGTGTTCTGGGAACCGAAATCGAGTACAGCGTGCTCAAGACACGCCGCAACCGTTACATCCGCCTGACGGTGTCGGGCAAGAACGGGGTGCGGGTTTCCGCACCATGGGGCGTGCCGGAACGCGAGGTGCATGCCATGGTGCGCGAGAAGGGGCCGTGGATACTCGACCGCCTCGAGCACTTTCGTGAACTCGAAAGACGGCAGCCCCGATGGAGCTACGCGGACGGTCAGCGCGTGCTCATCATGGGAGAATGGAGAACCCTGCGCATCATCAGCTGGGAATGGAACGCGGGAAAAGTCTCGCTCGAGGCTGGCGAGGTGATCGTCCGGGTTCCCTTCCGGTATCTGCGCGAGGAGAAAATCCTGTCGGATCTGTTCAACCGCTGGCTGCGCAGCTGGGCGCGGCAGGAACTGACACGCCGCCTCGAACTGCTCGCCGGAAGGATGCAGCTTTCGCCTTCGCGGCTCACGATTCGCGCGCAGCGGAGCAAGTGGGGGAGCTGCAATGCGGACGGCAACATCAACCTCAACATGCGCCTGATGTTCGCTCCGCCGGAAGTGATAGATTATGTCATCATCCACGAGCTGGCGCATCTCCGCGAATTGAATCATTCCCCCCGTTTCTGGCGGCTGGTCGAGCGCTACTGCCCCGATCGCCACGCGAGTCAGGCCTGGCTGCGCGATCGCACCTGGCTGCTGGAAATGCAATAGCCGTGATTCACAGGACAATAAATCGTATTATTGATGTCGGAGTGAATCCAACGATTGCGAGTTGCATCCCATCATGAGCACCGAAGAAGAAGCGCGGATCATCGAGCAGGCGAAGCAGGGCGATGCAGGCGCCATACGGAAACTGGTGGACGAATACGCCCCCGTGATATTCCGTTTCTCGTATTCGATCTGCCGGAACCAGGACCGCGCCGAACATGCGACGCAGGAAACGTTTCTGAGCATTCTCAAGAAACTTGATCAGTTCGATAACCGGTCGAAGTTTTCGACCTGGCTCTACACCATCGTTTCGAACCACTGCCTGATGCTCGCGCGCAGCGAGAAGACGCGGCGCACCGTCTCGCTTGACGACGAGGAAAATACCTTGCCGGAGATACCCGTCGAGCATTGGGAACACGATCCCGGTGCGGCGGTGGAAAGTGCGGATCTCAAGCAGCACCTCGACGCGGCGATCGACAAGCTGGCGCCCGAGTACAAAGTCGTCTTCGTCCTTCGTGACATTGAAGGACTCTCGACAGAGGAAGTCGCCGGCATCACGAACCTGAGCGTTCCCGCGGTGAAATCACGGCTTCACCGCGCCAGGGCGTTTCTCCGGAATGAGCTGACTCCGATATTCAGCGAGCAGACGTCATGATTGAACAGATCCAATATTTTCGCTCCTGCCAGGAAGTCATGGATTACATCTGCGCCCAGTTTGGCGACGATGAGAATTCAGCGCGATGCCGTGAACTCCAGCAGCATCTTTCGAAATGTCCCGACTGCAGCAGCTACTGCGATTCCATAGAAAAAATGATCGGGCTGTACCGGGCGACCTCACCCTGTTTCACGGAAGACGCGCGCCGCATGCTCCTCGAGTCGCTTGGCATCAGCGAACGCGACTGAATCGTTCCCCCGTTCGCTGCATCAAATCTCCATTACCCAGGTCCGACTAGCAATAATGGTGATATAATGCAGCTCGACTACACGAAGACAACAGTCAAACCCTTTAATGAGGTCGTGCAGGCAGTGGAAGCCGCCGCGATGAAGCGCAGTTTCCGCACCCTGCACATTCACGACGTGCAGGCTACTCTCGCGGAAAAGGGATTAGCCATCCCGCCGTACAGCATCGTGGAGGTCTGCAACGCCGGATTCGCGCACAAGGCGATCTCCGCCCATGCGCCCATCGGCATGATGCTGCCCTGCCGCATCGTGGTATTCGAAGAGGACGGTGCGAACACCGTCAAACTCTTGAAACCGACAATCATGTCCGAAATAATGCCGGAAGCCGGGCTCGGCTCGCTGCCGGGTGAAGTCGAGGATATTCTCATGCAGGTCGTCGACGAGGCGACGACGTGATCCTCGCTTCCATCCTCGGCGCTGTCGCCGGGGGAGGCGTCGGCTGGTTCGTCAGCAGAAATCTGAGCCGCGTCACCGGCAGCTGTCCGCTCATGTGCAATCCGAAAATCGCCGTGCCCTGGTTCGCCGTGCTTGGAATGCTCGTCTCGGGACAATTCCCCTACTGATCGCGGCGATCGCTTCGCCGGACGAAAGCCCCCCCCGCCGCCTCGCGCGGAAGATCCGCACCGCAGGATCGCGCAGGTGATAAATTTTTTTTGCGAATGAAATGCATGTGATATTCCCGTGAACGGGGCCCGCGAGGCCCCGTTTTTCATGCCGGGAAATACCATGTAAATCACATGGAAACAAGTACCTGTGAAGGCCTTCCTCGTACGGGGCGGCGGGGAGGATCAAGGGAGGGGAAACTCCGAAAAATCCTCGAAATCAACATGGTTTGCGGAATATTTTTCGGCTTCCAGGGAACTGGAACGGCGTCATCGGGGTTGCCGGAATAAAAGAAATAATCGCAGAAATATTTTTTTAAGTCCTTGCCAAAAATTCGGACATGTCTTAGCTTGTTTTGATTCTTTGATGAGTGTATTTCCTCTCCGGCTTCACAATAGGTCCTGAACCACCATGATCTCTCGTGACGATGACTTCGCACGTTCGCCAAGATTTATACTTGGTCTGTTTAAAAATAATCGCGCCTTTCTTCTTCCGCTGATCGCCGCGGTCCTGTTGCCCGGCTGTAATTCCTTCGTCCATGACGGCACGCCGCCGGAGTGGACTGATCCGCCGGGTACGCAGCAGGATGCCGCCGCCACTGCCGAGTCAGGCGGGGGGGCGGGTGCGTCGGTGTTCAACGCGAAGTGCGCGGCCTGCCACCAGACGAACGGCCAGGGAATTCCAAACGTATTTCCGCCACTCGCCGGATCGAAGCTTGTCACGGGCGATCCCGTGCTGCCGATCCGCATCGTCCTTCACGGCTTCAACGGTCCGATCGAACGCGACGGGAAGAAATTCAACGGTGTCATGCAGCCCTGGAAGAACGACCTGACCGATCAGGAGATCGCGGACGTGCTGACCTACGTGCGCTCGAGCTGGGGCAATGCCGCGGCCGCCGTCAGCGCCGAGCAGGTCAAGGAACAGCGCACCGCGACGAAAGGCAAGTCCGGCGCATACACGGAAGAACAACTCACATCGTCGCTGTGAACGCGCGATTCAAAAACGCACCTGAACCGAGGCACGAACGCAATGCTTGATTGGCTTCCTGAAAACGTCTCCCTGTTCGGCGAGGGAGTGGACCACCTCTTCTCGCTGATATACTATATCTCATTCGGCATCTTCGTGCTCGTCAACGTGATCTACGTCACGTTCATCCTCCGCTACCGGCGGAAACGGAAAGGCGACAGGGCATATCATTACCACGGCAACAACGTGCTCGAGTTCTCCTGGACCGCGCTGCCACTCGCACTCTTTGTCTTTCTCGCGCTCTACAGCAACGGCATCTGGGAAGATATCAAGTATTCCGAGAAGACGCCGAATCCCGATCTCACCGTCGAGGTGATGGGTCAGACCTACATGTGGCACGTCCGCTACCCGGGATCGGATGGGGTTTTCGGACGCAGGGATGCGAAATACATGGGCACCACGAATCCCTTCGGCATCGATCCGGACGATCCCAGCGGTAAGGACGACCTCGTGACCATCAACGACCTGACCATCCCGGTCAACAAGACCATTGTCGTCCATCTCTCGTCGATGGACGTGATCCACAGTTTCTTCCTGCCGAACATGCGCGTCAAACAGGACGCCGTGCCGGGGCAGTGGGTGGATGTCTGGTTCAACAGCATCAAGACCGGCAAGTACGAGATCGCCTGCGCGGAACTCTGCGGCAGCGGACACTACCTCATGCGCGCCTTGCTCAACGTCATGCCGCAGAGCGAATTCGACACCTGGATCGACGAGCAATACGGCGGCCTGCTGGCTGCGTCTCAAACGAAATAAGGTACACGCGATACATGGAAGCAGTACTCGAATCCGGACAGCATGCGCATGACGCGGGACACGCACGCAGCGAATCCTTCGTGCGCCATTACATTTTTTCGACCGACCACAAGATGATCGCCAAGCAGTTCATGTTCACCGCGATCTTCTTCCTTTTCGTCGGGGGAGCATTCGCGCTGTTCATCCGCTGGCAGCTCGCGTATCCCGGAGAGCCGATTCCCGTGATCGGCAAGCTGCTGCCGTCGACCTGGGTCAACGCGGACGGCGCCGTGACGCCCGAATGGTACACGCAGCTTCTGACGATGCACGGGACGATCATGATCTTCGCCGTGATCATTCCGCTCCTCGTCGGGACCTTCGGCAACTTCGCCATTCCCCTGATGATCGGCGCCGACGACATGGCGTTCCCGAGGCTCAACATGGTCTCGTACTGGCTCTTCCCGATCGGCGGTGTCATCATGATGAGCGGCTTCTTCATGGAAGGAGGATTGGCCGCCTCGGGCTGGACGGCGTACGCGCCGTTAAGCGCTCTCGCGTCGCCGGGACAGACGCTCTGGATCATCGCGCTCTTCTTGATCGGTTTCTCGTCGATACTCGGCGGCGTGAATTACATCACGACCGTTCTCAACATGCGCGCGCCCGGGATGCGGATGTTCGACATGCCGATGACCGTCTGGGCCGTGTTCGTCACCGCCATCATCATCGTCATCGGAACGCCCGTGCTCGCCTCGGCGCTCTCGATGCTGTTCATGGACAACTTCCTGAACACGAGCTTCTTCCTGCCCGCGCATCTGACCGTCGCGACGCGCGACATGTCGCGCACGGCGGGCGGGGGACAGCCGCTGCTCTGGCAGCACCTGTTCTGGTTCTATTCGCATCCCGCCGTGTACATCATGATCCTCCCGGGAATGGGTGTGGTATCGGACGTGATCTCCAACTTCGCGCGCAAGCCCCTGTTCGGATACAAGGCCATGGTCTTCGCGCTCGCGGGCATCGCGTTCTTCGGCATCCTCGTGTGGGGACATCACATGTTCCAGTCGGGGATGAATCCGCTCCTCGGCACGACTTTCATGGTCAGCACGATGGTGATCGCCGTGCCCTCCGCCATCAAGACATTCAACTGGCTCGGCACCATGTGGCGCGGCCAGATCGAATTCGCGACACCCATGCTCAACGCGGTCGCCTTCGTGTCGATGTTCGTCATCGGCGGACTCAGCGGCATCTTCATGGCCTCGACGCCGGTGGACGTTTTCATTCATGACACGTACTTCATCGTCGGTCATATCCATTACGTCCTCTTCGGCGGCAGCCTGTTCGCGGTGTTCGCAGGCCTGTACTACTGGTTCCCGAAGATGAGCGGACGCATGTATGACGAACGTCTCGGGAAACTGCATTTCTGGATCACCATCATCACCTTCAACGGCACGTTCTTTCCCATGCACATCCTCGGTGTCGGCGGGATGATGCGGCGAATCTACGATCCCACGGTGTACGATTTCCTCAAACCGTTCCAGCCGATGAACGAATTCATCACGATCAACGCGATCATTCTCGGATTTACTCAGTTCATTCTCGTCTACAACTTCATTCACAGCTGGTACCGCGGACGGAAAGCGGAACGCAATCCCTGGCGCGCCAATTCTCTCGAATGGCAGGCGCCGTCGCCCCCGCCGCACGGCAACTTCGATACGGAACTCCGCGTCTACCGCGGTCCCTACGAATACTCCTCGCCCGAGTCCGTCCAGGATTACATCCCGCAGAATGTATCGCACGAGGAGCTGGCCGAACAGCGCGTCCGGCACGAGCATCGTCTCGAGCAGCAGATGACGGAAGGACCCGTCGCATAGGAACAGGGCATGACGCAGCAGAACACATACAGTTCGTACACGGGCGCGGGGCGATGGCTCCATCGCATCGCGGTCGTCCTCGCCGTGGGTACCGTCCTGCTTATCGCGAAAGGCGGACTCGTGCACAGCGCGGGCGCAGGCCTTTCCGTGCCCGATTGGCCGACGACGTACGGTGAGAACATGTTCACCTATCCCGTGGAAAAGTGGACCGGCGGTATCGTCTACGAGCACGGACACCGGCTTCTCGCGTCCGGAATCGGTTTCCTCACGATCGTCGTCTCGGTGATGGTATGGCTGTTCGACCGCCGCCGCTGGCTGCGCTGGCTGAGTGTCGGCGCCCTCGCCGCCGTCATCGTGCAGGGGGTGCTCGGCGGACTGACGGTGCTGATGCGCCTGCCGACCGCGGTGTCGGTGAGTCACGCCATGCTCGCGCAATCCTTCATGATCGCAACGATGCTCATCGCGGCAGCCACTGCCCCCGGCTGGAAACGCACGCAACAGCCGGAGCCTGCCGGTGTCGACGCCGGCCTGGCGAAGCTGCTGCTGGCGACATTCATTTTCACATTCGTGCAGATCTTCCTCGGCGCGCTCACACGCCACACATACAGCGGCATGGCGATCGTCGACTTCCCACTGAACAACGGCAGGATCTTTCCCGACTTCATCAGCTTCGGCGTCGCGATCCAGTTCGCCCATCGCGTGGGTGCGGTGATCCTGTCGATCATGATTTTCCTGCAGGGCATTCGCATCCTCCGCAGCCGCCGGCTCGCCGCGTTGCGCGCGCCTGCGATGCTCGCGATGATCATGGTGACCGTGCAGTTCCTGCTCGGCGCCACGGTTATATGGACCCGCGAAGCCATCATCCCCAACACGCTGCATGTGACGGGAGGAGCGCTGACCCTCACCCTGGTGTTCCTCACCTACGCGCGCAGCCGGCATTTCTACCACTTTTCCCATGCGCATGAGAGCGCCGAGGAGATTCAATTCCAGGGCATGAAAGCATGAACAAGATGAACCGCGAGACGCTGCTGCTGGCCGATGGCGCGCTTCCGCTGCGCGAGACACTGTCCGCCTACTACGAACTGACCAAGCCCGGCATCACGCTCATGGTGGTCGTCACCACCGCCGCGGGATTCTACCTTGCGCTCCCGCGCAATTTCCTCACTATCGAGTATGCGCTGCTGTTCGTCCTGACCGTTGTCGGTACTGCCCTGGTTTCCGCGGGAAGCTGCGCGTTGAACCATGTGATCGAGCACGATCATGACCGCGCGATGAAACGCACCATGTTCCGTCCTATTCCCTCGGGGAAGATCCAACGTACCTCGGCACTGTCGTACGGGATCGCGCTCATCGTAACAGGACTCGGGCTCCTGCTCTGGGCGCAGCCCCTGACCGCCGCGCTCGCCGCCCTGACCGTCGTGCTGTATCTCGGCGTCTACACGCCCATGAAACGGAAGTCCCAGCTGGCCACGCTCGTCGGCGGCATCCCGGGCGCGCTTCCGCCGCTCGGCGGTTACGCCACGATCTCGGGCGCGATCAGCATCGAGGCCTTCGTGATGTTCATGATCCTCTTTCTCTGGCAGATGCCGCACTTCCTCTCGCTCGCTTGGATGTACCGGAAGGACTACGAGCGCGGCGGCTTCCCGATGCTCACCGTGCTCGACGCCACGGGCCTCGTGGTCGCGCGGCACATCGTCATCTACACGATCATGCTCGCGCTGTTCAGCCTTCTCCTGACAGTGCTCTCCGTCACCGGCGTCGTGTATTTCACCGGCGCGGCGCTGCTCGGCGCGGGCTTCTTCGTCGCCGGAGCACGCTTTTTCATCGATCGCTCCAACAGCAACGCGCGCACCGTGCTGCTGTCATCCTATTTCTACCTGCTCGCATTGATCACCCTGATGTTCATCGACAAGGCCTGACCCATGTCCACGACCCTCGCGTCCACGCATACGAGATTCACCACCGGCATCTATCATGGCAAGCTGGGAATGTGGGTCTTCCTCGCCTCGGAGATCATGTTCTTCTCGGGATTTTTCGGCGCGTTCATCGTGCTGCGCAATCTCAATATCGAGGTGTTCACCACGAGCGCGCATCTGCTCGACAAGACACTGGCGACGATCAACACCACCGTGCTGATCTCGAGCAGCCTGACGATGGCGCTGTCGCATCTCGCGCTCGAACGCGGCGACCAGGCGAAGTTCCGCCTGTTCCTCGGCTTGACGATCCTCTGCGCCTTCGGCTTTCTCGGCATCAAGGCGCACGAGTACATGACGAAATTCCACCATGACATCTTTCCGTGGACGAACACCTTTTTCGCGACCTACTTCACCATGACGGGCTTCCACGCGCTGCACGTGATCGGCGGACTCATACCGATGACCTGGATGCTGGGCAAATCGCTTGTGAAAGGCTATCCGCAGGCCATGCATCACCGCGTGGAGACGCTCGGGCTGTACTGGCACTTCGTCGATCTCGTCTGGATCTTCCTCTTCCCGACGCTCTACCTGATTTTCTAGGCCTGAAAGGAGATAAAGATCATGACATCCGGAATGAGCTTCAAGGAAATCCAGAAATCCTACTTCAAGGTGTTCCTCGCGCTGCTCGCGCTCACCGCGCTGACAGTGGCGGTCACGAGCATCCATTTCGGCGACACGGCGAACATCCTCGTCGGCGTGTTCATCGCCCTGGCGAAGGCGGGGCTCGTCGCCTACATCTTCATGCACCTGAAGTTCGACAACAAGCGCCTGCGCCTCTTCGTGGGCGTGCCGATGTTTTTCTTCCTCACCCTCGTCTTCGCACTGACGGTACTGGGACTCTGATCCGCGCATGCTGACCTTCACCGATATATCGCACAGCTATCGCCACCGCGGAACCGGCACAACGCAGGCACTGTGTGGCGTGTCGTTCGAGGCGACGGCGGGTGAGGTGACGACGGTGATCGGACCGAACGGCAGCGGAAAGTCGACACTCTTCCGTCTCGTCACGGGGACGCTCGCAGCGCAGCAGGGCAGCATTCTCCTCGACGGCCGGCATCCCGCTCGCGCGCGCCTCGGAGTCGTCTTTCAATCCCCGGCTCTCGACAGACAGCTGACGGTGTTCGAGAATCTGTATCATCATGCGCTGCTATACGGCCTCCGTCTCGAGAGATCAGCACTGCCGGAACGGCTGTTCCATGCGCTTGAACTCCACGACAGGCTCGATACGAAGGTCGATACGCTTTCCGGCGGTTATCAGCGCCGCGTGGAACTGGCCAAGGCGCTGCTGACGGACCCCCGGGTCCTCGTGCTCGATGAACCGTTCACGGGGCTCGATGTGAATGCGCGCGAGGCCTATTTCAACATACTGCAGGCCCTGACGGCCGCGAACGCACTGACGACGCTGCTGGTCACGCATGAACTCGCGGTGGCGACGCGCTGCGACCGCGTCGTGATTCTCGAGAATGGCGAGGTGATTGCCGCCGCGCGTCCTTCGGAACTCCTCGCGGACTTCGGACGCACTGTCGTGGTGATACGGGGCAGGGACCTCGACTCGATCGCGCAGCGCGTCGGTGCGGCGAGCGATATCGATACCCTGCGGATTGCTGAAGATGTCCTGCTTCTGAAGGATACGTCGTTGCAGGACGTGCTCATGATTGTCGACGAGCGTGACGCCCGCATCGAGGATATCGAAGCGCGGCGACCGTCCCTCGAGGATTATTTCATCTCCCGCACGGGACATGCGCCGCGGCACGTGTCCGAGGAAATGGTGACGGCATGACCGGCATCCTTCTCCCGACATACAGCCTCTGGGTCCGTGACCTGAAACACTTCGTCCGCCAGCGCAGCAGGGTCATCGGCGCGGTGGGACAGCCCTTCGTGATATGGATATTTCTCAGCGCCGGATTCAAGAACAGCGTCGACGCGGGAGGAACGGACTACGGCGCCTTCCTTTTCCCCGGCATTATCCTCCTCATCGCATTATTCGCCGCGATCTTCTCGACCATCTCGGTGATAGAGGATCGCAAGAGCGGTTTTATGCAGGGAGTGCTCACCTCCCCCGCGCCGCGCGCGGCCATTGTCTGGAGCAAGCTGCTCGCGGGTACGACCATCGCGCTGCTGCAATCGGTGGTGTTCATGGCACTGCTGCCATTCACCGGGCTCTCGCTCAGCTGGGCAGGAATCGGACTCAGCATTCTTATTCTTACCGCGACGGGCATGACGCTCACCGGTCTCGGATTCCTGCTCGCCTGGAGCATGTCCTCGACGCAGGGATTCCACGCGGTCATGAACCTGCTGCTCGTGCCGATGTGGCTGCTTTCGGGCGCGCTGTTCCCCCCGTCGGGCACGGCGGATTGGCTGGGCGTGATCATCCGGCTGAATCCGCTGTACTACGTGACCACGCTGTTCCAGCGAACGTTCTTTCTCGGAAGCGGTGTCCGCATCGCGGAGGGTCCCTCGATCGCGGTTTCCCTCCTGGTCTTCGCGGCCCTCTTCCTGCTGCTCTACTTCATTTCGCTGAGGCTCGTGCGCCGTCCATGAAACGGATTTCTGTCATATCGTTCCTGTTGGCGTCACTGTTCGCCACCTTTGGCGGGTGCAGGCAGAGTACAGACCGCGCGATACAATCACTGCCGCAGATCAAGCCCGCGCCGTCGTTCTCCTTCACGGATTTCGACGGACGCACGGTGACGAACAGGGATTTCGCGGGGAAGGTCTACATCGCGTATTTCTTCTTCACTTCCTGCGGCGGTCCCTGTCCCGTCATGAATTCCAAGGCGAACGTCCTGCAGGCGGAGTTCGCGGATGCGGCGGATTTCCGCATCGCGGGTTTCAGCGTCGATCCCGACAACGATACTGTCGAGAAACTCGCGCGGTACGCCGAGCGGTACTCGGCGAAGCGGGGCACATGGGCGATGCTGCGCAGCGGGAAGGATATCGTCACCGATCTCGCGTCGAACGGATTCATGATGGGCGATGCCGACGTCCCCGCCTTGCACAGCACGCGCTTCGCGCTGGTCGACCGCAAGGGAATGATCCGCGGCTATTACGACGGCATGGACGATGCGAAGGTCGAGGAACTGCGCGCGGCGATCGAATTCCTTCTCGGGGAGGCCTCGTGAACGTGAGCGATCTGCCGGCACTCAACGCCACCCTCAACTCGCTGGCCTCCGCATTCCTTCTCATCGGATTCATCTTCATCCGCCGGAAGATGATCCGGCAGCATCGCGCGATGATGCTCGCCGCATTCGTGACCTCGGGACTGTTCCTCGTTTCCTACCTCGCCTACCATTTCAGCGCGCATATGATCACGCGCTTCCAGGGAGCGGGGATTGCGCGGACGCTCTACTTCGCGCTGCTGATTTCGCACTCCGTGCTCGCGGTGGCAGTGCCGCCGATGGCGATCATGACCCTGTTCCGCGGTTTGAAAATGAATGTCGCGAAGCACCGCGCACTCGCGCGATGGACACTGCCGATCTGGCTGTATGTGTCCGTCACCGGCGTCGCGGTGTATCTCATGCTCTACCACATCCATGCATGACGGAAAATGAAAAATTCACGGATCGTAATCGCACTGTTTGCCGCGCTGCTCTTCCTGCCTGAGTTTCTGTCGGCCTGTCCGAACTGCAAGGAAGCCTATGCGGCGGACGGTCACACACCCGTCGCGTCGGGCTTCAACGCGAGCATCTACTTCATGATGGCCATGCCCTTCGTGGTGCTCGGCGTTTTCGCCCTGCGTCTCTGGCTGGCGCAGCGCCCGCATGGCGCCGATGGCATGCGGGCATAATCAACGCTTCACAACGATCAACGTACAGCATGTTCACTGCATCACAGGATAGATATATCAAACGCGGCATCCTCGGCATCCTGACCGTGGTCGCCGTCAGTGCAATCGCGTTTTACTTCCTGCGCCATCCGAGCGTGATGGACGTCGGGTACCGTCCCAAACAACCGGTGCCGTTCGATCACAAGGTGCACGCAGGGAATCTGGGCATCTCGTGCGTGTACTGCCACACGAGCGTCGAGACCTCGCCGCATTCCACAGTACCGCCCACGCAGACCTGCATGAACTGCCATATCTCGGTCAAGCGCGACAGTCCGCGAATGCAGCTCGTGCGTGAAAGCCAGGAAAAGAATATTCCGATCCAGTGGGTCCGCATTCATCGCCTGCCCGATTATGCGTTCTTCAATCACAGCCGTCATATCACCGCGGGAATCGACTGCGCGTCCTGCCACGGAGAGGTGGAGAAACTGGGCGTGATCGTGCAGAAGCAGCCCCTCACCATGGGCTGGTGCCTGACCTGCCACCGCGATCCGGAGGCGCATGTCGTGCGCACGCGCGCCATCGCGGGCGTCGACGTCGATCCCGCCGTGCTGGGTCGCCCGCTCCGAAAGGGGCCGGAGAACTGCTCGTCCTGCCACCATTGATCATGTGCCGGACGAATCTCCCTTCTGAACAAAGAATATCCCGACACGAAGTCATCATCATCACAGAAGTTCTGCATGTCTGATACGGATACATCGAACAAAACCTACTGGAAGAGTTTCGGCGAACTCGGGCGGGATCCCGCGGTACTCGAGCAGCTCAGGAACGAATTCCCGGCGGATTACGACGAGCCCTCTTCCGACGCATCGTCGATCACGCGACGCACCTTCATGGGACTGCTGGCCGCTTCGGCCGCGCTCGCCGCGGCTGGATGCCGCAGGCCCGAGCAGAAGATCGTGCCGTACGTCAGGAAACCGGAATATCTCACGCCGGGCATCGCCAACTATTTCGCCACAGCATTCACGCATCAGAACTTCGCGGCAGGTCTGCTCGTGCGCTCTCGCGAAGGACGGCCGGTGAAGATCGAGGGCAACGACCAATGCACGATCAGCGGCGGGAAGGCGATGCCGCTGACACAGGCGTCGCTGCTCGCGCTCTATGATCCCGATCGGGTCCTGCGTCCCACGGTGAACAACAGCGACTCGACGCCTCTCAACGCGGTGCGCCGCATGGCTGACGCGATTCGCGAGGTAACCGCGACAGGGAAGAGCGTACGCATCATCGTCGACGAGCACGCCTCGCCTTCGCTCGCGCGGTTGTATGGCGAACTCGAACAGCTGCTCCCGAATACCCGTGTGGTCACATGGCCGGCGATCGTGGCGAGCGGAGCGGCCGAAGCGAACCGCCAGCTGCTGGGCATCGACGCAGTCCTCGTGCCGGATCTCTCACGTGCGGATGTGATCCTCGGTGTCGAGGCCGATTTTCTCGGCACCGATCCCGAAGCCCTCTATCACATCCGGAATTTCTCGAAGCGCCGCAAGCCGGAGACGGGATCTCCCGATATGAGCCGCTACTACGCGGCCGAGGCGATGATGACCACGACGGGTTCCAATGCGGATACGCGTATCCGGATCAAACCTGGCGAATTCGATGAATTCCTGCTCGCCCTGCTGCACGAGGTGATCGCCGTCAAGGGTGCCGGCGCACTCGGAGCGGACATCACCACTCTGCTCGACGGACAGGGCAACAACCGCTTCCCGATGATCAAGCGCATCGCCGCCGATCTCGCGGCGAAGTCCTCCGTGGTGATGATCGGAAGGCATCTCCCCGCGCATACGCACGCGCTGGGTGTCGTGCTCAACCAGGTACTCGGCGCCATCGGCGACGGACGCATCATTGATCCCCGCCGGGCACTGCCGTTCAGCAATGTGAAGAACGTGGGCATCGACACTCTCAAGCGGGAAATGCAGAGCGGTTCCGTGGGCGCGGTGATTTTCGCCGATGTCAATCCCGCCTACGTGCTGACGGCCAACGCCTTCCGCGCGCTCGTCTCGCGCGTGCTCTATCGTTTCTCGCTGTCCCAGTACGCCGACGAGACTTCGAAATCCTGCTCGATCTTCGTTCCCGTCAATCACTACCTCGAAGCCTGGGGTGATGTCCGCATGCTCGATGGGTCCGAGGCCGTCGTGCAGCCGCTGATCGCGCCGCTCAACGAAGGACAGCTTTCGCTGGCCGACGCGCTCATGGGCATCGCGCGCGCGCTCGACGAGAAAAATTTCGAGACCACGCCCACGTTCTACAACTACGTGCAGAAGCGCTGGCGCGAGGAACGCTTCCCCGCGAGCGCCCGCCCTTCCTTCGATGGGTACTGGAACGACGTGCTCCGGGATGGACGCGCCGGTGTGGATCCCGCTCCGCGCGCCGTGGCATGGAATGCATCATCAGCGGCCGCGCTGCTGCGCAAGGCGGCGATGGGCGCTTCCGCGATGGCCGGCACGAAGGGGATGCGACTGGGCGTGCTGCCGGGAAACACGGTCTATGACGGCCGCTACGCAAACCTCGGGTGGCTCATGGAACTGCCCGATCCCGTGACCAAGGTGGCCTGGGACAACGTGGCCGTCCTGAGCAGGACCACGGCCGTGCGTCTCGGCGTCGGGAAGGGCAGTGTGATCAAGGTGAAAACAAATGCCGGTTCGCAGCGCCTCGCGGTGTTCATCCAGCCGGGCGTGGCCGACGATACCGTCTTCACGCAGACCGGGTATGGCCGGACCGAGGGCGGACGCGTTTCCGCCGACAAAGGCGTGAATGCCTTCGCGCTGATGTCCGGCACCGACACGATCGGATATCATCCGGTCACGGTGGAAGTCACGGGCGACACCTATCCCATCGCCACGACGCAGGACCATCACTCGCTGTCGGGCGATGAACTCTTCGATATCGATCGTTCGGACATCGTCAAGGAAGGCACGCTCGCGGCGTTTCTGAAGGATCCCGCCGGGCTTTACACAAACGATCTCCCGCTGTACGGCACGGAGAAGAACACCGACCGGCCGATCAGCGTCATGCCGCCGCACGATTACAGCACGGGCCATCGCTGGGGCATGACGATCGACACCTCTGCATGCGTGGGCTGCAATGCCTGCGTGATCGCCTGCGTGTCGGAGAACAATATTCCCGTGGTCGGCAAGGAGCAGGTGATGCGTGGGCGGGAGATGCATTGGATACGCATCGACCGCTATTACACGGGTCCGGATGACAATCCGGAAACGCTGCTGCAGCCGATGCTCTGCCAGCATTGCGAGAAAGCGCCCTGCGAGAACGTCTGTCCCGTCGCGGCGACGACGCACAGTCCCGAAGGACTCAACGAGATGACCTACAACCGCTGCGTGGGCACGCGCTACTGTTCGAACAACTGTCCCTACAAAGTCCGTCGCTTCAATTACCTGAATTTCCACAAGGACGATCGCGATCCGGTGAACCTCGTGTTCAATCCCGACGTGACGGTCCGCATGCGCGGTATCATGGAGAAGTGCACCTTCTGCGTGCACCGCATCAACGAAGCGAAATATCACGCGAAGAACGAAGGGCGCGACATGCTCAACGACGGCGAAGTCGTCACCGCCTGCCAGCAGGCCTGTCCCGCCGACGCCATCGTCTTCGGCAACACGAACGATCCCGGAAGCGCCGTGTCGAAGCACCGCGCGTCCGACCGCGGGTATCACGTGCTGCGCGAACTCAACGTGCTCCCGTCGATCACCTACAAGGCCAAGATCCGCAATGTGAACGGAGGAAATGCATGAGCGGCGGAACGGACAAGCATCGCCTGGACAACTGGATGATCGACTCTGGCGGAGCATCGGTGGCGGTCGATCCGCGCGAGCTGCGCGAACCGCTGTTCGAAGGGAAGCCGGGACTGAGCGACGTCACCGAGAATGTGTCTCGTGTGGTCGAGGGCAAACCCACGAAGCTCTGGTTCGCCACCGTCACGGTGACGGGCGCCGTGGCCGCCTGGGGTATCTTCGCGATTCTCTACACGATCTTCACCGGCATCGGCCTCTGGGGCAACAACCAGCCTGTGGGCTGGGCATGGGACATCACGAACTTCGTCTTCTGGATCGGTATCGGACACGCGGGCACGCTCATCTCCGCGATCCTCTTCCTATTCCGGCAGAAGTGGCGTACGGCGATCAACCGCGCGGCCGAAGCGATGACGATCTTCGCGGTGATCTGCGCGCTGATCTTTCCGATCATCCACACGGGCCGTCCCTGGGTCGCGATATACTGGCTGCTGCCGCTCCCGAACCAGATGCAGATGTGGGTGAATTTCCGATCGCCGCTGTTGTGGGACGTCTTCGCCGTTACGACCTACTTCGCGGTCTCCGCCATATTCTGGTTCGTCGGTCTCGTGCCGGATTTCGCCACGCTGCGCAATCGCGCGAAGAACAGGATCGCGAAGCTGTCCTTTTCCTTTCTCAGCCTGGGCTGGACCGGCGCGAACCGCCACTGGCACCGCTACGAGAAAGCGTACCTGATACTCGCCGGCATCTCCACGCCGCTGGTGCTGTCGGTGCACACCATCGTGTCCTTCGACTTCGCCGTGTCGGTGATCCCCGGCTGGCACACGACGATCTTCCCGCCGTACTTCGTCGCGGGCGCGATATTCTCCGGCTTCGGCATGGTGCTGACGCTGATGATCCTCGCGCGCAAGCTGCTCAACCTCGAGCAGTTCATCACCCTCAAGCACATCGAGAACATGAGCAAGGTGCTGATGGCGACCGGACTCATGGTCGGCTACGCCTACGGCATCGAATTTTTCACCGCCTGGTACAGCGGCAATCCCTACGAGCGCTTCGTGTTCATCAATCGCGCGTTCGGTCCCTACAGCTGGGCTTACTGGACGATGGTCAGCTGCAACGTGTTCATCCCGCAGCTCTTCTGGTTCCGCGGCATCCGCCGCAACCTGCTGATCACCTGGATCATCTCGATCTTCGTGAACATCGGGATGTGGTTCGAGCGCTTCGTGATCATCGTCACCTCGCTGCATCGCGATTTCCTGCCGTCGAGCTGGGGCATGTTCACACCGACCTGGGTGGATGTATCGATCCTTGCCGGAACCGTCGGACTCTTCCTGACAATGTTCCTCGTCTTTGCGAAATTCCTTCCCGTGCTCGCCATTTCCGAGGTGAAGGGCATCCTGCCCGGAGCACAGCCGCGGCACGGGCATAACGGAGGAGGCACAGAATAATGAAAAAAACGGCCGGAATATCCGGAATCTTTCACGACCCCGACCGCGTGCTGGCTGCCGCCGCGGAGATCCGCCGCGCGGGATACCAGCGGTTCGATTTCCACACTCCCTATCCGCTGCACGGTCTCGACGAGGCCATGGGCATCAGGCGTACCGTCCTGCCGTGGATCGCACTGGTCGGCGGCGTGGCGGGCCTGGCGGTCGCGCTGCATCTGCAGTGGTGGACCGGCGCGGTGGACTATCCGCTCGTGGTCGGAGGAAAGCCGCTGTTCGCATTCGAGCCATCCATCCCCATCGCCTTCGAGCTGACCGTGCTGTTCTGCGCCATCGCGACCGTGGTGGGCATGTTCGCGCTGAACGGACTTCCGCAATGGTTCTCGAAGTGGCAGAACGACCCGCATTTCCTGCGCACGATGGACGACGCCTTCGTCGTCACCGTCGACGCGGAGGATCCGCGGTATCACGCGGAGCAGACCCGTGTCCTGCTCGAATCCCTTGGTGCCGCACAAGTACGAATCGTGGATTACGATGAAGAATAAACGACCACTCATTCTCACCCTCGTCGCGGCCGGCATCATTGTCGTCGTGCTCTTCGTGCAGTGGGCCGGCAACGATTTCCAGGCGCTGCGCTCGACCGAGCCGCCGCTGCAGATCCGCTACGACATGCAGTATCAGACGAAGGTCGGCGCGCAGCAGACCAGCACGTTCTTCGCGGACCGCAAGTCCATGCGCGATCATGTGCCCGGCACGGTGCCGCGCAACGGCAGCATATATCCCTACACCACGTTCCAGGAAGCGGAAGCGGAGTTGCACAATCCTTTCGCGGGCGATGGTTCGGTACTGCCGCGCGGGAAGAACCGCTTCAACGCCTTCTGCGCTCCCTGTCATTCGGTGACGGGGCAGGATATCACCGAGGTGGTGCGCAAGGGAATGCAGAAACCGCCCAACCTCGCCGCGGCCAATGCGAAAGCCTATTCCGATGCGCACATCTTCCACGTCATCAGCGCGGGACAGAACATCATGTCCAGCTACGCGGACAAGCTGAAACCGGAGGACCGTTGGGCAATCGTCAACTACGTGCGCGAACTCCAGAAAGCGCCGCTCAAATATGCTGCAGCCTCGACGCCCGCTCCGGCCGCGGGCGCGGACAGTGTCTCCACCGCAAACGCGAAGCAGGGGAAATGAAATGAACGCCAACACCACTCTTCTCGCGGAAACCACATTCGTCAGGCGTCTGCAGCTGATCGGCGCGGCCACCGCCGCGATCGGCATCGTGCTCAGCGTCGCGGCAGCCATGCTCAACATGCAGCGCTTCCTCTTCGACTACCTGATCGCCTTCGTGTTCTGGGGCGGCATCGGTGTCACCAGCGTGTTCTTCAGCATGCTGCAGTTTCTCACCCGTTCGGGATGGAGCACCGCCGTGCGGCGCATCCCGGAACTCACCGGCGGTTACACGCTGCTGCTCGCGGTGCTGCTGCTGCCGATCGTCTTCGGCGTCGGGGATCTGTATCATCACTGGGTGCATCCCGCGCCCGGCGACGTCGTGCTCGCGGGGAAGCAGCCCTGGCTCAACGTCCCGTTCTTCATCACGCGGCTCTTCGTCTACGTCGGCATCTGGGTGGCGATGTACTTCGTCATCGTGGGCAATTCCTTCCGGCAGGACAGGCGCGGCGACATCGCGCCGACCCGGCGCAACTGGATGCTGAGCGCTCCCATCACGATTTTCTACGGTGTGACCATCACCTTCGCCGCCTTCGACCTGCTGATGTCGCTCTACCCGCATTGGTTCAGCACCATCTTCGGCGTGTATTATTTCTCGGGTTCGCTCGTCGGCACGCTCGCGGTAATCACCATCATTGCCGTGATGTTGGTGAAAGCCGGTCTTCTCACCGGCTGGCTGACCTCCGACCGCATGCACGATCTCGGCAAGCTGCTGTTCGCCTTCAACGTGTTCTGGGCGTACATCGCCTTCTCGCAGTACCTTCTGATCTGGTATGCGGATCTTCCCGAGGAGATCATCTTCTTCACGCACCGCTTCGAGCATGGATGGGGTACGGTGTCGGCGCTGCTGCTGTTGATCCATTTCATCGTGCCGTTCATCCTGCTGCTCTCGGAGAGTGCCAAGCGCAACCTCAACACGCTGCTCGCGAGCGCCGTTATCCTGCTCTTCGCGCATCTGCTGGACATGTTCTGGCTTGTCATGCCGAACTACAGCCACGAGACCGTGACCATCGGCTGGATGGAATTCGCACCCTTGATCGCACTGGGGGGCATCTTCATGCTGGCGACGGCATTCCAGTTTCGCAGGCGCCACGCCGTGCCGGTCAACGATCCCTTCCTCGCAGAGGCCAGGTAGGAAAACCACGAAAACGCAAAATCGCGAATGAAGAATCGCGAAAGCTTTTTAAGATCAGGGAAACGCCCGGCAAAAGCGAGCTGACAAGCGAACCCGTGGATCGAGCGGCACGGACCTTGGCTGGTACGACACCGCGAATTCTCGGCTCATGGTACCGAGACAGAAAATCTGGGATTGGGGAAGGTCGAGTCAATGATATCCGACTTGTGGGATAGTCATTATTTTTGTATCATGACTTCGGTTTTTTTACTAATTAAGGCATTGAGATCGTAAATGGAGCACCGGTGCGTACGGGGGTGCAACGTGCGGTTTTTCCTGGTGCGAGTCTGATCGTCGTATAGTATTCCGGTATCGAAGTCGATGCTCGGCTCGTTCCGTCGCGCGCCGTGATATGGACGGCGTGTCCATTCCAAACGCCTCATGCAGTGCCGTTCAGGAGATGAAATGAGAGCGACAAAGTTCGCATTGAGTGTGTGTCTGCTTCTCGCCGCGTGTTCGGAGCCGGAAGGCCCGGAACCCCTCCCGCCGATAAAAGAGAAGTTCACATGGCGGCTGGATACGATCCGGTCCCCTGGGGCAACGCAGTTTGTGCTTAATCACATCACAGGTACTGGTGATGGAGCGGTGTACCTCGTTGCAATGGGAAATGCCGGATTACGCGGAATGCTCTGGAAGTACGTGGACTCGTCCTGGACGGCGATTGAATTGAATAGTAAATACGGCGGGCCGTTGACAGGCTTGGTTTCACATCTCTCCGATCTGGATGCCGATGGTGACCACCTTGTATGGATGACCGGCAGCAGGAGAAGGGACACCCTGATTCCCCCGATAACTACTGTCGTGTATTATGGTTTCCTGGCCTCCTACGACGGTCAGTCATTTACGGAAATCGATCTCAGAAACGAACCGGAGATGACTTGTCTCGAAGTTGTATCAGATAGAAACATCTGGTTTGGAGGTCATGGGCCATATATATATCATTACAACGGATCGCATGTGCAGAAATACTTGCTCCCTATGGACCAGATCGGCGGACTGTCGGTTAATCCGCTGCGTTCCATCATGATTTCCGAAATTGTATATCGTGGTGACGAGGTATTTGTTGCAGGACTCTTGAGTTACGATGAACAACTCGGTATGGGGATGGTCAGTCTTACATTGAAGAATGAAACCGGATGGATGATCATCAATTATTCGGCGGGCGCGATGATGTCCTGGGCCGGAGGGATGACGGGATTATGGATCAGCCCTGAAGGAGACGTGTACTCAGGTGGTGATCATGTCTATAAATACGAACAGGGTGAATGGCGGCCACTGTACTGGACAGTGATGGAGATGAATCAGGTTTTTGGATCGTCGAACCGGGATATCTGGGCTGTTGGGCAGATGACGAATGTTGCGCGGTGCGTGGATGGGGAATGGATTTCCAACGAGTTTTTCCGCATTCCCGATGCTCACAAGACCACATCATGGCTTGATGGTTGGACGGATGGCGATCGTGTTTTCATCATAGGAAATCCCGACGAAGATACAATGGATTACGGTGTTGTCGCGCATGGAAGGTAGAGCGCTCGGCGCGGCGGCCTGAAAGTGTTCGATGCACTCCATGGTAATTGAAGGAACCTGGCAGGAGATGAATTGAAAGCGACAATGTTCGCATTGGGTGTGTGACTGCTTCTCGCCGCATGTTCGGAGCCGGAAAGCCCGGAGCCTGTGATTCCGATTCAGCCGGGGTCAAGATCGTATGAGTGGATTATGAATACTCTCGATTATCCTGGCACAAACAGTATTATGACCCGACGGAGTCACAATTTACCTTACGGTTGGGACGCCAAGTACCCAACTGGTTATGAAAGTGTGGAGTGATAGGGAACTGTTTCCCTGCTGACGGCGGCGTCAATATAATCACTTTGACATCGCGAATCGGGCATGTAACAAAACACCCCCGGATCTCCGGGGGCGTTTTAAAAAATCTTTCGCGTCTTTTATTTCGCGCTTTCGCGTTTTCGCGGTTTTTCTTCCTGGTTTTTTCTATTCCATGATGACCATGGGACGCGAGACGGTGCGTTGACCCTGGGAGAGGACGAGTGTGTAGACGCCTGCCGGGAGTCCGTCGCTGTCGATGCGGAGATTGTGCGTCCCGCTGGGGTACAGGCCCGCGGCGATTTCGCGCACCGGGCGTCCCAGCACGTCGTACATCCGCAGCGCGATGGGAGTGCTGCCGTCGTCGGCGATGTGTATCCGCAGTGTGCTCGCCTCGCCGCTGCGCAGCGGATTGGGGTAGCCCGCGTCGATGGCGAGTCCGCCGGCCGCCGATGCGACATCCTCGACACCGGTCACCGGAACGCAGGGCATCTCCTTGAGCAGCGCGGCCAGGTTCTGCTTGAGCAGCCCCGGTTCGATGCGATAGGGACGCAGGCCGATGAACATCATATGCCCGCTCTCGCCTTCCTCGATCGTCATCGGCTTGCCCCAGACGCCGAGACCGCGCGGCTGCGGGAACGACTCCGTTTCCGTGAACAGCAGCTGATTCTCCGGACGGGCGAGTACGGTGTTGAATGCGCCGATCTGCGTCTGCTCGCCTGTGAACGTCATGTCGAGCAGGGAAGGCAGCTGCGCCTTGCAGTCCGCCGCGGTGAGGAAGTTGCCGGCCCAGGTGATGCCGAGGAACTGCCGGAAATCCGAACCGACGAAGTAATTTCCCATGCGCGTGATCAGCAGGATATTGCCGCCGGCCTTGAGGTACTCCCACATCGAGGTGTTGCTCCAGATGCTCTCGTCGCCGTTGTAGGCATTGCCGAGCCAGACGATGGTACAGTACCGGCCGAGCACCGAGGCGGGGATCGGTCCGCTGCCGATCGGATCGGGAACGCCGGCCGGATAATTGCCGCTTCCCCGCGGGAAGATGTCCCACAAGGTGTAGGGGAGCCCGCCCGAGTACACACTGTCGGCGAAGGCGGCCTCGAGTCCGGCGGTGTAATCCGGCACGCTCCAGTCCACGCCGTTGACGACGAGGACGCCCTGGTCGAAGGTCGGATTCTTCACCTTCTCGATCACGCGCTTGAGAATCCAGTTGTCGGGATCGATCTGCACCGCGACGGGCTTCGCGGCGAATGTGAACTTGAATTCCTGCTTCGCCTGGTCGTTCCAGACGGTGACCGTTGTATCCTGTCCGCCCTCGAGACTGATGCGGACCCTCACCGGCATGGTGAAGAGCTGGCGCGTGCCCTGATAGAGCTGTTCGAGCGTCAGCGTGAAATCATGGTTCCCGCCGTTCTCCGCGGTATCCCAGTCAAACAGGTATGTCGGATAATATGCTCCGTAAATCCACTCCTGGAAGAACCAGTCGAGGCCGGCGCCGTGCTCCGCCTCCATGTAGCCCTGGAATTCCGCGGTGGTCACGCTGCGGTAGGCGGCGGGATCGTCGCCGCCGAGATAGTTGCGCACGGCGGTGAAGAACGCGTCGTCGCCCATGACGCCGCGCAGCATGTGCACGACCCAGGAAGCCTTGTTGTAGCTGAGATCGCCGCTGAAAATCTGGCCGGGATTGTTTTCCGGATCGTCGACGAAGATCGTGCCCGGACCGAAGTACTGCGTCCAGGACATGTTGGCTTTCAGCGCCTCGAGTCCGCCGCGCGCCTCGTAGAAGAGCGCCTCGCCGTAGGTCGCCCAGCCTTCGTTGAGCCAGACGTGCTCGAAGGTCGCGCAGGTGACCTTGTCGCCGAACCACTGGTGCATGAGTTCGTGAATGACAACGTCGGTGTTGTAGAAACCCATCGACGTGAGGGTCTGATGCTCCATCGCGCCGCCCCATTCGTATTCGGCCATGCCGTATTTCTCGTTCATGTAGGGATAGGGGATGAACAGATCCGAAAATACCTGCAGCCCTTCGAGCATGTCCAGCTCCAGGTTCGCCATGTTGGCCGAGGGCATGCCGTACCACCAGCTGCCGACGGGCATCGTGCGTCCGCTGTGCGTGAAGCTGCGCTCGCGGTAATTGTACTCCGCCGCCGCCACGCTGACCAGGTAGGTCGCGATCGGGTAGCGTGAGTGCCAGGTGACGGTGCGCGTTCCGTCGCCGTTGTTCACGTCGGAGATCATCGTGCCGTTGCTCGCGGGAAACATGGCTTCGGCCGTGGTGACGACGATATCCACGGAATCGGCCTTGTCTGCCGGATCGTCCTTGCAGGGCCACCAGATGCGGGCGTCGTACGGTTCGGACTGCGATGCGATGCTGAGGATGTCCTTGTTCAGGTCGACGTTCATGACACTCGTCACGTCGATGGCGCTTCCGGCGTAGGCGAAGGAATACCAGCTCGTCACTTCGAGATCCCCGCCCTGCTGCAGGGTGAAGGGAAGCGCGAGCGCCACGACATCGCCCGTCCGCGTGACAGCGGATGCCTCGAGCTTGCTGCCGCCGACATACACGCTGTCGAGACGGGCGTCGGGACCAAGGTTGTATTCGATCACGCCGAGGCCATCCACCAGGCTTTTCAGCCGCATGGAAACGCTGCCGCCGAAGCGCATCAAGGGATCGTCGGGCAGATTGACGTCGATACGGTAATAATGCACGTCGTACCGCTCGGCCGCGGCGGACACGAAATCGGCCCGCTTGGCGAGCTTCGCATGGCGGCGCGCTTCGATTTCATGGATGGGAGGACGTTCGCTTTGCTGCGCCCATGCGGAAACGACCGGCAAGAGCAGTGCGAGGACAATCACTGTACGGAATGGTTTCATGCAACATCTCCGGTGAAAACGAAAGAATAAACAGTTAATCTATCGTGCGGCAGGGTGCGGAACAATGGGAAAAGCCGGACGCCGCCCCGCCCGAAAATATCCGGGCAAGGGAGTTGTTTTATTCGACAGGACGCGCTATGTTTATTTATACCAAATCTAATTAACTGATTTTTGGTATTTGGAGCATTCATCATGAAAAGTAGTGTCCGGTCTTTCACGATTTTCGCTTTCATTCTCTCAATCGCCGCGGCATCAGCGGTGGCGCAGGAATCTTCGACCAATGTCGGCGGCTACGGGGAATTGCATTACAACGAACCGGAGGGACGCACAAAGGGTGTGCTGGATTTCCATCGATTTGTCCTGTACGTAAACCATCAGTTCAGCGATTGGGTGAGCTTCACTTCCGAACTCGAGGTCGAGCACACCTTCGTCGGTCCCGAGGAGAACTCGGGCGAACTCTCCATCGAGCAGGCGTACGTCGAACTGCGTCCCTCCGACATCATCGGGCTGCGCGCCGGCATCCTGCTCGTCCCCGTGTCCCTGATCAACCAGTATCACGAACCGCCGACCTTCCACGGCGTCGAGCGGCCGAATTTCCATCGCAACCTCATTCCCACGACCTGGCGTGAAGCGGGCGTGGGCTTCGCCGGCGCTCCCGCGGAGAATCTGAATTATCAGTTGTATCTCATGAGCAGCCTGACGGCGGAGGGGCTCTCCGGATCCTCCGGACTGCGCGGCGCTCGGCAGAAGGGGATCATGTCTTCCACGGCGGACCTCGCCGTTACGGGACGCGTCGAGTACCTCCCCGTCCTTGGTCTCAGTGTCGGCGCATCGTTCTTTACCGGTACGACCGGCGGCGACAACGACCTCGTCGGCGACGGAAGGGTGACGCTTCTCGAGGGCGATGTACGCTACGGCATCGGCAATCTCGCGCTGCGCGGTGAAGCCGCCATGATCACCATCGCCGACGCCGACAGAATCAATGCCGCATTCAACAAGGATGTGGCGGATCAGCTCAACGGCTGGTATCTCGAAGCGGCATATAATATTCTTCCGCATCTGGCAGCCGATACCGAGCAGCAGCTGCATGTTTTCGGCCGCTATGAGAAATACAACACGCACGCGGAGGTGACGGGCTTCGCGGCGAACGACGCCTACGATCGCACCGAGATCACGGCGGGCATTACCTACAAGCCCGTACCCGATGTCGCGTTCAAGATCGACTATCAGCTTTTCGACGATGCGCGCGACACGGATGCCAGGGGACAGTTCAACGCCGGCGTCGGCTATGCGTTTTTCTAGCGCACTCGCGCTCATGATTGTGCTGTGCACCGGGACTGCCTTCGGGCAGTCCCGCGCGCAGATCGAGAGCACCGTGGCCGGTATGTACGGGGCCGGCAGCGTGACACACGAAATGCAGCTCTCGCTCACGGATGCGGATGTGTCCGCGCTCGGCCGCATCAACGGCGGCGGGCATGCATGGGACAAGGTGCGGGTTTTCCGGATCGCGAAGGACGGCGTATCCGGCGGCGTGTTCATGGTCGACAACGTGAAAGGGAAATCGCGGCCGATCACATACGCGGTCGCATTCGATTCCCATGGGAATATCCTCGGCATCGAGATCCTGGTCTACCGCGAATCCCACGGAGGGGAAGTGCGATCCGAGTCCTTCCGCAGCCAGTTCGCAGGGAAGAAGCACGGAGACGCGATCGCGGTGGGACGCGACATCCGCAACATCAGCGGCGCGACGATCAGCAGCCGCTCCGTCACCAACGGCGCGCACGCGCTCGCATCCCTGTACTATTACCTGAAGATGAAGGGACTCCTTGATTCCGCGGGAAGGAAATGAATCCGACAACTCCCTCTCTTGAAATGCTGAAGACCGTAACCCTGCGCGCGCTGCCGCGTCCGCTGCGCCGTCTCCTCCTCGCGTTTCTCGTCATCGCGACGGTCGGCTACACGCTGGGCGCGTTCTTCGTCGACCACACCACCGGCACGCGGCCCGCGGGCATCGCCGAACGCTACCGCGGCAGCGAGTCCATGAACGTCGATCTCGAAAAGCTGCCTGCCGACAGGGAAATCCAGTACGAGAAATCTCCGGCCGAGATGCTCAACATCACCCACACGCATATCCTCGCGCTCGGCATGCTCTTCCTTGCCGTCGGAGGCATCTTCAGTTTCGCCTCGGGCATTCGTCCCGCACTGAAATCCTTTCTGGTCATCGAACCCTTCGTCAGCCTCATTTTCACCTTCGGCGGCATCTGGCTCGTGCGCTACCATCATCCCGCCTGGGGGTGGATGATCGCGGTGAGTGGCATACTGATGAGCCTGTGCTTCTATGCGATGGCGGGGGTGGGGATCTATCAGCTCCTGCGCGGGGAAGAGTAACCACGGATTACACAGATTACACGGATTGACTGTTCACGTGCTTCGCGAAAATTCGCCGGCCAATTCACCCGCACATCTTTTCTGCTTGCGCAGCCTTAGAATATTTCGTATGTTGTAAGCATTACCTTACTTAATAAGGCCGACATGACAGACGAACTTGATCTCCTCATCCTCGATGCGCTGCAGAAAAACGGACGACTCAAGCGCAACGAGCTGGCCGAGCTGGTGGGATTGTCGCTGCCGGCGGCGAGCGACCGGCTCCGCAAGCTGGAAGAGCGGGGGTACATCAGGGGCTACGCGGCGATTCTCGATCCCGCGAAATTCGGGAAGGACATCACCGCCTTCGTGCAGGTGTCGGTCGACACCTCGCTCCATTACGAGAACTTCCTCAAGCATGTGCGGCAGAATCCCGATATCCTCGAATGCCACGCCATCACGGGCGACGGCTCGCATCTGCTGAAGATCCGCACCGACAACACCGCGGCGCTCGAACACGTGCTGTCGCAGATACAGTCCTGGAAGGAGGTCGAGCGCACGCGCACGAGCGTCGTGCTGTCGACGACGAAAGAGACATTGAATATCAACATTTCATCTTCTCCCACCCAAGAATGAAGGAACACAAGCCATGAGCGACGCGCGCGCAGACGCCATTCGCAGGGTTTTCGATTCGATCACGTCCAACGACGTGACCATGATAGATTTCAAGTTCATGGATTTCCCCGGCCAGTGGCAGCACTTCTCGGTGCCCACCCATCAGCTGAGCGAGAGCAGCTTCGCCGAAGGCTTCGGCTTCGACGGCTCCAGTCTCCGCGGCTTCAAGGCCATTCACGAGAGCGACATGGTGATCATCCCCGATCCGTCGACCGCCATGATCGATCCCTTCGTGAAGGAGAGCACGCTCAGCCTGATCTGCGACATCTACGAGCCGCTGACGATGGAGAAGTACGAGCGCTGTCCGCGCAACATCGCGCAGAAGGCCGAGCAGTACCTGCTCTCCACCGGTCTCGCCGACACCGCGTTCTTCGGTCCCGAAGCGGAGTTCTTCATCTTCGACGACGTGCGCT
>CAZWNO010000028.1:0-27902 GCA_964635845.1 uncultured Chromatiales bacterium
ATGGCCTTTGTTCCTATATTTGCGGTATGCGTTCGCTTTTTTCAACCTGCCTGTTCACGCTGTGCGCCGTGGCCGCTTTCGCGCAATCCCTCCCGCCGATCGAGTTGAAGTACGCCTCGTATGCGCTGACGGAAGACGGCAAGGTGCTCGGGTATTTCGGGACGGAGCGGAGGGTGGAGCTGCGGTCGACTGGAGCGGTGTCGCCCTGGGTCATCCGCGCGCTGCTGGCCACCGAGGACCGCGATTTCTACAATCACGACGGGGTATCGATGAAGGGTCTCGGTCGCGCGGTGCTGGAGACCATCACGGGAAACACGCAGGGCGGCAGTACACTGACCATGCAGCTCGCGCGCAATCTCTTCCTCTCCCACGAGCGCTCCATCTCGCGCAAGATCAGGGAGATGGAACTCGCCCGCGACCTCGAGAAGAAGTACAGCAAGGACGAACTTTTCCTGCTCTACCTCAACACCGTGTATTTCGGCGGTGGGACATACGGTGTATGGGCCGCGGCGCGCGAGTATTTCCAGAAGGATCCCGCGGATCTGAGCCTCACCGAGAGCTGCACGCTCATCGGACTCCTGCAGTCTCCAGAGAATTATCATCCGGTCAAGCATCCCGGGCGCGCGCTGAAGCGTCGCAACGAGGTGATGCACAACCTCGTCGAAGTCGGCCGCCTGGGAAAAGGAGAATACCAACGGCGCAAGCGCGATCCGCTCGGACTCAATCCGCGTTCCGCCAAAGGCCGGCACTTCACGGAGTGGGTGCGACGGGAAGCGGATATCCTGCTGGCAGCGAAAGGAGTTTCCCTGCAGCACGATCAGCTGCGCATTTACACGACACTGGACAGCCGCATGCAGGCCGCGCTCGAATCCGCTGTCGAGATGCAATGGAACGAACTTCCTGCGAAGATGCGCGACGTGCAGGTCGGCGCGGTGATGACAGACGTGCGCAGCGGCGCCGTGCGCGCGCTCGTCGGCGGCAATCCCGCTTCGCCGGGACGCGGATTCAACCACGCGACCCAGGCGCGCCGACAGCCCGGATCGTCATTCAAGCCGTTCCTGTACGCGTCACTTCTCGAACAGGGCTACACGCTCGCCACGCCCATACTCGACGCTCCCATCGTCGTGGATTCAGGGATGGCCTGGGAATGGCGGCCGATGAACGACTCAGATACGAGCAGCGGCTCGGCCGTTCCGATGAGCTACGGACTGCAGCACTCACTCAACCTCGTGGCGGCCCATGCAATGATGGAATTGACGGATCCCGCCCGTGTCGCCGCATTCGCCAACCGAATGGGGATCGAGAGCAAGTTGCCCGAATATCCTTCGCTCGCCCTCGGATCCGGCGAGGTGTCGCCTCTCGATATGGCCGAAGGATTCGGCACTCTGGCGGCCATGGGACGGCGCACGCGTCCGTTCTTCATCACGCGCATCGAGGATCAGAACAAGCGCGTTCTGTTCCGCGCCCGTCCTGATACCGCGACGGTTCTGGATTCCGCGACGGCGTTTCTCATAACAGACGGCATGCGTGCGGTAGTGGACAGCGGGACAGCAACCGCGGTCCGGAAATACTATGCCGGCCCCGCGGCAGGAAAGACCGGCACGACGCAGAACTCCACCGACGCCTGGTTCGTCGGCTTCACGCCATCGCTTTCTCTCGCCGTATGGGTCGGTTTCGACAATGCCGCGCGCAAACTCAGCGGTGCCTACCGTTATGGCGGTACCATGTGCGCGCCGATATGGGGACGCACGATGGCGCAGATCGCGCGCTTCGCACCTCCCGACTCGACCTTCGCGCAACCCTCCACAATCGAATTCCGTCCGCTCTGCCACGAGACGGGACTGCTCGCGACAGAAGCCTGTCCCGACACCGCGCGGTATCCTGTCAACACGCAGCTCCTTCCCGCCGAGTGCGACAGGCACGGGGATCGGGGCCTCTTCGGCTGGTGAAGCGGCAGTATCCTATTTCGTCATCGCCATCGCGCCGGGAATGATACCGACGTCGAGCGCACGCTGACTGCTTCCGGTCATGGAATACAGTTCCAGCTTCCCTGCCTGTACGTAGTCGACGGGATTGGTGAGGTAAATGACGCGGTCGTTCGTGTCGACGAAGACGTTGTAGAAAAATCCGGGGATGAAATCTTTTGTCACGGTTTTCGACGCGAGGTGGATGCGCGTGAGGCCGCTTTCATGAATCGTGTAGAGATGTCCGTCGGTGTCGCGCACGAGACGCTGCGGATGGCCGTTCAGCAGGAGCGAATCCGCGACGCGCCGTGTCTGCAGGTCGAGGATGTACAGCATGCCCGGGGTGTCATCGTTCGGATCGGTGAAATCGCCGAAATCGCCGGTGCACAGCACTGCCGCGGTGTACTGACTCAGCGGGAGCACGCTCGTCGGGTAGTCGCCCACGGACACGGTCTTCACGACCTCCCGTGTGTCCGCATCGATCAGGGACACCGTCTTGCCCGCGCCGAAACCGCTGTTGGCTACCACGACGATATTCCCTGCCGCCGCGATGCCGTCGGGATTCGCCCCGACGGGAATTCTGTCGTCGAGCGCGCCGGTGGAAGGATTGTACACCGAGACGCTGTTGTCGAGAAGGTTGGAGATGAAGCCGTAACCGTTCGTCGCGAAGGCGACCTGGCGGGGACTGGCACCCGCGGGACTGGAAATTGTCCGCACCGCCTTGTGCGTGGCCGCATCGATGATCTCTATCTTGTGCGAGTTGTTGATGACGAGGTACGCGAGCCCGTCGTGCACGGTGATGCTGTTTCCGACGTCGCCCAGCGGACGGCCGTTCACCGACTCGAAGAGATCGTTATAAACGATATTTGAATCCGGTATATAAAAACTCAGCGTCGCATTACCGCGCTGGAAATTCCCTTCGTTGAGAATGTACAGTCCGCGCGGTCCCTGTGGGGTGATCGGCGGATTCGTGCCGTTGTCTTCGGAACATGCGGTGAGCACAAGCAGCAGACCCAGCGAGGCGAGGAGAAATCGGTTCATGGGATTCCCTTTCAGTATGAGATGGTGATCTGACATTGACTATCGCAGCGTTGTCGTGAGAGTGAAGCGGAGGCTGCGGCCCGGCATGGGATAGAATGCGACGACCTCATAATCCGCGTCGAAGGCATTGAGCAGTTCCAGCTTCCAGCCCGTGTTCACTCCCGCGATGGGAATGACCGCATGGACGGCGGCATCGGTAACGGCATGCGCGGGCAGTTCCGCGGTGTTGGTCTCGTTGTAGTACCGGAGTCCGAGCACGCGCTCGGTCGCGGAGAGCGTGAGCCATGGAAGCGGCGTGGTGAGAAGCGTCAGCGAACCGCTCCATTCCGGCACGTAGATGAGCTGCTTGCCCTGCGTCGCGTCGCCGGGAAAGGCGGAATTCATTTTTCTGGCGGACATCCACTGCGCGTTCAGGCGCAGGGACAGACGCTCCCAGTGCAGCTGCCACTGGGCTTCGAGTCCGGTGGAAATGACATGCTGCACATTCCGCGGTGTCCAGTACAGTCCGGAAGACGGCGCCCACACGATTTTGTCCGTGATGTCGTGATAGAACCATGTGAGTTCGGCCGAGTAGAAACCGCTGCCCGCGGTGTGAATGACGCCGGCGTCAAAGGCTGTCGAGTATTCGGGCTTCAACGAGGGATTGCCCCCTTCACGCCAGTACAGCTGGTTGAAAGTCGGCATGGCGAACCCGCGCGCCATGCGTCCACGCAGCGCGAGCGTTCCTTCAAGTATCGCGGCATGCATCCCGATCGATGGCGTAATGGCATGCAGCAGTTCCGGCGCATCGGCTGGCTCTCCCGCGGTGCTTTCTCCGAATGCATCGGAAATCAGGTCGTACCGGAGGGAAGGATACAGCCGTACGGGGAGCGTGGCGAGGCGGACATTCAGATCGGCCGAGGCGAAAGCGGCGGCCTGCAATCTGGCGGGGTGGCTTCGAATATCATCGCTTTCCAATCCGTCGCGATAGATCTCGAGTCCGGCCAGCAGATGACGACTTTCGCTGAACCCCTGTTCGAACAGGACACCACCGAAAAACTGCAGCTGATCGTAGCGGCTCGCGAGCGCGGATCCGTTGATGCGATAATCCGGATCATCGTACTCCTGCCTTCCTGCCCGCGTCCCGAACGTCGTGCGCAGCTGGCCGCGAGCGGAGAGCTGCATGTCCAGCTGCAGAGACAGCAGTCCCTGCAGGTCCTCCTGCCTGGCGCGACCCTGTGATGCGGAGAACACCGCGCCGGGGACGCCGACGTCGAGATGCAGGAAATCCGCATGCATTGTCAGGTTCGCCCTGCCGAGGAAAAGCGTGGCACCGGCTGTGGCGGAACGCCGGTACATCGCTGCATTCATCCGATGCATCTGGTTCCCGCCCCAGGTCGGAGTGAAACTGAAGTCGTTGGCGCTTTCCTCATAGCGCAGCTCGGCGAACATGCGTCCCGCCCTGCCGCCGTCGCCCGCCGCGAGCGAGGCCTGCCGCCACCCGAAAGAACCGTAGCCGAACGAAGCCGTGAGCGGCGCGCGCTCGCGCGATGTGACGATGTTGACGACGCCGCCCAGCGCACTGCTGCCGTAAAGCGAGGCGAGTCCCCCGCGCACGATCTCGACGCGGTCGGTCGATTGCAGCGTCAGCTGACCGGCGTCCACCAGCGCATTCTGCGCACCGTTGAGGCGCATGCCGTTGAGCAGGACGAGCGTGTATTCGGCTCCGAGTCCCCGCAGGGAAACGAGTTGCACGGCGCCGCTGCCGCCGTAGTCGCGCACGCTGCTGCCGGCAGAGAGGGAGAGAATGTCGGAAAGCGTACGCGCGGGAAGGGAGGCGATTGTCCGTGCCGTGAAGATGTCGGCAGCGGCCGGTGCATCGAGCAGCGCCGTGGGGAGTCGTGTGGCGGTGACGGTGACCTCATCCTTCAGGGCGAAGAACAGCGTGTCGTCTTCAGCCAGCTGCATCTGTCCCGCCGCCGGAACGGCGGAGAAAATAACGGCAAGTGTGAAAATAAAATACCGCAGGGTCATGATATCCGATAACCGGCCCTGCGGGGAAGCGCATGAAAAAACCCCCTGTCGAAACGACAGCGGGGGCAAGGGAGAGATGGCGCGCACGTCATCAGGAACCTCACCCGCGAAGGCCTGTGCTATGCCATGGCAGGTCTCCTGACTCGCGGCGCGTCCATCGTCAGCACGGACGGCGTGCATTCCTTCCCGGATCGATCCAGTGGTTTCCATGCACGCTTCACGCCGCTTACAGTTGCGGGGCAGTTGCCGATTCGCACGGCATTCCCGTTTTCATCCCCTGATGGGGAACCATGGCGGTTGTCAAAGAACGATCGGTAAAAGCTACGGTCTTTTTCCGCTATCTGCAAGAGGTGAAAAACTTCGAATCCGACAGGAAAGGAATCCGGCGTGCATTCTCCTGCATGCGGCCATGAATGTGTGATCGTATGCGTGATCAATACAGCGCGCAGGAACAATTTGCATGCACGCCATTCCTGCGATGCTTGCCAGAAGCTACCCCCTGATCGCTCCGAAAAATCCCTTCAGCAATTCCATGGCCTTGTCGTCGAGCACACCCGGAATGACGTGGACGCGATGGTTGAGGCGCCTGTCCTCGACGATGTTCATCAGCGTGCCGCAGGCGCCCGCCTTCGCGTCGTAGGCGCCGAAGACGAGCACGGGAATGCGCGCGAGCACGATTGCGCCCGCGCACATCGCGCAGGGCTCGAGCGTGACGTAGAGCGTGCAGCCCTCGAGGCGTTTGTCGCCGAGCGCGTTGGCGGCCGCCGTGATCGCGATGATCTCCGCGTGCGCCGTCGGATCCTTGAGTTGCTCGTTCTGGTTGTATCCCTTTCCGATCACCAGTCCATCCTTCACCACCACCGCGCCGACAGGCACCTCGTCCTGTTCGAATGCGCGCTCGGCCTCGCGCAGCGCCAGCTCCATCCAGCGTTCGTGCTCGGTTTGCGGTATGCTGTCGTCTTCCATCGCGCTTCCATCCTGTCTTTCGGCTTGCCGCGGAAGGTCCGCGCACCGCGGCGCTGCCGACATTATTCCATGACCATCGAAGCGAGCACCGCCTGCTGAAGTTCGAAGAGGCTCCTGTTTTCCTCGGGAGTCACGGCTTCCGAGGCGGGGTATAGCGCGCATTCCATGAAGCGTGAACCGGTATCGAACACGACCACACGGATGACGGATGCCGCCGACGCGATGCGGTATTCGTAGCCCGCGCAGGTGCGTCCGCCGACCTTGAAGAGTTCCACCGGCTGGACGATCGTCACGGAATCCTCCGCGTTTCGCTCCTTCAGGCTCATGCTGATCTTCGCGACCGCGTCGAGGCGTTCGCTGCGCAGCGTCTGATACAATCCCGGATCCATCTTGATCGGGGAGAAGGAGAGCGAAGCGGAATAATCCTCCCGCACCATCCAGAGCAGGATCGAGGGTGCATTCTTCGGATCGGAAGTGCGCACCCAGCCCTGCGGGCGAAGCACGCGCACGCTCCCGTCGACCGTGGAGAGGTACTCGTGCGTCAATTCCGCCGTTGCCGTGTAGCGGTATTTCGGAAATGCGGCATCCTCGCTCGTGACCGTCCTGTCCCCGCCGCCGCAGCCGGCGAGCGCGAGCAGCAGGAAGGGAAGGGGGATAAGGGGGAAAAGAAGTTTCATCTCTTATTTCCCGTGATGCAGCGGATAGTCGCGCTCGCCCGCGCGGATGGCGATGGGCAGGGCGTTCTCCGGCGGAGGGATCGGGCAGTCGAAGCGCTCGTTGTATGCGCAGTAGGGATTATAGGCATAGTTGAAATCGAGGAAGAGGCTGTCGGAACTCACGTCGTCGATGTCGATGTAGCGTCCGCCTCCGTAGGTCTCCCCGCCGCTGGTCGCGTCGGTGAAGGGGACGAACCAGTAATTGCCCTCGCTCGTGTCCTTCGGCGCATACACCTGCAGGGCATACTCCTTCCCTTCGAAGGTGAACGGCAGGGCGCCGATATGGAGCATGATGCGCGGTTTGTCCTTCGAGGTCGCGATGGTCACCTCCCGCAGCGCGGGCAGGCGCCGCAGCACGGTTTCGAAAACAAAGGACTTCTCGACCGGATAATACGCGAGTCCTTTGAAGAACTCCATGTCCGATGCCTTGAGCGGCGTGCTTTCGCTCGTCAGGAGATAGCGGTCCTTCTCCAGGCGGTCCTTGCGCACCTCGAGCGTGTACACATCCGATGTGTCGGCATCCATCCCCTGATCGGATGCTTTCTCCTTCTGTCCGCATGCGCCGAGGAGCAGAGCGGCGGTGAAAAGAAAAACCGCGAGGGAGCGCTCACGGTTCGGAAAGAAATGAAGTCGTTTCATGGCGTTATTGTGTTCGTGCGAATTTGGCTTCCTCGAGGACCACGCGCAGGGAGATGCGATGCGATGCGTCCTTGAATTCCGAGAACAGGTCGTTCTGTCCGTAGGCGTAGTCAAGATACAATTTCGGCAGATGAATTCCCGCGCCGAAAGTGAGGTCCTGCGTGTCGCTGTAGCCGCCGCGCAGGGCGAAGATGTCCTGGTAACGGTACTCGAGTCCCGCACGCGGATTGACGCTCACAGTGCCCACATGAAAAGCGGATGCGAAGCGGCGGTTTTCGAACATGAAGTCGAAATCCAGTGCGGGTGTTATCGTGCCTCCGAGAGCTTCCAGCGTGTAGCCCGCGCCGAGCTTGAGCGTGGGCGAGACCCGCTCGTTGCGGCCGGTACTCCATGCCATGAGCGTGGTCGTGATATCCTGCACCGCGGCGCCGAGTGAAAGCTCATCGGTTGCACGGTACTGCGCGCCGATATCGAAGCCCACGCCCATGGCCGATGCATCGAGCAAGTCACGGGCGATCAACTTCATGTTCACGCCGGCGGAAAGGCGCTCGTCCGCGCGGAAGGCGTAGGTGAGATAGGCCACCCAGTCCGCGGAACTGAAGGACCGCACCTTGTTCGGATCGAGGCGCTCGTTGGGATCAAACTGTCCGTTGCCGTTGAGGTCGATCAGCGCGCCGCGCGTGTCGGGGATGTCGTCGACGCCCATCCGTGTGATCGAGAGCGCGAGCGTGTAGCGGGTGCCGAAAGGCCAGGCGACACCGCCATAGTTGGAGCTGAGGAGTCCCCCGAACCGCTGCTCGTGCATGAGACCGATTTCCGGGTACGTGGTGCGCATCAATCCCGCCGGATTCCAGTAGGCCGCCGTGACATCGCCGGCCACCGCGACGTTCGCACCGCCCATGGCCAGTGCGCGTCCCCCGAAGCCCGTGGCCATGAATTCACCGCCATACTTGGCGATTTCCATCTGCGCCTGCGCAGGGGAACACGCAATCGCCATCAGGATAACTACCGCTGCCGTCGCCGTAATTCGCATCGAAACCCGGATTCTGTTCGAAGACGAAAATATCGCGAATGACGCAACGTGATGCAAGGCAATTGAATAATCACGGACGAACTCTGCCCGCATCCGAGCCATTCGGCTCGGATGCGCCACCCCTCACCGAATCGGTACGATTCCCGTAGGGCCGTGCCAACGGCACGGCCATCCCCTTCCGCCCACGATATCCGCCCGCGGTATCCGCCCGCGGTATCCGCCCGCGGTATCCGCCCGCGGTATCCGCCCGCGATATCCGCCCGCGATATCCGCCCGCGATATCCGCCCACGATATCTGCCCGCGGTAACCGCCCGCCACGGACAAAATTCCATGGCATTTCCGTATTTTTCCCGCATGTCCCCATCGCGGATATATTCCACCCGGCGATACCTGCTGATCATGATCGCCTGCTATGCCGTATGGATTCCCGGCTATTACTTCGCGGGGTGGATCGGTGCGACGCGCGGCGCGGCATTCGATCCCTCGCTGCCGATCGACGCGTCGTGGCCCTTCGTGCCCGAGGCAGTGTTCGTTTACCTGATCGCATACGTGATCGTGCTGGCGTTGTTTGTCATTCGGCGCAGCGCCGCATTTCTCGATCACGCATATCTGAATTTCATCGTGATGAACCTGCTGGGTTTCGCGCTGTTCGCATTGTTGCCGACGATGGGTCCCGCGCGCGCGGAACTGCCTTCCGCCGTCCCGCCCATGCTCGCGTTCATGTTCGATCTCGACGTGCAGTGGAACGCCTTTCCATCGCTGCACGTCGCCAATCCCACGCTCATCGCGATGCTGGCCCTGCGCGAACGCGGCATCGATCGCATCAGCCTCTCGTTGTCGTTCGTCGCGCTGGCCATCGCGGTCTCAACCTTGCTGGTGCGTCAGCATTTCCTGCTGGACATCGTCGGGGGAATGCTCCTCGCCGGTCTGGTTTTCGCGGGGTTGTGGCGGTTTAAAAGTCCGGCTCGGGACTGAAGCGGATCCATCCGCCGTCGCCTTCGCACCATCGTGTAAAACGGACGCGGGGCACCCATTGGATGCCCCGCTTACATTGCGGAAATTTATTCCGGATTAACATATCCGGTTTAGCCGGTGGTCTCAGTCCAGCGGAGCCCTCAGCGGAACGAATGCGGTTTCGCCGTTCGCCTGCTTGACCTGGAGAAGAATGGACTCGCCGTTGTCGAGGGACTTCGCGAATTTCTTGAAATCAGAGACCGTGTTGATCGGGATGTGCTGTCCCTTGCGGATGGCTTTGAAGATGACGAGGTTCTTCTGGAGACGCGCCTCCTCGGCAGGCGAGTTGCGTTTGACATTGTCGACCAGCACACCCTTGTCTATGTCGAAGGCTTCCTTCGCCTCGCTGGTGAGCGGTTTCACGGTGAATCCGGCTTTTTCGAATGCCTCGGGCGAGGAGCTGTCTTCCTTCCTGTCCTCGATCGATTTGTCTCTTGCCTCCGCGATCGCGTCATCACCGTTCTGTCCCTTGAGCTTTACCGATTTCGTGATGTACTTCCCGTCGCGCCAGATCTTCAGCTCGACGCTCTCGCCCGGATGCTTCATCCCCACGCGGGCCTGCAGCTGGTTCGAGCCCTCGACCGGTTTGCCGTCGACCGACACGATCGCATCGCCCTCCTTGACGCCCGCCTCCTTGCCTGCGCCATCCTCGACGAGACTCTCGACGAAGACACCCTTGAAGACGTCCATGCCCAGCGCCTCGGCCTTCTTCGCGTCAATGTCGGTGATGCGGATGCCGATGTAGCCGCGTTCGTACTTCCCGTCGCGGATCAGCGTCTGGGCGACGGTCTTGGCCATGTTGATGGGCACGGCAAAGCTGTAGCCGACGTAGGTGCCCGAGGCCGTGCCGGCGATGGCGGTATTGACGCCGATCACCTGTCCGTTGAGATTGACCAGCGCGCCGCCGCTGTTGCCGGGATTGACCGCGGCATCGGTCTGGATGAAATTCTCGATGCCGAAGCCCTGGCGGTCGCGCATGATGCCGATGTTGCGGCTGATCGCGGAGACGATGCCCGCGGTGACGGTGGAGGTGAAGCCCAGCGGATTGCCGACGGCCATCACCCATTCGCCGATCTTCACTTCGTCGGAATTACCGAGCGCCGCGGCGGAGAGACCGCTCGCGTCGATCTTGATGACGGCGATGTCGGTGTATTCATCCTGGCCGACCACGCGCGCCTCGAATTCACGGTTGTCGAACAGCGTGACCTTGATCCCGTCGTCCATCGCGTTTTCAACGACATGACGGTTGGTGAGAATGTAGCCATCCTCGGTGAGGATGATGCCGGAGCCGGACCCGCGCTGGATCTTGTCCTGCTCGAGCTGCGGAAGGTTGAAGAACCAGTGCGGATTCTCCTCGGCAGCTTTCCGCTCCGCCTTGACTTCGATGTAGACGACCTGAGGCGTGACGCGTCCCGCGACATCGCTGAAGGCCTGGTTGAGTTCGGCCACGCTCGCGGATGGAGTGAACGGGGCCGTTGTATTGAATGAAATGCGGGAATCCGCGAAAAGTCCGGAACCGGTAAAGCTGCTGACGAGCACTGCACCGGAGAGGATCCCCACGCTGACGAGCACGATGGCTGTGAGGACTGCGCGCTTCGACATGATTTGTACCTCCTGATCAGAGTAACGTGAAAGACTGCATTGAACGCGTTATGAACCTGTACTCCAATACGGTAACAACAAATCCGTCATAAAAATCCCGTCTATGACACAACCGTGCAACTACAAATATCGGCAGTCTCAGGAAAACAAGTCAAGCATGGGGAGCGATTTGACCTTCCGCATCTCGGGAATATGCGCGGAGAGATGCCGCTGGAGGAGATGCATGCATTCCTTCCCTGCCCGATCGGAAACGACGAGGGCGGAAGTCTCCCCGACCGTGTGCGTGTCGAGCCAGCGAAGCACTCCCACGCTCTCGACGCTCGTGTGCACGCTGCCGGGAGCGGGGGGACACTGCGCGCAGGTGAAACCGCCATGCGTTTCGGAAAATGCCGCGTACCGTCCGAACGCGTTTTCCTCTCCGAGATCCACCCGGCAGCGCACGCAGTGCCGCACATCGATGCCGAGTCCCAGCACATGAATCAGCCGGAGCAGGTAATGGAGAAGCACCGCGGCGGGACGGGCATCGGCGGCATCGAGAGCCGCGAATGAGGATTCGAGCACCGTGTACAGCTCTTCGTGCGCCTCTTCGCCGTTTACGGTCGCGGTGAGGAATTCGAGTAGCGCGAATCCGTACATCAGGCGCTCCGGACGATCGATGATGCCGCGATACTGGCGGATAAGGTCGGCCTGCGTGAGCAGCTGCAGTTCACGCATGTCTTTCTTGTACATCACGACCGCGCTGTGGCTCATCACGTCGAGCGCCGCGCCGAATTTCGGCTTCGCGGCACGCGCGCCCTTGACGATCACGCTCATGCGGCCGAATTCCCGCGTGTAGATTGTGAGAATCTTGCTGGTTTCACCGTACTTCATGCTGCGCAGAATGATGGCATCCGTTTTCACGATCATGGGAGGTGTCCTGCTACGGATGCAATGCAGCGAGAGTTTCGCGGTACGGCGGGGCAATTATTCCCCTCTCCGTGATGATGCCGGCGATCAGTCCGGCGGGAGTCACGTCGAAGGCGGGATTGAATACCGCCGCGCCTTCGGGCGCGAGCCTCCGGGTTCCGATATGGGTCAGTTCGCGGCTGCCGCGCTCCTCGATGGGAATCTCCGCGCCCGAGGCAAGGGTCAGGTCCACCGTGGACAGCGGCGCAGCGATGTAGAACGGAATGCCGTGATGCTTCGCGGCGACCGCCAATCCATAGGTGCCGATTTTATTTGCCGCATCCCCGTTCGCGGCGATGCGGTCGGCGCCGGTGATGGCGAGCTGTATCCGCCCCTGTTGCATCAGCATCGCGGCCGCTCCATCGGCGATGAGCGTGGACGGAATGCCGTGCCGCTGCAGTTCCCACATGGTCAGCCGCGCTCCCTGCAATAACGGACGCGTCTCATCCGCATAGACGTGAATCCCTTTTCCCTGGCGGTGCGCCTCGAGCAGCACCGCGAAGGCCGTGCCCTCGCCTCCGGTCGCGAGCGTGCCGGTATTGCAGTGCGTGATCACACCCGCGCCCGCGGGAACACAGGCCGCGCCGGATTTGCCGATCGCGGTGCAGCGCCGGGCGTCGTCGTCATGGATCTCTTGCGCTTCGTTCTCGAGCGCTTCGGTGAGAAGTCCGGGCGTGAGCGGGTATCCGAGAATTTCGCGGATGCGCGCAAGGGCCCAGAACAGATTGACGGCGGTGGGACGCGTTCCGGCGAACACGTCGCACACGGCGAGCATCTCCTCGCGGAAAGGAGCGGCGGGATTCCCCGCGATCTCGGGATGGCGGCGCAGCCAAGCGCGCGCGGCGACGACCACGCCGTACGCGGCGGCGATACCGATCAGCGGCGCGCCGCGAAGGCGCAGGCGGCGAATGGCATCGACGACGTCGCGGTAATCCGTTGTCTCGATCATCACCTCCCGCCCGGGGAGGCGGGTCTGGTCGAGGAAGCGCAGACGCGTGGATGTCAGTTCAATGACCGTGACGTCTTTTCTCATGGCCGCGACTCGTCGCTGTTCGTTGCGGATTCGTCCCGCTTCCAGCGGGGATGATCAGAAACTCGAGATGGAGCGGAATGTCGCGAATCGCTCGGCCAGCTGTTCCGCGCTCAGCGCGCGGATGCCGTCGATGCTGAACTCCTCGACGCAGAACGACGCCAGCGCGCTGCCGTAGACGACGGCCTTGCGCATGTTGGACACGCTCACGTCGCCCGTGCGCGCGAGCCAGCCGATGAATCCGCCCGCGAAGGTGTCGCCCGCGCCGGTGGGATCCTTGATGCTCTCGAGCGGATACGCCGGTGCGGAGAAATAACTGTCCTTCGAAATCAGCAGGGCCCCGTGTTCGCCCTTCTTGATCACGACGACCTTGGGTCCCATGTGCAGCATCTTGCCGCCGGCCGTGACCAGGTTGCGCTGGCCGGTGAGCATGCGCGCTTCCTCGTCATTGAGGATGAGCACGTCCACTTTCTTCAGCACGGCCTTCAGTTCCTTCTTGCTGATGTCGATCCACAGGTTCATCGTGTCACAGACGATCAGACGGGGCTCCTCGATCTGCTCGAGCACTTCCATCTGCAGGGAGGGGTGGATGTTGCCGAGCAGCACGAATTCGCTCTTTTTCCATGCGTCGGGGATGACCGGGTGGAAATGCTCGAAGACACCGAGCTCGGTGTAGAGCGTGTCGCGCGTGTTCATGTCGTCGTGATAGCGGCCGCCCCAGCTGAAGGTCTTTCCCTCGGATTCGCGCACGAGTCCCAGCAGGTCGATGCCACGGGAGGTGAGGAAACGGATATGTTCCTCCGGAAAATCGGCGCCCACGACGCCGACGCAGCGGACGTCTTCGGTAAGGTAGCTGGCGGCGAGGGAGCAGAAGGTGGCGGAGCCGCCGAGGGCCTGCTCCATTTTCCCGAAGGGGGTTTCCAGGTAATCGAGGGCGACGGAACCGACGATGAGGACGCTCATGAACTTCTCCTGTTGGTGGAATGGCGGGACGCGTTCAGTCCCGCGCTTTCATCGAGATGACCAGTGATTTCGCTTCCTCGAGCACGCGCAGCATGTCGTCGTGAATGCGGCCGTTGCTGCCGAGGAAAGGCAGCTTGTAGATGTCGTGCGGGGAACCGGTGAAGTCCGACACGCGCCCGCCCGCCTCTTCGATCAGCAGGTGGCCGGCGGCCTTGTCCCAGGGCTGCAGCGACACTTCCCAGAAACCGTCGAGGCGTCCCGCCGCGACGTAGGCGCAGTCCAGCGCCGCGCTGCCGAGGCGGCGGATGGCCTGCGCTTCCTTCAGGAAGCCGATGAAGCGCTCGTAGCAGTAATCCGGATTCTCCCGGATGTTGTACGGGAAACCGGTGACCAGCATGGCCTTCTCGATACGGGATGTATCGGAGACGTGTATCCGTTTCCCGTTGAGGAAGGCGCCCGCGCCGCGCGCGGCGTGGAACAGCTCGTCGCGCACGGGATCATGGACCACTCCGGCCACGAGCGCGCCCTTGTATTCCAGCGCGATCGAGATGCTGAAGATCGGGAAGGCGTGCGTGTAGTTGGTGGTGCCGTCGAGCGGATCGATGATCCACTTGTGCGCGGCTCCCGTGTTATGCACGCCGCCCTCCTCGCCCAGGATGCCGTGATCGGGGAATGCCGCGAGCAGGATGTCCACGATGCGCCGCTCGGCGTTGCGATCGGCCTCGGTGACGAGGTTGAATTGCTGCTCGTTCTTGACCTCGATCTCCCGCAGGCGGCCGAGGTGGTGCAGGAGGATCGCCCCGGCTTCGCGCGCGGCGTGAATGGCGATGGGGAGGTAGGATTCGTGTTTCATAGTTCCAGCCTTCCAAGTTACGGAATGCGTGGATGTCGGGAAAGCGTCCCGCCCCTACCGTTTGTCCCGCGCATTCCGTATGTTTCCCGTATCCGTTTGTTCGCTATTCATCGCTAGAGGTTCTGTCAATGAAAATCGGGGTACTCACGGGCGGCGGTGACTGCCCGGGTCTGAATCCTGTTATCCGCGCCATCGTGCGCGTGTCACTCAAATTGGGACATGAGACCATCGGTTTCCGCTACGGCTGGAAAGGGCTGGTGGAGGATATCAGCATGCCGCTCGACCGCCAGGCCGTGAGCGGTATCCTGCCCCGTGGCGGCACCATTCTCGGGACGTCGCGCACCAATCCCTACAAACTCGAGAACGGCGAGGCGGCCATTCTCGCGAATCTCGAGAAAAACGGCATCGACGCGCTGATTCCCATCGGCGGGGAGGATACGCTCGGCGTCGCCGTGAAACTGCACAACGCCGGCGTCAAGCTCGTCGGAGTGCCGAAAACCATCGACAACGATCTGGTGGGCACCGACTTCACCTTCGGCTTCGACACCGCGGTCAATATCGCGATGGAATCCATCGACCGTCTCCATACGACGGCCGAGAGCCACAACCGCGTGCTCGTAGTGGAAGTCATGGGACGTCACGCCGGCTGGATCACCTGGTACGCGGGCATCGCCGGCGGGGGCGATGTCATTCTCGTGCCCGAGCATCCCTTCAGCGTGGAGGATGTCTGCGCCCGCATCAAGCGCCGGCATGACACCGGCAAGGGATTCAGCATCGTGGTCGTCTCCGAGGGCGCGAAAGTCGCGACCGAAGGCGAGTACGACGAGGACGGCAGCTACGTGCTCAAGAGCATGAAGAAGGACGCGTTCGGCCACGTCATGCTCGGCGGCGTCGCCAAGGTGCTGGCCGAGGAGATCGAGAGCCGTCTCGGCTTCGAAACGCGGCACACCGTGCTCGGCCATATCCAGCGCGGCGGCACGCCCACCGCATTCGACCGCGTGCTCGGCACGCGCTACGGCGTCCGCGCGGCGGAACTGGTGCATGAAGGGAGATTCGGCCGCATGGTCGCCCTGCAGAGCAATAAAATCGTCGACATCGACATCACCGGGATTTCGGGCGCCATCAAGGAACTCGATCCGGACCTGTACAAGGTCGCGGAGTATTTCGCGGACTGAAAAACGCGAACCGCCCGGCGCGCTCACCGGGCGCGGCAGGGCTGTCACGGGACGTTCACGACCAATTGAAAACGGCAGGGTACAGTCATGATGGATGCATTGCAAACACTGCGTGACAAGGTCGCGGAATACAAGGACAAGGGTATCGGAGCGGAATATCTGATTCCCGCGCTGTGGATCGATCCGCGGCAGCCGGGAGAGGAGCGCGTCCGCCGTGCCGATGCGGTTTCCTTTTTTCTCGAGGGAATGGATGCGGTGCTCGCGCAGGAGGATCTCACCCCGGAAACGATGGGCAACAACGGGGAATGGACGCGCGACGCAGTGGTGTACAACATGTTTACCCGCCTGACCACGGCCTGGGATCATGACGGCGACGGCCGTATCGGACTCGAGGATCTCCCCGGCGGACTGCGCGAGACAGGAACCTTCCTCAAATCCATCGCGCTGCTCCCATACCTGAAAATGCTGGGAGCGAACACGATTCACCTGCTTCCCATCACCCTGATCGGATCCGACGGCAACAAGGGGACACTCGGTTCGCCCTACGCGATCAAGAATCCCTACAAGCTCGACGAGCGGCTCTGCGAACCTTTCCACGAACTCGGCGTCGAGGCGGAGTACGCCGCCTTCGTCGAAGCCGCGCATCGTCTCGGCATGCGCGTGGTGATGGAGTTCGTGTTCCGCACCGCGAGCAAGGACTCCGAGTGGATCGTGGACCATCCGAGCTGGTTTTACTGGATCGACGCAAGCATTCCCGATCGCAGCGCGGAACATCCCGAGGGATTCGGAAATCCGAAATTCAGCGCCGAGGAACTGCAGGTCATCCTCCAGCGCGTCAAGCGCAACGACCTGAGCAGCCTGCCCCCGCCGGGAATGGCGTATCGCAATCTCTTCCGCGACATGCCTGCCGAAATCGTCCAGGAAGGTGACCGCGTCATCGGGATCATGGAAGACGGCCTGCACGTGCGCATTCCGGGCGCCTTCGCCGACTGGCCGCCCGATGACGTGCAGCCGCCGTGGAACGACGTCACGTACCTGAAAATGTACGAGCACCCGAGCTTCGATTACATGGCCTACAACACCATCCGCATGTACGACACCCGGCTCGCCACGGTGGACAATGAAAACCGCGGGCTCTGGAATACCATCATCAACGTGGTTCCGCATTACCAGAAGAATTTCGGCGTCGACGGCGTGATGATCGACATGGGACACGCCCTCCCGAAACGCCTCAAGCAGAGCATCGTCGAGCGCGCGCGCAAGGTGAATCCGGATTTCGCGTTCTGGGAGGAAAACTTCGCCATCTCGGCCCGCAGCCGTCAGGAAGGCTACAACGCGACCGTGGGCTATCTCTGGAGCGACGAGCACCTGCTGCACAAGCTGCTGGAGTTTCTCCGCCTGCTCGAGGCGCAGGACGTTCCGGTGCCGTTTTTCGCGACTCCCGAATCACACAACACGCCGCGTGCGGCGAAAAGGGAGGGCGGTATCCGTTTTTCACGCATGACCATGACGGTGAACGCCTTCCTTCCCGCCATCGTGTTCCTGCACCAGGGGTACGAGCTGGGCGAGACCTTCCCCGTCAACACCGGCCTTGGCTTCACGCCCGAGGAAATAGCCGAACTTCCATCGCATACGTTGCCGCTGTTCAGCGAGTCCGCGCTTTGCTGGGACAATCCCGCCGAGATGAGCGCGCACGTCGCGAAGGTCCTCGAGCTGCGGGCGCAGTGGCAGGAGATCGTCGTCTCCCCGTCGCGTCGAACGATCAAGGTCGTCGCCGGCAGCGATCCGCGCGTGCTCTGCTACACGAGGCAATCGCCGGACGGACGGAACGCCTTCGCTGTCGTGGCGAACACGGACTGCCATCAGGGAGCGGTTTCAGTCATCCCGCTCGACGCGCAGTACGATATCCTGACCGACGAAATCAGCGGCCAGGAGATCGGAAAGGAAAATCAGGATGGATTCGTTTTCAATCTCGAGCCGGGCCAGGCCGTGGTGTGCGAACTGCACTCGACGAAAATCGAGATCGAGGAATTCACGCCGTAAACGCTGTCGCTTCTCTCACGGGGCGGGTATGGTCGCGATCGGCGTCGGGGGAATGCGATGCTGCAGCTTCAATGTATCCGCGATCGCGGTCCAGTCGAATGCACTCAGACCGCAGTCGTCGCGCACGGCGACAAGGAATCCTTCGGCGAATCTCGTGGAGGGGAATCCCGCGGAAGGGGATGCAGCAGAGGGGGATGCCGCGGAGGGGGATGCCGCGGCCATGATGCCGTCGGAGTTGGCCGTCGCGGCACCTCGGAAAGCGCCTGCGTGTTCCAGCGTCGCGCGGTCGAAAAGATGGAACGTGTTGTCGGTCATGTCCTGATCCGCGCAGACGTAGTATCCGCTGCTGTCGCTGCTGGCGTACAGCGCGATGCCCTCGATCTGATAGCGGAAGACGCCGCTGCCCATTACCGATTCCGTGAAGACACCATCGAGATCGTAGATCTTGACATCATTCTCCTCACCGTTCTCGTCGGCGATGAGCAGGCGGTGGTAGGTCGTATCGATGCAGATCGATTCGACCGCGCGCAGAACGCCGTCGCCCTCCACGTCGCCGAACGTCTTCAGGAATTCCCCGCTCACGCGGTGTTCGTCCGCGGTCATGCGGTACATCTTCACGCGTGCTCCCAGATACTCATCCGGAGGAATGCTCCCATCAGGCATTTCGTAATTGTCGGTGACGTACAGCACATACGCGCTGCTGTCGCGTCGCACGGCGATGCCGTAAGGCTTGATCAGGGCGGAGTCGCCGAAGCTGCCCAGCACGGTCCACGCGGGCAGACGGAACACCTGCAGGCGGTGATTGTCGCGCTCGACCACGATGGCGAGATCGTCTATCACCGCGATGCTGTTGGGCCGGTTGAACTGTCCCGGTCCCGATCCGTTCACGCCCACGGTGCGGATGAGCAGCCCCGTCTCTGCCTCGTGCACCAGCAGGCGGTCGGTCGACCTGCAGGCGCTGATGATCCATCGCTCGCCGTTGGGACCCTGCCACAGCACGGGAGAGTCGACATCCTCGCCGGGGGCATCGGTACTGAGCCAGGCTTCCGTCAGCACGGTGTAGCCGGATCCGTCATCCGATGCGGTGCCGCCTCCCTGGTGCCGGTCGCCGCAGGCGGAGAGCAGAATCATCGTTGAGAGCAGCAGCGCGCGAAATCGGGATGTCATGGTCATATTCCTTCGTAATTCGGCTTCCCTAAAAATACACAGGCGGGAAGTGCCGGCAAATGAAAATGCCGGAAAAAACACCATCCTGGTCTTTTTCGTGAAAATAAAAGAGCGATCCGCGGAATGGATCGCTCTGGAGAAGGCCAGTCACCGAGAAGGCTCGCTTTCCGGAAGTATCGTCCCAGGGAAGGATCGCCGTGACGGCGGATTTTGCCTTTCCCGGAACGGAAGGATTACGACTTCTTGAGACGGACGGTATTGTTCTGGAAATTCAGTTCCACGAACTGCATGGTTCCGAGGCAGGAATTGCCGAGCAGCACGGGCGTCACCGACTCCGGGAGGCGGTCGAAGACCGGCAATTCACCGATAAGGAAAGGCAGTCCGGTAAAGGTCTCCCCGCCGATGGTGATCGATTCGACCTGCGCGCCGCGCACCTTGGTCGCAGTTCCCTCGAGCGTCGTGATTTCACGCGTGCTGTTGGGCACTGCAGCCGCACCGGTGAGACGCAGGGTTTTCACCGGCAGGTACGATGCAGGCGAACCGGTATCGAGAAGGAAATCCACTTTCTGACCGTTGAGCGTGCCTTCGACAAAGACGGTGTTGTCCGTCATTTTCATCGGGAGCTCGATGGTGCCCTTGACCGCCGTATTGCCCTTGCTCTTGAGCACGAGCGCAGGCCTGCTGCCGTAACGGAATACGGCCACTTCGGCGCGGCGCAGCATGTCCACACCGAGCACACCCGCGAGCGCGCGTCCCGCCACAGCGGGCGTCTGATTCATGACCATGACATCCGCATCCGGGAAACCGATGCCGCCGATATCGAGCAATTGCAGTGTCGTCTTGCCGACGATCTCCGGTGCGAATCCGAAACCGCCCAGCGCATTCCAGGCCGTGCCCGGATTGAGCGGATCGTTGCTGCCCTGCAACTTCCGGATATTCTGATTTCCAGCGAACGCCGAGGTCACCACGGTAGCAGGCGCGGCGAGATCGATCGCGAACCATGCGGCGCCACCGTCGGGCATGGTCGTCTTTGCGAGCAGATAGCCATCCGCATATTCGAGGTTCATCTCGCCATACACGGGTTGCGCGGAGAGATTCTGCGCGCAGATCGCGAGGGCGAGCATGGATAGAAACAGGAAGTGTTTCATGAGTAACTCCGAATGGTACGTTCATTTGAACAGGCCGGGGTGATTGAGGAAATCACCCATAAATGAAGAGTACGAAAAAGGGCGCAAAAAGATGCGCCCTTCGGGAAAAAATGATTCAGGATTTTTTTACCGCGGCTCCGTCCGCGGTCATTCCTTCTCTATGTTGATGTCCCCGAAACTGCTTTTCACGAAGAGCCGGTCGCTGCCGGAGCCGACCTTTCCAAATTGCTTTTCGCCGGTGGGGCCGTACTTGTACTTTTCCTCTTTCGATCGCAGCTCGAAATCGGATTCGATATCGCCGAAAGACGATTCAGCCTGTATATATCCGGAAAAGGACCTGTCCATCACCAATGTCACTTCGCCGTAGCTCGAAGTGATCGTCCCGCCGCGGCAGCCCTTGACCGTGATTTCTCCCATGGAAGAGCTGATGTCGACGGGGCCCGACGGATGCTTCACTTCGACCTCGCCATACGAATTCTTGATTTTTCCGCCCGGGATTCCATACGCCTTCACTGATCCCATCTTCGACTCGACGGTGATGCCGCCCGTGATGCCGCCGAGACTGACCTCGCCGAAGGACGATACCAGATCGAGATTGGCGCACTCCTTGATTTTCACCGCGCCGAAACCGGTTTTCACCTTCACGCTTCCACGCACACCGGTGATGTCCACCGCGCCGAATTTCGATTCGAGTTCGAGCAGCGCGCCGGACGGAACCGTGAGCGTGACGTCGATGACGATACCGCGATCCTCGTCGCCATCCATGTCCTTCGGCAGTGCCGTACGCACGGTCACACGATCGCCGCTGCCCTTGATTTCGACCCGCGCGGCCTCGGCGAGTTTTTTCGCCACGGCCTCGGAGCTCTCACGCACGGTGACCTTGACGACCGCGGTGACGGTGTTCCCGGCACCGGCCGTCACATGTACCGTGCCGAATTTCGAGGCGATATCCACGATGGGATCCGCCTTCGTCTGAAAACTCTCCCGGACCATGCGCGTGTATTTCTGCGCCATGGCGGCCGCGCTGGTCAGCATCAGGAATGCGGCAAGCAGGACGGCGTTGCGCGTGATGTTGCGAAATGTTGTGTTCATGACGTCGCTCCTGTTCTCAGTTGGCGCGGGTGACCATTTGCTGCAGAGTGCTCTGCAGGTCGTTGTAGGCGAGGAGCAGGTAATGCTGCACCTCGGGATGCATGCCGTTTTTCTCGAGCGCGGTCTTGCACTCGTCGATCGAGGATCGCAGCAGCTCGATCTTGTCCTTCTGCAGCGCGACGAATTGCGGATCGAGCTTGTCCTGATTGCGTTCCGCCAGAACGGTCAGCTTCGCGATCGCGCGTTCATAGTAGAACATGGCCTGCTCGATGTCGCTCCGGGCGTCCTGCAGCATATCCTCGCTGCTACCGTCCGGAAGGCTGGCCTGCTCCATGCGCGAGTACTCGCGCTGGGCGAACTCCTTTAACAGGTACCAGCTCATGCCGGCGCCGACGAGGAGGATCACCGCATAGAGGGCCAGCGTCGCGGCGGGTATGCGGAAACCGCGCGCGAGCCTCTCGAAATAGCCCGCGGGCCGCTCCGCCGTCCGCCGCTGTTCTTCACGCAGCGACTGTTCTATGCGGGGCCAGAGCGAATCCGGAGCCTCGCGCAGCGGCAGCGCGCGCGCCAGCTGCTCGAGGTCGGGAGCGTCGGGCTCCTGCCTCGGCGCCTCACGGCCGGGATCGTCGATGGGGGGGAATTGCGCTGTCATGGCTCGATCTCCGGTGTATGAATGCCGCGCTGTGCCAGGCGCTGCCGCAGCGCCGTGCGCGCGCGATGGTAATAGGATTTCGATGTGCCGACGCCGATGCGCAGGATCTCCGCGATCTCGGGATGCGTCATGCTCTCGGCTGCGTAGAGAAGGAATACCGCGCGCTGCAACTCGGGCAGCCCGGCGATCTCCTCCTCGAGGATGCGCTGCATCGCGAAATCCCTCCCCGGATCCTCGGCGGGGGGATGCAGCGATTCGTTGCGGAAATCGATGCCGCGCTCGCCGCTGCGCCGGGGACGCTTCGCGCTGATGCACGCGTTCATCACGATGCGGTACATCCAGCTCTCGAATTTCGCCTCGCGGCGGAACGAACCGATGCTGCGGTACATGTGCACGAAAGCGTCCTGCAGGCTGTCCTCCGCATCCTCCCGGTTTCCGTGGAAACGGTAGGCGAGCGAGTACAACGGCGACCTCCAGCGTTCATAGAGTTCGCGGAACGCGAGAATGTCTCCGTCCGCGCAGCGGTCGATCAGACGGTCATCCGGCGAATAGGGCAATGCGGGCATGGGTTCTGCTGCAATGGCGATATTGAGGGAGCCTGCGTACATGGTGTCTCGCCGCTAGGACGCTGTGAGTCACCGAAGGGTTGCAGGGGAAATTAGGAATTAGGAATTAGGAATTATGAATTATAGATGGAAGATAATGAATGATGGGCTTGGGGCGATAGAATTTTTCGGTTGAGGCCTCGGAAAATGAAATGGGGAGGACGGAACAAATGACGGGCGTTTCCGTCTAATCCTGCCTGAACAAAGCATTCGATCATCCATTTCGTGGAGACCGTCATGAAGAAAGTGTGGCTTGTCATTCCCGTATTTCTGCTGCTCGCGGCGACATGGACCGTGGCGGATTCGGAAATCCTCCCATCCGGCGGCGGCGCGGCGCTGAGGCAGGACGAACAGGGCGCGTGGCTCGGGGTCATGATCAAGGCCACGGTCAAGAAGATCAAGAAAGGGGATGAGGTCAAGGAGGAGAAGAGTGCCGTGATCGTTGTGGATGTGGTGGAAGACAGTCCCGCCGGGAAAGCGGGCATCAAGGTGGGCGATCAGCTCGTCGCGTTCAACAACGTCACCCTCGGCAAGCCGGGCGACCTCACGGACGCGCTGAAGAAGCTGAAGGAAGGCGACAAGGCGACGGTGACCGTGCTGCGCGACGGCAAGCAGATGTCGCTCGACGTGCTGCTCGGCGCGGCGAAACAGCGCAAGGCCGTGGTGGAGAAATCCATCCGCAAACCGCGGATTCCCGGTGTGCCGCGCGTTCCCGCACCCCCGATGGCGGGACTCGGGCATGCCTTTTCCATGCTTTCCGGAGGCGACAGCTACGGCATGAAGATCGAGACGCTGGACAGGCAGCTCGGCGAGTATTTCGGCGCGCCCGAGGGCGAGGGCGTGCTGATCAAATCGGTGGAGAAGGACAGCGAAGCAGAGAAAGCCGGCTTCAAGGCGGGCGACGTGATCGTGCGCGCCGGCAAGAAGACGGTCGAGGACGCCGGCGATTTTCGCAGCGTGCTCGGAGCTTTCGACGAGGGAGAGAAAATTCCGGTAAGCATCCTCCGCAAGGGCAAGGAGATGACTATCGAACTGACAGCGAAGGACGATGAAGACGAGGACGCGGAACGCAGGATCATCATGAGAAAGTTCGGGAGCGGCGCCGTGCCGCGGATATTCCACTTTGACTCGGATGGTGAAAACATGCAGGAAAATGACGGTCTGGACAGCGATGACTTCGACATCCGCATGGATGTCGACACAGACGGGATCGAGGAAGGCGTGCGTCATTTACGCATCAGACTCAATGGAAAGGAGCTCGATCTGGAAGAACTGAAGGAAGCCCTGCAAGAACATATGGATGAACTCAATGACCACATGGAAGAACTGCGCGAAAACATCGAAGTCGAGGTCGACGACGATACGGTGAATATTCGGACAAAGAAAATCTGATTACCGCATACATCCTCCATACCACGGCAGGCCTTCGCAGCGATGCGGGGGCCTGCCGGTATATGGGGTTGAAGTTGTGTCAGTCTTCCTTGCCGGATTCGGCGTGACGCGCTCGGGTCTCGGCTTTCGCGAGCTGGCGCTCGATAATGAGGTCGGCGAGGGCGGGAGCCATCTCCGCGGGCGGGAGATCGTGGAGGATCGCCTGTACCCTTCCTTCGTCTACATCCACGCGATAGAGTATGTGCATCAACCGCTCGGGATCCCGGTCGAGAAGCGTGACGATGCGCGCGATGAGAGCGCCGCGAATGCCGTCCGCGGGCAGCGGCGTCGTTTCATCGCCCGTGTCGACATCGAGGTCGAACTGCGTTGCGATCACGCGGTGGGCGGAGACGACCTGTGCGGCGGGCGCTTCCCCGTGTGCGGCGGGCGCTTCCCCGTGTGCGGCGGAGTGATCCATGCGTTATTTCAGCAGATGCTCTTCAAAGAAGAGAATGGTTGCCCACATGAAATAGTCGCGGTTGTTCTTTTTCGCGAAACCGTGGCCTTCGTCTTTCGCGAACATCGACCACACGGGGATGCCGTTGGCCTTCACCGCCTCGACGATCTGCCGCGCCTCGCCGGCGGGGACGCGCGGATCGTTCTCGCCCTGCGCGACGAACAGCGCGCTGCGGATCTTCCGCGCGTTGCTGGTCGGGGAAATCTTCAGCTGGAACTCCCGCATGGCCGGATCGCGCTCGTCGCCGTATTCGACGCGGCGCAGGTCGCGGCGGTAGCTCTGCGTGTTCTCGAGGAAGGTCACGAAATTCGAGATGCCCACGACGTCCACCCCGCAGCGGATGCGGTCGGGGTAATTCGTGAGCGCGGCGAGCACCATGTACCCGCCGTAGGAACCACCGAAGACGGCGATGCGGTCCTTGTCCAGCTCCGGCTGCCGCGCGATCCAGTCGAGCAGGGCCCCGATGTCCTGCACCGAGTGTTCGCGGTTGAAACCGTTGTCGAGCGCGAGCCAGGTCTTGCCGTAGCCGGTGGATCCACGCACGTTGGGCAGGATCACGGCGCAGCCGAGTTCGTTGACCCAGTACTGCGCGGTGGAGGAGAAGTACGGGCGGGACTGCCCCTCCGGTCCGCCATGAATGTCGATGATGACCGGCACTTTCCCCTTCGCACCCTCCGGCATATAGACAAACGCCGGTATCTGCCGCTGCGCACCATCCTCCGCCTTGTCGAATGTCGGGTAGCGGATGAGCTTCGGCGTGACGAAGGCTTCGGTGTTGAGTCCACCGACTTCGCTGAAGGTCCAGCGCGTGAGCCTGCCTGTGGCGAGATCGATCACCCAGGCGTCGGTGGGACTGTCGGCCGCATTGATACTCAGTGCAAGCTGCCTGCTGTCGGGAGAGAAATCGAGTCCGCCTACGAGTCCCACCGGAATCGCATCATGCTTCACCGGCGTGAGATCCGGCAGGCGGAACAGGTGCAGCGCGCTCGCGCCGTCTTCATTGGTCGTGTAGGCCAGATGGCGGCCGTCGTCGGAGAGCGAGACGCCTTCGATATTCCATCGCAGTTCGGGCGTGATATTGATCTTCTTCCCTGTCGCCACTTCGTAGGCATGCAGCTGGCTGAATTCGCCGTCCTCGTCGGAGGTGTAGAACAGCGTGCGCCCGTCGGGGGTCCATTCGAAGCCGCCGTATGAAACCGCCTTCCCTTCCTCGAACAGCGGCGTCGTGTCACCGCTCGCGAGGGTGAGGATGTACGGCCGCGAATCGTTGGCGGAGACGTAACGGGTGACAACGAGCCGCGTGTCGTCGGGTGACCATTCGGAGGGATACCAGGATCCCTCGTTTTTCGTGATATTGCGCGCCTCTCCGGGGGCGTCAGGATTCATGATCCACACGTCGGTGTCGGTGCCGTTGCGGCGGTTGGAGGAGAAAGCGAACACATCGCCCCTGTGGGACCAGTTCGCGCCGGAGTTGCGACTCTTGCCGTCGGTCAGAAGAGTGCTTTGTCCGCTTTTCCTGTCGAAATAGTAGAGCTGGTAGAACTCCCCGCCGCCCGCATCGCGCGAGAACACGAATCCGGATTTCCCCTCACGCGGATCGGGCGAGGCGCCCGACACCGGTTCGTTGAAGAAGGTGAGCTGCCTGCGCGCGCCGCCGGGCGTGGCCACATGATGCACCTGGGCGGTGTTGCCGAAACGTGTCGCGATATACAGGCCGCCGGCGGGATCCCAGTCCAGCACCCCCGCGCCGCGGACGTTCTGGTACTGGTTCGTGCGGTCCACCAGCTGCTGCGGAATCGCCGGAATGCCCGAGACCTCGAGATTGTCGCCGGGAAGAACCTGGGCAAGGACAGGGGCGGCGAGCAGGAGGAACAGTACTGCAATGATTGGTCTCATATGTTAATCCTTGGACGGGAGAACGATTGTGAATGAAAAAAGTATCGCCTCCCGGCGTGTGAAGCAAACGGTTCCGGAGCAGCCAGAATGGCAGCGATCCGAACAGCTACCGTACCTGGTTCCCCACGAAGATAAGTAGGGACACCTATTTGCCTTGCGATTGAGTGAATCGACCGGTATCCTGTGCATTTAACCATCAGGATATTACAGTCTTTTTATGTCATGGAGATCCTTTCCGTATGATTCTTCTGATCTGGCGGTGGGCGTGCGTCGCGGGAATCGTTGGCGTCCTGTTCTGTGGAAACTCGGTCTTCGCCCAGCAGTGGGAACGGTTGCCCCTCAACCTCGGGTATCTCGACAAACTGGTGCAGAATCCGTACAACCCGATGGAGATCGTTGGGTATATCCGCGATAGGGATTTCTACCGGTCCACGGACGGCGGTCAGAGCTGGACGAAGATTGAACAGGTCGAAGTACCATTCCGAAGATCATACATCGATCTGGCCTTCGATTCCAAGAGTCGCCTGTACTTGACAACCGCCAGCGATGGCGTTTACCGATCGAGTGACGGGGGTATTACATGGGATTCTCTGCTCGTCCTTGGCCAAGGCCACCACGGAGGCGAAAGCCGGACAAGGATTACTCCGGAAGGAAATATTTTTATCTGGGAAGATGGTGCACAACGGTTAATGATATCGGAGGATGACGGACGTACATGGAGAGATATCAATCCAGCTGACAACGACTACGGTTTGGATCTATTCACCGTTCCGGAGAACAACAGTATAATAATTCTGCTCCGTCAAAACTCTGTTGTTGTAACATCCGATGGGGGGGGAAGCTGGACCGCTTACCCGCTTCCGCATACTGCACGGTCATCGCTGTTCCATCAGCTTCGTGACACACTGATGGTGTTAACGATCTTCTCTGGTCGTGACAGCAGCGAGCTATTCGAATCATATGACACTGCAAAGACATGGCAAATGGCGACTCGACTATCAATTCGAGTTAATCAAGGAGATTGCTTCCATGACAACGTCATCACCGAGAAGCGATTCCAACTGAGTGATTCAACGGAGATTTACCCGATCTGCCACACGCTGCAGCGCTCGACGGATTCCGGACGGACGTTCCGTCAGATCACGAATTTTCGCGTCGAGGATGTGGTGCAGGTCGGCACGGATCTGATCGCCACGGTGCCGCTCCGGGGACTGATTCGCTCGACCGATTTCGGCGATACCTGGGCGCCGGTGCCATCGCCGCCCGAAATGTTTCGAGCCGATCACATCGAATTTGCGCATGCGCATGATGATACAATGTTCGTGATGATCAAAGGGCAGGAAATCCCCGGGAAGCTGGTCGCGAATCTGCTCGAAAGCGATGATGGAGGATATACATGGAACCTCCTGTTCTCTACAGTAAACAGCACGTTGTCGACGCTCTCGGTGGATGCCGG
>CAZWNO010000028.1:27912-35972 GCA_964635845.1 uncultured Chromatiales bacterium
ACCTCCATATCCTGCTGACGGGAGTCGCAGGGCAGTCCGTGCCCGACACGGTGCTGGTGACGACATCGTTTCCACGCCCGACGGACCTCTATCCGCCAGCGACATTTCACGGTATCCCTTCCGAGCGATTCCCCGGATGGCTCTACGCATCGCGCAACACGAACTCCATCGGCTGGTCATCGAATCGCGGCGAAAGCTGGGAATGGCGGACGCTGCCGATCAGCTGTTCTTCGGTTACGCCTTGTCCCACTCAACGAGATCCATTGCGCATCGTAGTTGCCGCCTCCGAACTGAATCCGATCCCGTCCTTCGACTATTCCGGGCTCTACCTGATCGAGAATGGCGGGCAGTCATTCGAATGGATCAACCGTAGTGTTCATATCAGCGGCTGGTTCTCCAGCAGCAAGGACGATCGTATTTTCCGCTACCGTCCCGAGGATTCGAGTTCGAAGGATTACGGGCGGACCTGGGAGGTGATGCGCGCAGGGCTAGACAGTACTACCACGAGCAGGGACGGCTTTCAATCGCACGGCAAAACGCTGACCGTGACAAATACGGGAATCTATCTCTTCGACGAGGAACGCTGGAGATTGCTGCGCGGTACGGATGGCAATTCGATCTGGGACGGTGATATGGAGGCATTTCGGAACGGCGCGCTGATGTATCTCGACTATACCGGTGAATATATCTATATCACGATTCCGTTCTATGGTATCTATCGAATCGTCACTCAAGCCGTGACTGGAACCGGATCCGCAGCAACGCCGCTAGCATCAACACCCCGGCTCGAGGTGTTCCCTAATCCTGCCGATTCCCGGGTAACGATCAGTTGGCAGGGCCCAGACAAGTCGCGAAGTGTAACTCTGCGCATCCTCGATGTGCTCGGGCGTGAATGTACGCGATTCGCTACAGTGTCAGGAGGGGAATTGGTCCAATGGGATTGTACCGGACCGTCTGGTGTTCCTATCCCGCCGGGACTCTATTTTGTCCGTCTGACGGACGGGCGGAAGATCGCTGCAACGAAGGTACTGATAGTCAGATAGAAAGGTATCCGATTCACGATTTGGAGGAGGCAGAGATGGAACAGTCCACAATGCGGTCATCCGCGATTGTGCTTCTCGCGCTCGCGTGGAACTTATTCCCAGTCTTGACAGCACTTTCCCAAGCGCCACCACCCTCCGAGCAGATGCAAACGATGAGCTTCGAGAGTCCCGTTGCTCCGCAATTCAAGTACGCGCGCAACATGGCCATCCTCGATCGCTTCGGGGTTAACACCTTCAGCAATCAGTTTGAGTACTTTACATACAACGCGAACCATTACCTGATCGTGAAAGAATTTCATGCCACGGGAGATAGTCTGCTTCCTGACACCACAGCTTTCAGATTCTACAATGTAACCGATCCTTCCCAGCCGGTCCGGTTGGGAAGGATCAACCTTCCGGACAGCATCGGAGCAGGCGACATTGAGAGTTTCCAGTATGGCGACACAACGCGGTTGATCTTCTATGGAGTAAGGGCAAGATCGGACACTGCCGGTAATGACCTGTACCTGGATGTGCTTGTCAATCCAGCTATAATGAGCAGGATTCAAAGCGGAGAAACAATTGATACATCAGGTTATGGTGGGGCGTATATCTCCAAACACTCCATCTTGACCGCGAAAAAATACAACGAGATGATCTTCGGTCACGATCATCATCTCCTCCTCGCCACGAATCTGAACATCCTGCGCATCGTCGATCTGTCGACGCCTTCGACGTTCGATCTTCTCTCCGACATCGAGATGTATCCGACTCCCTCCTGCACGCAACACACGGAAGTGAAGAATCATGAGGTCAAGGCCTTTACGCGTTCGAATGGCGATATCCTCGTCGGTGTCGGCGTGCTGCGCAGCGGCATGAAGATCCTGACTTTCGATCCCGCCTGGAACCTGACAGAAACCGTGGAGCAGAATTACGACCAAGACCGCACACTGTTTCCGGAAACAATTATCAATCCGACGAAGGTCATGTGGGATTCGACTATCTATCAGCCCCTTGCCGACTCTCGCAACAACAAATGGGACCACCGTGTCTGCCACAGCGTACTGCCCTACGATGACGAGATGGGTGGACATTTCGTCCTCACCGTCGACGAGTTTACGTCTAGCAATTCCGGACAGTATGAAAACGGGCAGTGGATTCCTGCGCTTTGGGAAGGACTTGATTTCTATGCACCGAACCGGTACGACACGACTTCCGAGCGAACATACCCGATCTAGTACAACGGACAACAAGTTCGTTGGGAGAATGGATCTCAGATCAATTATTCAGGTTGGGATCGTCTCGATGAAAACGACACGCTGCGTCTGAATTTCGCGCGCAGATACCACCCCAAATACATCGGCGTCGATCCGCTGCGTTTGCAGGGCGCCTTCCTGCGCATATGGGAACGCGACGATCTCGGAACAAACGACACGACGGCGAACGACATTCCGATGATCAGCAACGCCTACGACGCGCAGGAGAGCGATGCGCATCCAGAAGGATATGTCGGCAAGGACAATATTCCCGAGATCTGCGATGTCCCAACAGGGCTACACGAGCCCATACTCGTCGGCAATACACTCTACCTCGCGGGCTATAACACCGGTGCTCGCATCCTCAAGCTCACAGGCGACAGTATCGCGGTGCGCGCCTATTGTCGTACGGAGTCCTTTCTGAGCAACGACACGGCAGATGCACATTTCTATATGCGGCCGGATATGATCATGTATGCGAAGGGGTTCTACCGCTACGTGCCCGATCAGAATCGTCCGGGAATCACCTACGGAAGCGATCCCTATAACGGAATGTGGATCATCCGCTATTTCGACTGCGACTCGGCGATCGTCGACACGCTGAAACATATCGCTTTCCAGGACCGGATCGTCATCGGACCACCTGAACCCGGAAAGCCAATGGCATTTCATTTCGGCCCGGGTGGTGCGGTGATCGCCGATTCGGCCGTGGTGGAATTCGCGGATGATGCAACGCTGTCCTGGAATTCCGAAGATTCGCTCGTCGTCAACGGGGACCTGTATCTCGGTGCGATCCATTGCGATTCGACGCAGTACGGCGCGCCACGAAATAGGATCTTCGTGGGTAACGGCGGTACCGTGTACCTCGGTGGAATGGAGAAGACGATAACGGGCAGATTGAATCTGCATGTCGGTCCGGGCGGTCGAGCCGTGATTCTCGCCGGGACAACTCTCCAGTTGGTCGATACTTCCATGTTTCTCATCGAAGGCGATCTGACGGTCGAATCCTGTGTGCTCAGCGATGGTTGTCATTTCATCGCGAGGGACGATGGCATGATCACGATCGACACTGCCGCGGATGTGACCGGCCTGCTCGACTGCACGATTGCCGATAAACGGTCACTCCTGAAGCTGAACGCTTTCTGCGTGCTGCGCATGCAACGCGGCGGAGCGATCAATGTGTATGGTCGTATCGAAACACCGGTCTCCATTACGGACCCGCCGGTCTGGTGCCGCGTCCAGTCCATGCATGCCTACCAGAATTCCATGTGCCAACCCGGGGACGAGTGGAACGGAATCCTCCTCTACGGAAACTGGCATGGTGACACCTTCGAGAATGCCTTCATCCACCATGGGTACCCGGGAGTATGGGTGTACAGCGCGAATCCGCTCATCCGGCGCTGCGAATTCTCGAACAATTTCGTCGGTTGCCGCATCACCGAGGGACGGGCACGCCTTGAGCACAACCGGTTCGAGAAGAACGAGTACATCGGTCTGGACATGCAATTGCATGACACGCAGGAGAGCATGGAGAACCGGATGAACCACAACTTCCATTACGGACTCTACCTCTACGGCTGCGCCGATACCTGGCATGACAACAGGCTCGACAGCAACATCACGGGGGCGTACGTGACCGATTATTCCGATATCTACCTCAACGAATGGGAGTCCTGGTCCCCATCGACGACCTGTGATACGACACGGGGAAACTCGATCCGGCATAACCACACGGGCATGTGTGTCGTGGGGTACTCTTCCGCCGAATCCCATTGCGACAATTCGGTCCATCACAACTACAGCGCGAATCCGCTGGACGCACAGGACATCGTCGTCTACTCCTGGAGCCGCGCCGTCGGATGGGGCAACTATCCGGACACGGCCGCGGTCACGCCCGATGCCATCCGCTTCGTGAAGGGACGCGACGCGATCGCGCAGTGGGATGATCCATCGGACAGCCTCCTCTCTCCCTCGACGGACCCCGTCCTGCGCAAATCCGCTTTGCAGTCTCCGTTCAACTCCGCTCTGGCCCGCGGACGTGCGTCCACGCGCCAGGGCTTCTATCAAGCGGCGCAGACGGATTTCGCCCTGGCGGCGAACCTTGCGGCCACACGCGATGAGTTCATCACAGCCCTGCAGGCCTGGCGGCGAATGGTCAACACAGCGGACAGGGATTCCCTCAAGGGAGCACCGGGATACCGGAGCGCCTACTGGACCGCCCTCGCTTCCGTCCTTGCGGGGAAGGCAGACTATGCGGACAGTCTCTGGATGCGGAACATCGCCGCGGAGATTTTGCTCACCGAGCGGATCAAGCGACGCGACACGACCGGTCTTTCTTCCTCGATGCAAGCACTGGCCAATGGCAATCCGGACGATGCGGTCGTACGTCGCACCCACCTGCGGCACGTCGTGTATGACGAGTGCGTCCGCGGCGATCACGGAGCCGCGCTCTCGCGCTGCCAGTCGCTGCAGTCCGCCTGGCCCCAGTCACGCGAAGCCCTGTATGCGAAGATCCTGCTCCGGCAACACCTCGACAGCATGGACATTGCATCGTTGGCGAAGCTCCCCTTGGAACAGGGCACGGAAACAGAACGACACATAGTTCAGACGCGTGGACTCTTGATCGAGGGGCCGTGGCCGACACCGCAGCGTGATGAGGCCTTCCTCCGCGTCTGGTCCGACGAGGCGGTGGTCGTCGATCGCAGCGTGTACGACATGCGGGGCGTGTGTCTGCGGCGTGATCAGGGCATCACTCTGCGCGAGGGGTGGAACGGGATGGCGCTGCGCCTCGACGGCCTCGCATCGGGTGCATATGTGCTGGTCCTCGAGAGATACGACAGGAGGTGGACCGTCGCGCTGAACGTTGTTCGTGACTGATCATGTTGACTGAACACGCCGGTGCACCATCAATGAGGTATCGGTTCCACGATGGGGAGATCTTGTATCAGGAGGTCGAAGCGACAGGGCTGCTCGCACCGGCGATGGCGTTGCGGACCGGGCGGCCGCCGAAGCGCGGCGCGGCCTGCCAGAGGCTGTCCACTTCGGCCATGTGCAGCTCGAATTCGGGCATGCGCTCTTTCGGCAGACGCTTGAGAGCGGGATTCTTCACCTTGCGCGGGGGAGTGAAGACGCCGTTGACCAGGTATTCAAAGTGCAGGTGGGGACCGGTGGAATAGCCCGTGCTTCCCACGGCGCCGATAGTCTGATGCTGGCGCACGGACTGTCCACGACGCACGAGGATGCGGGACAGATGTCCGTAGCGTGTGACGACACCGGCTGTGTGCCTGACTTCGATGGTGTTCCCGTACCCGCCTTTCCGCCCTGCATGAATGACCGTGCCGGCGCCGATCGACCAGACGGGCGTTCCCGTCGGTGCGCCGTAATCGATGCCGGTGTGCATTTTTCTCCGGCCTGAAATGGGATGCATGCGCATGCCGAAACCGCTGGTGACGCGGAGGAGGCTGAGCGGCGAACGCATGAAGGCCTTCTGCAGATTCTCCCCGTCGGGTGCGAAATAGCCCGCGCTGTCCTTCCCCGAAAGGTCGAAGCGGTACCCGACCACACGGCCGGTGAGTTCGCCCTCGTATTCCGCGGCGAGGATGGGACCGTAGCCCGTGATTTCGCCGTCGAGCGTGCGCCGCTCGACGAGGATGCGGAAGCGGTCGCCCACGCGCGGATCGAAGATGAAGTCGATGTCGTAGCCGAGCACGTCGGCATAATCCGCGACGAGCTGCGGTGTCTCGCCCATGCTCATGATGGTGTGATACACCGACGTGCGCACGCTGCCCTCGATCGAGAGCAGCTCGCTGGTCACGGGCGTCTCCCAGGTCCGCGCCTTGAGTGCGCCCTCGTCGTTGCGGAGAATCCAGTAACTGTGCAGGCGGTCGGTGTCGTAGCGGAAAGCCCGCAGCGCGCCGGCGGAGTCGACCTGCGCGGTGAAACATTGTCCCGGACGGCATTGTCCGAAATCAAAATCCACCGTCTCGAGATGCCTCTGAATGGTATCCGCCGTCGTGCGGTCGATGCCGGCACTGAGCATGGCGGTAATGAAGGGCATGTTCGGCCGCACCTCGCCGCGCAGTTCGATCAGTCCTTCCGATGCCGGCTCGGCCATAAGCTGCGGCATCACGGGACCCTTCGCCACGCGCATGCGCGGTGCGGGAGCATCGGCGCGGGGAGTCCATGCCACCGTCATCACGATGCCCAGTGTGACCAGCCCGGTCACGGCAAGGACGAGGACCTTATGTCGATTCGAAATGTTCGCGAGTGAAATCCGCATCCGAAAAGATACGACCCCGGCGAAATGCGTGTCAACCGGCGGCGGCGATCCGCCTCGCGGCAGGATCCGTCGCGCGGAGTGATCCATTGTGTGGCAGGATCCATCGCGCGGAGCGATCCGTTGCGCGGCAGGATTCATCGCGCGGAGCGCATGCGTGTAACTGCGCGCGGAGAGATGTATCTTATCCCCGGCCTTCACGAAACGACAGGAGAATGCCGTGAATTCAGTGGAAAAAGCGGAACAGCTGCTCGATGAAATCCTGCTGCGCTGCACGGGCGCGGGACTGCCGGTCGGTGCTACCGAGTGCAGGCAGTGGAACGTCGAAGCTCCTGTGGGCGAGGGTTCCGCCGCGGTGAAGGTGCTGGTGTACTTCAATGCAAAGGGCACGCTCACGCCGAAGGTCCAGGGCAAGGCGTCGCCGCTGCGGGAACTCGTCGAGATGCAATTGCACGGGAGCGAGCCGCTCCGGAGCGCCTTCCTCCACGCGGAGGTGCGAAGCTGGATCGGGGTGGACGAGTCGGGCAAGGGAGATTACTTCGGTCCCATCACCGCGGCAGGAGTGATGGTGACGAAGGAGACGTTGGAGCTGCTGCGTCCGGTCGTGCTCCGCGACAGCAAGGAACTCGGTCCCGACCGCATCACCCGCGCGGCCGCGGACATCCGCCGCATCTGCGCGGGAGCGTTCGCCGTCGTCACCGTGCTGCCCGAGCGCTACAACGAATTCATGGCGGGCGCGTCCTTCGGAAAGAACAGCCAGCGCATTCTCGCGTGGATGCACGCGCGCTGCATCGAGGACCTGCTCGAGAAGCACGAGGATGTACGCCACGCCATCTGCGACAAGTTCGCCGACGAGTCGGTGATCCGCCGCGCGCTGCTCACCCGCGGACGCACGATCACCGTGCATCAGCACGTGCGGGCGGAGGCCGATCCCGCCGTCGCCGCGGCCTCCATCATCGCGCGCGACGAATTCACGCGCCGCATGGCGCAGCTCGAAGCGAAGGCCGGCTGCCGTCTCCCCCTCGGTGCCTCCGACGAGCGCGGCATCCTGGAAGCCGCGCGGCACATCGTCGCTTCCGAGGGACCGGGAGGGTTGAAGAAGTACGCCAAGCTGCATTTCAAGACGACGGAGAAAATGAGGGGGAAATTGGGAGGGGAGAGGATGTTCGAATAAAAAACGAGCACCGACTTGCATCGATGCTCGCATTCTCTGGTCGGAACGGCGGGATTTGAACCCGCGACCCCTACCACCCCAAGGTAGTGCGCTACCGGGCTGCGCCACGTCCCGTTCCGGGCCAACAAGGTAGCGGGAACGGGGTTGACCGGGCAACCATTAAGCCGGACCAATCACGGAGGTGTGGGTGACGCTGCCGCTCGAGTTCGAGATCGACGAGGGATCGCCGGACGGCCCATTGCTGGTATTGCTGCACGGCCGCGGGTCGGATGAGAGTGACCTGGCGCCACTGGGGAGGCTGCTGTCGCCACAGGCCACCGTGGTGACCCCCA
>CAZWNO010000029.1:0-9865 GCA_964635845.1 uncultured Chromatiales bacterium
CGTGTTCCAGTATGCCGCGCTGTACGATTCGCTCACTGTCCGCCAGAACCTCGAATTCCCGCTGCGGAAGCACACGGAGTCGAGCGAGGAGGAGATCGCCGAGCGCGTATTCGAGCAGCTGCGGCTGGTCGGTCTCGAGGACGCGGTGGACAAGATGCCGTCGGAACTGAGCGGCGGCATGAAGAAGCGCATCGGGCTCGCGCGGGCGATCATCAAGCATCCGCGCATCGTGCTATACGACGAACCGACCGCGGGCCTCGATCCCATCACGGCGCGCGAGATCAGCGAGCTCATCCTCAGTCTCGAGGAGCAGTTCGGCATCACGTCGATCACTGTGACGCATGACCTCGAATGCGCCCGCATCATCGCGAACCGCATCTATATTCTCGATGACGGCGTGTTCCAGCACAGCGGCAGTTTCGAGGAATTGAAAGCCTCAACCGATCCGTACACACGGGCATTCTTTCAGGTAGTACTATGAAGAAGACCAGCCTCTCTCGTGCACGCGTGGGATTTCTCATCTTTGTCGGCGTTCTCGCCTTCACGGTCGGGATATTCTTCGTCGGTGAGAAGAGCCAGCTTTTCAGCCGGGCATTTTACGTGCGTGTGAATTTCGCCAACGTCGAGGGCGTCAAACCCGGCGCCGCGGTCATGCTCTCGGGATATAACGTGGGAACGGTAACGGATATACGTCTCACTCCGAAAGCCGACTCCATCCGCCTGCTCCTGCGCATAGACTACGACGTCCGCAATTTCATCAAGACGGATTCGAAGGCCGAAATCAAACAGGAGGGCCTTGTCGGAAATAAATTCATCAGCGTGAGCATCGGCTCGCCGAAAGCGGAAAACCTTCCCGACTACGGTTTCATCTACGGCGTACCACCGTTCGCCCTCAGCAGCGTCGCGGACAATTTCATTTCCATCGCCGACACGGTCAAGCTCGTCGCGAATGAACTCAACATTCTCCTGCACCGGATGAACACCGGCGGCGGCACCGTGGGCAAACTCCTGACCGACGATGAATTCTACACCCGCCTTGTCAGCGTCGCGGCGGAAATGGAGCAAGGTCTGCAGCTGACCAACAAGCAGCTCGGCGAACTGTCGAAGCTGCTCTCGAGCAGTGTCCGGACGCTCGACGCCATCGCCGTGAAGGCCGACACCGCGATGGACAACACCGTGCGCATGACCGACCATGCGGCGTCGATCCTCAAGAAAGTCGACGACGGGGACGGGACGCTGGGATTACTCATGAACGATCGGTCGCTGTACGACTCGCTCGTCACGTTCCTCACGGCGCTCACGGACGTGACCTACGACGCGGGCAATGCGGCGGAGCAGGCCGCGAGAAGCATTCACGCCATGCGCGAGCACTGGCTGTTCGGCCGCGTGTTCGCGGGTGAGGACTTCGAGTCGGAAGAGCCGGTGCAATCGTCCTACGTCCGGAAGATGCGCGAACTGCAGCGGCGTCTGAAGGAGCTGGAGAAGCGCGAAGCGGAGCTCCGCACGCAGCGGGACGGGAAGGGCACACAGCAGGGAGGCGGCGAGCCGAAAGGCAAATGAAAATCCTGGTGCTCGGACATCTGGTCCTCGACGAAATCCACAGCTATGAAGGAAAGGTGTACCGGACACCCGGAGGGATCACCTTTCCGCTGACCGCGCTGAGCGCGCTGATGGCCTTCGGCGACGAACTGCTGCCGGTATTCCCCTACGGGAAGGACGCCAACGAAGTCATGCAGACGCTCGCGAAGGAATTTCCCGCGATCGATGCGCGGCATTGCTGGACCGTGAACCAGGACACCACGCGGGTTCGGCTCTTCCATGTTTCCTCCTCGCAGTACAACACGCAGCTGGTGCGGAGTCTCGGTCCGATCCCGCCCGATCGCATCCTGCCCGTGCTCGCGGTCGCGGATCTGGTCTATCTCAATATGATGACCGGTCAGGACATATCGCTCGAAACTGCCGCACTCCTGCGCGGGAGCGGTCGTCTCGTCTACATCGATCTGCACATGATCGCCTATCGCGTCCACGCGGATGGCCGCCGCGAACCGGCACCCGCGGAACACTGGAAGCAATGGGTGAATGCCGGGGACGTGCTGCAGTGCAACGAGCGCGAATTCGAGGCGCTGGTTCCCGCCGATAGCGAGGCGGAGCGGGTGCGAATGCTGTTCGACGTCGCCGCGCCGCGCCTGTTCGTGCTGACGCGCGCCGAAGCGGGCGCGGATCTCTACAGCGCTCCGGCGGACGCTCTGCATGTTCCAGCGCTGCCTCCGCCGCGGCTCGTCGATGCGACAGGCTGCGGTGACGCATTCGGAAGCACGCTCGCATTGGGACTCGCGCGAGGCGAGCACCTGACCGACGCCGCGGCCAGGGCGGCGCGTGCGGCGTCCTTCGTCGCCGGCCTCCCCGGATCGCAGGGTATGTCCGGGCTGCGGACGCATATGCTGCGGGGTGCGGCATGAAGATCATGATCATCGGCGCCCATGGTCTGCTGGGGCAGAAACTCGCGCTGGTGTTCGGCCGCGAAACGAATCACGAGCTACTGCTGACCGATCTCCCCGCGCGTACCTTCTTCATCAACAAGCGCTTTGATTATCAGCAGCTCGACATCACACGCCTCGGCGATGTCAAAAGCCTCGTCGGTTCCTACCATCCGGAAGTGATCATCAACACCGCTGCGATGACCAATGTCGACGCATGCGAGGAGGACAGGCTCGCGGCCTGGCGTCTCAACGTCGACGGACTGAAGAACCTGATCATCCCCGCCCGCCGTATCGACGGGTGCCGCATCGTGCAGCTCTCGAGCGACTATGTCTTCGACGGAAAAGAGGCGCCCTACGACGAGCAGTCGCGGCCCCGTCCGGTGAGCTATTACGGGAAGTCGAAACTGGCCGCGGAGAATGCGCTGCTCTCGAGTCCCGTCGCGGGGCTCGTCGTACGCACACAGGTTCTGTACGGCACGGGCTACGACGTACGTCCGAACTTCGTCTCCTGGGTCACGGCGCAGCTCGAAAAAAAGGAACCCTTCCACGTCGTCACCGATCAGAAAGGAAATCCCACACTGGCCGACGATCTGGCATTCGGAATTCTCAAGCTGATCGAGCGTGGCGCCGAGGGCGTGTACCACGTGTCGGGACCGGAGTCCATCGACCGGCATGCATTCGCAGTGAAGATCGCCGACGCATTCAACCTGGATCCGGACCTGATCCTGCCGACCACCTCGGCCGAGACAGGGCAGGCGGCCCATCGTCCCCCCGACAGCACGTTCATCACGCTGAAATTCGAAGCCGCGTGCAACGAACGCCTGAGCGATGTCGCGCGCGGGCTCGAACGCATGCGCCAGCAGCTCCGCGACGGCGCGTCGCATACCGAACTGCTCGCCGACAACAGATTTTTCTAACACCAGCAAAGGTGAGATACCGACATGCTCGACATGAAACGCATACGCGAAACCCCGGACGTCGTTCGACAGGGCGTACGGAATAAAAATGAAAAGGGAGATGTGGATGCGGTGATCGAAATCGACCGCCGCCGCCGCGGGATCATCGCGGAAGCGGAACAGCTCAAGAATACGCGCAACGTGGTTTCGCAGGAGATCGCGCAGCTGAAAAAGGAAAGGAAGGATGCGGAAGAGAGCATCTCCCGCATGAAGGTGGTTTCCGACACCATCAAGCAGCTCGACGAGGATCTGCGCGCGGTGGAGGCGGAACTCCGGGACCTCGTGCTGATGCTGCCGAATCTGTGTCACGAGAGTGTGCCCGTCGGGCGCGGCGCCGCGGACAACGTCGAGCTGCGGTCCTGGATTCCTCCTCATACCATGCGCCAGAACGAGGAACCCGAGCATCAGGTGCTCGACCATCTGGAACTCGGCCGCAGGCACGACATCCTGGATTTCGAACGCGGCACAAAGCTCAGCGGCAGCGGATTCCCTCTCTATCTCGGGAAAGGCGCGACGCTCGAGCGCGCGTTGATCAACTTCATGCTCGACACGCATCTGAGGGAGCATGGCTACCGCGAGGTGTTTCCTCCCTTCGCGGTCAACACCGATTCCATGTACGGCACGGGACAGCTGCCGAAGATGGCCGAAGACATGTACCGCTGCGTGGATGACGACCTGTATCTGATCCCCACGGCCGAGGTGCCGATCACGAATATCTACCGCGACGAGATTCTTGACGCCGGACAGGTGCCGACGTATTTCTGCGGGTATTCGGCCTGTTTCCGCCGCGAAGCCGGATCGTACGGCAAACAGACCAAGGGATTCCTGCGCGTCCATCAATTCAACAAGGTCGAGCTGGTCAAGTTCGTGGAGCCGGAGACCTCGTACGACGAACTCGAGGCTCTCGTCGGGAATGTGGAACACGTCCTGCAGCTGCTCGAGATTCCGTACCGCGTGCTGCTGCTGTGCACGGGTGATACCTCGTTCGCCTCGGCGAAGACCTATGACATCGAGGTATGGTCACCCGCGGAAAACACCTGGCTCGAGGCCTCGTCCTGCAGCAACTTCGAGGACTTCCAGGCGCGGCGCGCGAACATCCGCTATCGTCCCGACGGCGGGCAGGGCAAACCGCGGTTCGTGCATACGCTCAACGGCTCGGGACTGGCGACGTCGCGCCTCATGGTTGCGATTCTGGAGAACTACCAGACACCCGAGGGAAAGATCATCGTCCCGAAGCCGCTTCAGCCATACACTGGTTTCGCGCTTATCGGCTGAGATCGTGAATCCGCGCGAGCGGAGATCCCGCGGCCGGGTACCAGTCCGGAATCTTTTCCCGTCACTTGATTGTTGGGTGTGGTTGGCATGATACAGGCGATTACCATTGATTTCTGGAACACCACCGTCGATTCGCGCAACGGTGCACTTCGGCGCGCTGCGCGCAACCGCGCCCTGGAAAAAGTGTATCGCAGCGTCGGCAGGCCCTGGGACGAGGAGGAGGTCTCCGCGGCGTTCGCGCATTCCTACGCGACCTTCGAACAGCACTGGTACGGCGAACAGCGCACGCTGTCGGCGGCCGAGAGCCTCGATGTCATCTGGCGATATCTCGGACTCGAGGTTCCCGAAGAGCTGCACGCAGAGGTTGTGACCCGAATCGAGGACAGCATCATCGAGGGAATGCCCGGGCTGCTTCCGGGCTGTGCGGATGCGCTCGACACGCTCGCGCGGCGGGTTCCGCTGGCGCTGATCTCCGACACGGCTTTCTCCCCCGGGCGCGCATTGCGCCGGGTCCTCGAAGCGCATGACGTGGATCGCCACTTCGACGCCCTGATCTTCTCCGACGAGACCGGCGTCTCCAAACCGCATCCGCGGATGTTCCAGCGCGCTCTCGACGCGCTCGGCGCGTCACCGGCCAGCGCGGTGCACATCGGAGACATCGAGCGCACCGACATCGCCGGCGCCAAGGCGTTCGGGATGCGCGCCATTCTCTTCCGGGGCGACGAGAGCGGGAGGTATCACGGAGAGCAGGATTCCGAGCGCACCGCCGCGGACGCCGTCGCGCATTCCTGGACCGAAGTGCTCGCCGTACTCGAATCGTGGGGACTGGAATGAAATCACTTCTGCGGCTCAAGCCCTATTTCCGGCGCTATCGTCGTACGCTCCTGTGGGGGATATTCTACATCTTCCTCTCGACGGTCTTCGCCGTGATCGCGCCCGTGATCATCCGCGACGCAGTGGATGGACTGCAGGGAAAGGTGTCGTCGGGTACATTGCTGCGCTATGCGCTGCTGCTCGTCGGGATCGCCGCCGCGAGCGGCGTCTTCCTCTACCTGACGCGCCAGACCATCATCGTCGTCTCCCGCCGCATCGAATACGATCTCCGCAACGACTTTCTCGAGCACGTGCAGCGTCTCTCGCAGGGTTTCTTTTCGACCACGACGACCGGCGACCTGATGGCCTATGCGAGCAACGACATCTCCGCGGTGCGCATGTTCGTGGGTCCGGCCGTCATGTACTCCGCCAACACGGTGTTCAGCTTCATCATCATGGTCTGGCTGCTGGTGGAGATCGATCCGCTGCTGACGCTGTGGGGATTGCTGCCACTGCCCTTCCTCTCCTATGCCGTGAATCGCGTCGGTTCGCTGATCCACAGGCGCTACGAGGAGATCCAGGAACAATACGGCACGCTGACCGCCCGCACACAGGAGAGCATCTCCGGCATCCGCGTCGTGAAAGCCTACCTGCGCGAGGCTTACGAGACTTCCGTCTTCCATGCGCTGAGCGAGGAGTACCGCGTCCGCAACATGCGCATGGTCAAGATCCAGTCACTGTTCATGCCCATGATCGGCATCCTCGTCGGTTTCTCGACGATCCTGATCCTCTGGCTCGGCGGACGCGAGGTCATCGCGGGCAGGCTGACGCTGGGCGAGCTGACGCAGTTCCTGATCTACCTCGGCATGCTGATCTGGCCGATGGCGGCGATCGGCTGGGTCGTCGGCCTCATCCAGCGCGCGTCGGCCTCGATGAAGCGGCTCGAGCGCGTGCTCGACGCGGTGCCCGACATCACAGACGATGACGCGACCGACCATGACATCCGGCGCATCGAAGGGAGGATCAGCTTCGAGGACGTGCATTTCCGCTATTCGCCGGAGGGAGTGGAGGTGTTGCGCGGGATCACCATCGATGTGCCCGCCGGATCCACGCTCGGCATCATCGGGCTGACAGGGTCGGGGAAAAGCACACTGGTCAATCTCATTCCGAGGCTCGCCGATGCAACGGAAGGGACCGTACGCATCGACGGTGTCGATATCCGCCGCATCCCCCTCGGTACGCTTCGCAGGCATATCGCCTACGTCACGCAGGAAACCTTCCTTTTCTCCGACACGCTCCGCAACAACATCGCATACGGCGTGGATGAACCGGCGGAAGAGGAGGTCCTGTGGGCGGCAGGCATCGCGCAGCTGGACAAGGATGTCGCGGATTTCCCCGGGCAATACGAGACGATGCTCGGCGAGCGCGGCATCACGCTGTCGGGAGGGCAGAAGCAACGCGTCAGTCTGGCGCGTGCGGTGCTCCGGAAACCCAGCATCCTCATCCTCGACGACGCGCTGTCGGCCGTGGACACGCACACGGAGGAAGACATCCTCCTGCGGCTCAGGGACGTGATGGCCGAGCGCACGAGCATACTGATCAGTCATCGCATCTCGACGGTGAAGAACGCCGATCATATCATCGTGATCGACGGGGCGCGGATCACCGAGCAGGGGACGCACGACGAGCTTGTCGCGCTTCAGGGCCTCTACGCCGATATCCATCAGAAACAACTGCTCGCGGCCGAGTTGGAGGAAATGGAATGACACAGCAACAGCTGCCGATGATTGGAGTCGGGGAGTGCGGAACGATCCTGCGCGGTGCGGAGCGGATCGTACTGACAACCCATGTCAATCCGGATGGCGACGCGCTGGGCAGCGAATGTGCGCTGCAAAGCGCGCTGACCGCGATGAAAAAGGATGTACGCATCATCAATTGCGACGATCCTCCCGAGAACCTCGGTTTCCTCACCACATGCGCGGTGTATGAGACGTATGATCCCGCGGTGCATGACGCGGTCATCGCCGCGGCGGATTTGCTGGTGGCGCTCGATTTCAACGACGTCAGGCGGGTCCGCCAGATGGAACAGACGTTCCAGCACGCCCGCGGGCGCAAACTCGTCATCGACCACCACCTCGAACCGAAGCCCTTCGCCGATGCGTACTGCAGCATTCCCGAAGCATCGTCGACCGCGGAAATCGTGTACGACGTGCTCGACGGCGACCAGGCCCTGCTGCCGTATGAAACAGCACTGGGACTGTACGTCGGTATCATGACCGATTCCGGGATGTTCCGTTTCGAGCGCACGACGCCGCGCCTGCATCGCATCGCCGCCCGGCTGCTGGAGGCCGGAGTCGATCCCACATCCACCCACCGGCTGATCTTTGACGATTATCCGATGGGACGCACACAGCTGCTCGGGATGATACTCGCCGGAATCGAGCGGTACTGCGACGGGCGTGTTTCCCTTCTCACTGTGACAGCGGGAATGTTCACGGACACCGGCACAACCGTCGAGGATGTGGAGAACGTCGTCAACACCGGCCTCGCCATCCGTGGCGTCGAGGCCACCGCGCTGCTCACGGAGATCGATGGCCGGATCAAGGTGAGTTTCCGTTCACGTGGGGGCATCGCGGTCAACGACATCGCCGGGCAGTTCGGCGGCGGGGGACACCGGCTTGCGTCGGGTGCGACTGTCGCGGACATTCCTCTCGCGGAATTGAAGCGGCGTGTGGCCGAGGCGCTGTGCGGCGCCGTCCAGAGCGAGTCGTCCTATTAACCTTGAGACGTAAAAAAAACGGCGCCCTCCCCGGCATGGGAAGGGCGTTACTGCGTCAAGGAGCGGAGGCTCGCCGTGACGCATTACCTCGCGTCGACACCTGACGGTGTTCCATCATCACTCATCCTCGATCGGGATTTCCTCCATCTGGCCTCCACGCAGCCGAGGGCGGCCTTCACGCATCGCACCGCGGCCTTCACGCATCGCACCGCGGTCTTCACGCATCGCACCGCGGTCTTCACGCATCGCACCGCGCCCGCCGCGCATTCTTTCCCCGCGATCCTGCGTTCCGCTCATGACACGGGCCATGCGTTTCTGCTTGATCTGCTTCCATATTTTGAGCTGATCGTCATTGAGGTTCTTGCTCATTGCCCGATCCGCATCGAACAGCAGCATTTTCTGCTGCGCCTGGAGATCCGCGATCTCCCGTGTGAGACGTTCGAACGCGGAGCGATCGGGATCGTCTGTCTCGGCGACAGTCCGGATGTCGATGCGTTTCTTCTGCAGCGCCGAGCGGAGGTCGATCATCTGTTTCTGCGTCGTGGAGCGGATTTCCTTCAGGGTGTTTATCTGGCTGTCCGACAGGTTCATCTTTTTCCATGCACCCGCTTCGAGCCCCGGCTGCGCAAACAGCGGTCCCGCGCCCAGCAGCAGGAAGACAGCGGTGAGAATTATCGGTCGCATTGCATTTGTCCTTGATTTGTGAGGAGGCGCCTGATAGATTTGTGCGTTGGACATCGAAGGGAAGAAACAGGTTTAATCCCTTCCGATCGACAGGGGAGCACTCTTCACCACCGGATGACAGGAACATGAACGCAGAGTCAGCGAATTCCACTCCGGGGCACGCGCGCCGGCTGCGCGGTCCCCTGCTCCTGTTCGCGCTGCTCGCGCTCATTGCCGGGGGCACCTATGCCTGGTCTTCCCTGCTGCGCAGCGTGCGCTATGAGGTCGAGATCGAACCCGCGCAGCTGTTCTCCGGCGCGAGCGATACGGCGCGGATCCGCGCCACGGGGGTGAACAGCTGGGGAGGTCGCGTCCCGTTTTCCCGGCCGGCCATTTCGGTGAAGATCGTCGAAGGACACGCGCTCGGGCGCATCGCGAAGGGAGAAGGGGACGGGGATGTGCTGTTCATCTCGGACGGCATGCGGGAAGGACAAATCATGCTGCAGGTGAGCGTCGAAGACTGGCCCTTCCCGCTGCTCGCGGTCATTCGCGTCGCGATCCCCGTCGCGGCCGGAAATTTCATCCACTCGAGGAGCGACGCATGAAGCGCATCGTAATGATCTTCACCGGCGGGACCATCTCCATGACCATCGATCCTGCAACGGGGGGCGCGGTACCGTCGCTGAGCGGCGACCAGATTCTCATGCGCATGAAGGACCTGCGGGACCTCGCCGAAATCGAGTACCGCGAATTCGGCATGTACCCCGGGCCGCATGTGACCCCGTCGATGATGCTGGAGATCGCGCGCATCGCGGCAGCGGAGACCGCCCGCGACGATGTCGAGGGCGTCATTATCACGCATGGAACGGACACGCTCGAGGAGACGGCGTATTTCCTCG
>CAZWNO010000029.1:9875-35869 GCA_964635845.1 uncultured Chromatiales bacterium
TGCGGAGCGACAAGCCCGTGCTGCTGATCGGCTCCATGAATCATTCCGAGGACCCGGAGTGGGACGGTCCGGCGAATATCCGTGACGCCATGCTGGTGCTGCTCTCGGGGCAGTTCCGGGGGCTGGGCGTCCTCACCTGCCTCAGCGGCGAGATCAACGCCGCGAGCGAAGTGACGAAGACGCATACGCTGCAGCGGGACACGTTCATGAGTTTTGATTTCGGACCCGTAGGCCGGATTTTCGAAGGCCGGCCGGTATTCCTCCGCAAGCCCTTCATCCACGATCATATCGGGATGGCCGCACCGGTCGAGCCTGTGCACATCCTCAAATGCTATGCGGGGATGGACCAGGTCCCCTTCATGAGCTGCATCACGGGCGGCGTCCGCGGTCTCGTGGTGGAAGCGATGGGCACAGGCAATGTCCCGCCCGGCGCGTTCGACGGCATCCTGCGCGTATTGGACGCGGGGATCCCGGTCGTGCTCGTGTCCCGCTGTCCGCGGGGGGTGACCGACGATGTGTACGGTTACTACGGTGCCGGAAGGAACCTGCACGCGGCCGGCGTCATCTTCGCGCCCTACCTGAACGGTCAGAAAGCCCGCATCAAGTTGATGCTGGCACTGTCGGCGACGGCGGATCCGCGGGCGTTACGGATGATATTCGAAAGGAAGGAAGAGCGTGCGGTGATCTGACAGGATTGCGGGAGGGGCGGAAAAAATCGCCGGAAGGGAAGCGCCGGCGATACATCTTCAGTATTCTCGAGCAGGGAGCTCGGATGTCAATTCATGCATTGCCTGTAGACCTGCTGTCGCGCGGGATCGACCTGCGCCATCAGGTTCATGAGTCGCGGGCGTTCCTGGTAGCCCTCGAGCAGCTTGCAGTACTCACTGCTCTTCGACTCGAGCCACATCGTGAGGAGCAGCGACCGCGCGTTGCTGCGCGCGAGGATTTCGGCGACGTTTTCCACCGCCCGCGCCACCGCGCTCTGCGCCATTTCCCTTTCCGTCTCCATGAAATCGATGCCTTCGTAGAAATACCAGTACAGGGCTTCGCGGTACTTCTCATACTGCGCGTTGAGCAGTTCGGAGATCAGGCTCATGCGGCTGTACTGGTTGCTCTGGCCCTGCCATTCGCCCATCTGCCGGGAACTCTGCGAACGCTGCGCGATCGTGAGTGCCTTCGAATAGTACGGCGTGCCCATCAGCGGTTCGTAGCTGTCGAAGTCCATTCCCAGGATCACGTACATGTAGAAGTCGATGAAGCTCGCGATCTCGTTGTACTGGTATTCGTCGTGCACGAAGGGCGTGCCCTTGATGTAGCTGAACGACCATTTCGGATCCATCACCCGGAAGATCAGGGATGTCAGCTGCGTGGGCCGCCCTTCCTTCCATGTGCGGCGCTGCGCGTCGACCACCACCTGTGCGCTGAATTCTCCGGCCTCCGAGCCTGAAAGGAAATTCACGCTCATCCGCACGGGGATTCTGTCACCGTAGAATTCCACGTCGCACCAGCGGTGGCTGTTGACGTAGTCCTTCAGTTTCTGCTCGAAGTCGCCGAGATAGTCCTTCTGCGAAGGAGTGAGAATGTCCATCGTCACTTCCGTCGTCAGATCGATTTCCTGCGCGCGGAGCGGGGCAGCCGCGAGCATGATGAGGAACAGGAGTATTGAAAACTTTTTCAACATGGGAGACTGATGAAAATGAAAGGGCAATATCACGACAAGATAGAAAAATCACGCAGGCACGGCAAGGCATTGCGGATGACCTGCTATTTCCTGCTCTGCATCGCGGTGCCGCAGATCACAGGCCCGCATCGCCTTTCCGCGCGATCGATGCAGATGCGGCTCGGCACCTTCCGTACGGGCGGCGAACTGCGGGAACGGGGGCCGCGTGCCGCGGCCATGGGCGGCTGTGCGGCGGCGGTGCAGGGCGGAGCGGAGACGGCGCTGTACAACCCCGCCATGATCACGGGGAGCACCGGAGGCGGCGTGCTGCTTTGGACACCGGCGCGTTTCGGCATGACGGAACTCGGTTCCGCCGCAGGCGCCTGGTTGCATCCATTTCAGAGCTGGGTCGCAGCCGTTTCTGTGCAGCAGTACGGCTACGAACTCTATGCAGAGCATCGCATGGATCTCTCCGCGGCCATCCCGATCGGTCCGGCCTTGTCCGCGGGATTGCGCATCTCCGCCCTGCATATCGAAATCTCCCGGTACGGCAGCACCCTCGTTCCGCTGGTGGATGCGGGCGTGCGCTGCGGAATCGCGGAAGGATTGGAGGCAGCCGCGGTCGGCTTCGCGCTGAACATGCCCGCGATCGCTCCAGATGAACGCATGCCCGCCGGACTCTGCGCCGGACTGGCCTGGACGCACGACGGATTACTGCTCACCCTCGACTGCGAGAAGGAGGCGCGGCATCCGATGAATCTCCGCTTCGGTGCGGAGTACGGATTTCTCGAGCATTTCGCACTGCGCTGCGGAACCGCGACCGTCAGCCGCACGTGGACAGCAGGCTTTGCCGTCCGTCGCGGTGCGCTTCGCTTCGAGTACGCCGCCGCCATCCACACCGAACTGGGCGCAACCCATACCGTCGGCATTGGATTTGAACCGTGAGGGCGCGTATCTTAGGTGTTCTCACATTCGCCGAAACGGCGCGGAAAACGCACCCGGCACCCGATCCATCAGGAGAGGCCTCATGTCATACGCAAACATTCTGTCCGATGCAGCGGACCGCATCGCTGTCATCACGCTCAACCGTCCGGACAAGCTCAACGCGCTCAATCACGACACGCTGGTCGAGCTGAAGGACGCCATCCGCCAGGCAAACGAGGACTCGCGCGTCGATGTCATCATCATCACCGGAGCGGGGGAGAAGGCGTTCGTCGCGGGCGCGGACATTGCCGAACTCTCGGCGCAGGACACCGTTGCGGGACAGCGCTTCGCCCTGTTCGGACAGGACGTGTTCAACGGCATCGAGCAGTCGGTCAAACCCGTGATCGCCGCAGTCAACGGTTTCGCCCTCGGTGGAGGCTGTGAGCTGGCGCTGTCGTGCCACATCCGCATCGCAGCGGAGAACTCGAAATTCGGTCAGCCGGAGGTCAATCTCGGTGTCATTCCCGGATACGGCGGCACGCAGCGCCTCGCGCGCGTCATCGGGCCGGGACGAGCCGCGGAAATGATACTCACCGGCGACATGATCGACGCGAACGAAGCGCATCGCATCGGACTCGCAAACCGCGTCGTACCGCGCGGAGAGGCGCTGACGATCGCGCGCGAGCTGGCCGGGAAAATCGCAGCGAAGGGACAGCCGGCCGTGCGTCTCGCGCTGCAGGCGCTCCGCTGCGTCCCGCAGATGGGACTGCGCGAGGGGCTTGCGACCGAAGCCGCGCTTTTCGGCATCTCCTGCGGCACGGAAGACTTCAAGGAAGGCACGGCGGCCTTTCTCGAAAAACGCGTGCCTGCGTTCACCGGAAAATGAGAAAGCAGCATTTCGACGAAGACGAACGGGATCGTGTGTACGCGATGCTCGCCGCGGACGAAGAGAACGACCGCGGCCTGCGTCGCCGTATCTGGATCGCGGGATTCCTCGTCGCGCTGATCGTCATTCTGTTCGTCGCCGATCGCTACGTGACGCTCGTGCAGCCGAACATCGAGCGCATGCAGGACAGACGCGACCTGCAGTCGGTCCAGAGTCTGGAAGGAGATGTGCGCAATGTTCTCGACAGTTACGGCATCAAGCCCGAGTGGATCCGTGAACGGTCGATCGACTTCGAGGGCATCGGTCACGTCCGGGACCTGTGGCTCGTGCAGGTGCCCGCGGACCTTCCCGTCGCTTCGGTGAATCTCGATCTGAAGACAGTGGTGTCCGATTACAGCGGACGCGCGTTCGCGGTCGAGAATGCGCGGCTCGGCCAGGTGGCCCTCCATATCACGTTTCGAAACAAAATCCGCTACTCTCTGCTGTTCATACCGACGGGCGATGTGCGGCGCGATGCGGGCGCGATCGTGCTGCTGGTCGACGGATTTACGGAAGCGCCGGGCGGCGAAATCGACCAGTACATCGCGAGCAGCGAGCCCATAGCATGCATTCTCGAACCCGTCAAGGATAATGTCGCCTTGCACACGCGCCTGAGAAGGGCGGAGAAAGAGGTCGTCCTGCATCTGCATTTCAAGTCGTCCGGTGAAGGTGAGTCGCGTTTCGAGCTATCGGAGGATCTCAGCGAGGAGGAACTATCCTCGCATCTCCGGTATCTGATTCGGAATTTTCCCGGCAGCAGGTACTACTATGTCACTTCGGAGCGCGCGATAGGATCGTACATGCATCGCGTGGACGAAATCATGAAGTCGCAGGGATACACTGCGCTGGAGAGTTCGCGCCTCTCGTACCTCGACCGCAGTGCGCAGGAGGATGTCATGACTGCGCGGATGAACGATCTCGCAGCCTCCGCGGTGCGCGAGAGAGTAGCTATCGGGGTTGTGGAATTGCGTGACGGTGTCATGCAGTTCCTGGCCGGGGAGATGAGCCGGCTGCGCAAGAAGGGGCATGACTTCGTCCGCCTGCCCGCGGTTTTTCCGGTCAACTAACTGCCTGTTCCCGCCCGGTGGCGCGGTGTAATGCCCTTGCACGATGTTGCAGCGCGTTCTAGATTAAAAGTTATTCAAGATCATGCCGTAACAAGGACAGTCGATGACTTTCTCGCAATATTCGCCATGCTCCGTTTCACACACGCCGTCGCTCTCCACCAATCTGCTGGTTCCCGGTCTGCTGCTCCTCCTCTTTCTGACCGCACAGCTGCTGACCGCGCAGCCGCTGACCGCGCAGCCGCTGACCGCGCAGCCACGGGAATCAGGTCACGATCCAACGTTTTCCCTTTCGTATGCGCAGGAATACGCGAAAGGATTCGATTCCCGGCCTGATGAGATCGGAGTGACGGTGGACGATGGCCGGAAATCAGGATTCCTGGCTGTCGGATACTCCATCCTGCTCCCCGGCATGGGCGAACTGTATGCCGGCCGTTTCGACCGGGGCAAGTACCCACTGGTCACGGAAATCGCGCTCTGGATCGGAGCGCTGGGAATCAACGCCTACGGGAACTGGATACAGGACGATGCGAGAATCTTCGCACAGCGGCACGCGGGAATCGATCCCGCCGAAAAAGACGACGATTTCTTCGTCAACATCGAGAACTACAGCGACATCCACGATTTCAACAACCAGCGTCTCATCGAGCGGCGGACGGATGAATTATATCCTGACGAGGCGGCCTGGCGCTGGAACTGGGACAGCGAGGAGCATCGCAGCGAATACAAGGATCTGCGCATCCACGCCGACGAGATGCACAACGCGGTTACTTTCTTTGTTCTGGGGATGGTGGCCAATCGCGTATGGAGCGCGATCCAGGCCGCGGCCGCGGCTCGTCAGTACAATGCCTCCCTCGGGGAGCGCATGACCTCTATCCCGGACATGCAGGCGCGACTGCGCACCTGGGCAGGCCGGGTCGACGGCGTGGAATTCCGTTTCACCTGGTAGGGAGCCAGATGGGGGACGGAAGGGGCGGCTAGTGACGGAAGGGGCGGCTAGTGACGGAAGGGGCGGAGAGAGACGAAAGGGGCGGAGAGAGACGAAAGGGGCGGAGAGAGACGAAAGGGGCGGAGTGACACGGGTGCTCAAATAATCCTCGAACTCGGCGCAACTATTCCGCGGATTATTCGTAAAATCTGACCAAGTAGTCGAAAAACTGACTTAACGTTCGATTGTGGAACTCCCAAGTCGGGTCGAGTGTTGGCAGAGCATGGATAACACGATACAATTAAGCAGAAAAGAGCGGGAGCGGCGGTTCAAGCGGCAGGAGATCGTCCGGGCCGCGCGAGAAGTGTTCGCCCAGCGCGGTTTCACGGCTGCCACACTCGATGAGATCGCCGAAAGAGCCGAGTTCGGGAAGGGAACACTCTACAGCTATTTCCAGAGCAAGGATGAGCTGTTCGAGAATGTTCTCGCCGACATCATCGATGAATTCACCGAGATCGCGGCACGGACCTGCGCGAACCAGGACCGAGGAATCAGGGAGAGTTACCTTGATTTCGCACGGACGCTGCTCGAACATCTCTTCGCCAACTTTGGAATGTACTACCTGCTCATGCGGGAAATACACAGGGTGGAGCATCAATCTCATTTCACCATGATGTTTCCGAATCTCCTGCTTCTGCTCGCTGAACCGATCCAGCGGAATCTGCCCGTGGAGGGCGAGCTGGCGACTCCTCCCGAACAGCTGGGATTTCTCTGGCTCACGATGATCCTTTCGCTGTTCCGCACAAGCCTGCACTCTCTCGGTCAGCCGCATTGCGGAGAAGTGGCGCCGGAACTCGATCTGACGCCGGAAGTGATTTCCGCGAAGGTCGAGGAATGCCTTGGCATGCTCGAACTGGCCTTTTTCGATGGAATCATGTCGATGAATAACAAAGGGAAATGACGACCCGATGAAATCACATCTCCTATCAACCGGATACCCCTTGTGCGTGCTCGCCGCTGCGGCGATGCTGACCCTCGGTATCCTCGCCCCGGATCTCACAGCGCAGACCAAAATCCTGACACTCGACGACGCCATCAGCATCGCCGTGGAACATAACCGCGATCTCGAAATGTCACGTCTGGAAATGGACAAGGCAGATTACCAGGTCAGCGAAGCATACGGAACGGCGATGCCGAACATTTCCGCCGCCGGCACTTACTCACGCATGCTCAAGAAGCCGGTGTTCTTTCTCCCGAAGAAATTCATCGATCCCGATGCGGGCGAGGGAGTGACGGCCGTTGAAATCGGTTCCGATAACTCCTACTCTTTCGGTTTCGAGGCGACACAGGTGCTTTTCAACGCCGCGGTAATCACGGGCGTGGGAACCGCGAGGATCTACCAGGACGCATCGAGACATCTGTACCGCGACAAATACAATCAGACCGTAACGGACGTGAAGAAGGCGTTCCAGGGCGTGCTGCTCGCGAGGGAAGTCCTGACCCTGATGAAGGCCAGCCTCAAGAACGCGGAAGACAACCTCCACAATGTGGAAGTCCTGCAGCAGCAGGGGATCGTTTCGGACTATGACCTGATCCGCGCGCAGGTGCAGGCCGATAACATTCGTCCCCGTGTAATCGAAACGGAGCGCACCGTCGTGCTCGCGACCAACGGTCTGAAGATGCTTCTCAGCCTGCCTCCCGAACAGGATATCGACGTGAAGGGCAAGCTCGAATTCATTCCCGCCGATGATGTCATGATCGTGAGCGCCCAGGAGCTGGTCGTCGAGAAGAACGCGGCCTTGCGCGCGCTCGAGGACCAGAGCCGGGTGAACGAGAAAATCGCGACCATCTACCGTTCCGAATCGCTGCCCACGCTCGCCGCATTCGGCAACTATTCGTGGCAGGCGCAGAACGACGCCCTGGGCAAGATCTCCACGAACGACTTCATCTCGACTTCGCAGGTCGGACTTTCGCTGAGCATCAACCTGTTCAACGGATTTCAGACCAACTCCCGCGTCAACCAGGCCGAGATCGACTTCCGCAAATCGCAGGAGCAGTTCGGCGCCGCGCGCGACGGCATGATCACGAATGCGCAGAACATCCGCTATCGCCTCGACGAGGCGCAGCGCCGCATCGCATCGCAGACACGCACCGTGGAACAGGCGGAGAAGGGATACTCGATTGCAGTGACACGCTACCAGACGGGTTCAGGCACTCAACTCGAGGTAAACGACGCCGACCTCGCCCTCCTGCAGGCGCGTGTGAACCGCGTCCAGGCGGTCTACGATTACGCGCTTGCGAAAGCGGACCTCGAACAGCTGCTCAGCATCCACCAACCCTGATCACAAAAGAACTATTTCAACTATACAGCATGAGAACTGAAATGAAACGAATCACGGCAATTATTCCTCTGCTCCTCGCAGCGTTGGCGCTGATAGCGTTCAACGGCTGCTCGAAGGACAATGCCGCGGCAGCCTCAGCGACGGACAAGCAGGCGCCGCCTGTCACCGTGAGCACTGTGGAGCTGAAGACGGCGGAGTTCAATGAAGTGATCGATGTGACGGGAACCATCGCATCGTACGAAGATGTCATGGTGCCATCCGACGAGGGCGGACGAGTGCTGAGATGGATGATGCCGCTCGGCGCACATGTCCACGCAGGGCAGGTCCTCGCGCAGCTCGACAGCGCGATCGACCTATGACGCCGCCAAGGCCCAGTATAATATCGCGCAGACCAATTACGTGAAGCAGAAGAAGGTGTACGAGCAGCAGGGAATCTCCGAGCTCCAGCTGCAGACACTCGAGTACCAGCGCGATGCCGCCCGTGCCCAGATGGACATGGCGCATGCACGGCTCGAGCGGACGCGCATCAAGAGCCCGATCGGCGGCATGCTCAATGCGAGACTGGTCGAGGCGGGAGAGATGAGCAGTCCCGGCATGCCGATCGCGCATGTGGTGAACACCGCTCGCCTGAAAATCGAGGCCGGAGTTCCCGAGCGCTACACCGGCAGTTTCAGCCAGGGCGATCCCGTCGAATTCACCGTCGATGCGTTCCCGGGCCGATCGTTCAAGGGCAGCATTCATTTCGTCGGCGCCGCGGTCAATAAGGACAACCGCAGCATTCCCGTCGAGATCACCGTGGCAGGGGGAAGCGGACAGCTGAAACCCGACATGATCGCCAGGATGCACATCACCTTGAACGGACGGAAGGGTGCGATCAGCGTCCCCGAGGACTACATCTCCAAATCGGAAAAGGATGAATTCGTCGCCTATGTCGAACTTAATGGCGTGGCGCGTGAGCGCATGGTCACGATCGGCGCAACAAGCAAAGGCAACCTCCTCATCACCGGAGGTCTCTCCGCCGGCGATCGGCTCATCACTCTCGGACATCAGAACGTCGCCGAGGGTCAGCGCGTCATCGTAAAGAACTGACGTCGCAACCGGCGAAAAAAGGAATATCATCACATGAAAATCTGGAATTTAGCCGTCGACAATCGTGTCGCGGTGTACATCCTCGTCCTGATCATCGTTCTGGTCGGCGCCGACTCCTACATCGGGATGCCGCGAGAGTCGGCTCCCGACATCACTATCCCGTTCATCATCGTCGCGGTGCCCTACCCGGGCGTGAGTCCGACCGACATGGAAGGACTGGTCACGCAGCAGCTCGAACAGGAATACAAGACGCTCAAGGACGTCAAGACGCTCAGCTCCTCCTCGCAGGAAGGCCTCGCCACGATCTTCATCGAATTCGAGACCGGGATCGACATCGACGAGGCGCTTCGGCGCGTGCGTGACAAGACGAGCTCCGCTCGAGGCAAACTCCCCAACGACATCCTCGAGCCGATCGTCTCCGAGATCAATTTCAGCGAGTTCCCCATCATGTATGTCACCGTAGGCGGCACGGTGGGACTCCCTCGTCTGAAGCAGTTCGCGAAGCGACTCGAGGACCAGATCGAGGGCATTCCCGGCGTGCTCAGCGCCGACATTACGGGTGCGCTGGAGCCCGAGGTGCAGATCAACTGCGACGTTGACAGGCTGAAAGGGTACGACATCAGCTTCGGCGATGTGCTCAGCGCGGTGCAGGGCGAGCATGTGAATATTCCCGGCGGTTCGCTCGACAACGGACGGACGGAGTACACCGTGCGCGTCCCGGGCGAGTACCGTGATCCGAAGCCCATCGAGGACATCGTCGTCAAAATGCGCAACGGCCAGCCGATCTACGTGCGTGACGTCGCGGATGTCCGTTTCTCCTTCGAGGACCGCAAGACTTTCGCGCGGCTCAACGACGAGCAGGTGGTGACGCTCCCGGTCAAGAAACGTGCGGGCGAGAATCTCGTACGCATCGCGGGCGACGTCAAGGCGCTGATCAAACAAAACGAGGCGAAGCTGCCCGAAGGTGTGAACATCACGGTCACGAACGATCAGTCGATCATGATCGAGGAGCGGGTGTACGAACTGGAGAACAGCATCATGACCGGCATGTTCCTGGTCATTCTCGTCCTCTTCATGTTCTTCGGGGTCAAGAACGCGATGCTCATCAGCGCGGCCATTCCGCTGTCGATGCTGATGGGATTCATCGTGCTCTCGCTGATGGGCGTCACGCTGAATTTCGTGGTGCTGTTCGCGCTCGTGCTCGTGCTGGGCATGGTGGTCGACGACGCGATCGTGGTCATCGAAAATATCTACCGGCACCAGCAGGAGTACGGGGAAAATCTCATCACCGCAGCGAAGAAGGCGACGAGCGAAGTCGCTGTGCCGGTGACGACCGCGACGCTCACGACGATCGCGGCCTTCCTCCCGCTGCTCTTCTGGCCGGGCGTGGTTGGTGACTTCATGAGCTTCCTCCCGATCACCCTTATCGCGACCATGCTGTCGTCGCTGCTCGTCGCGTTCGTCGTCAGTCCGGTACAGGGCTCGGTGTTCATCAATTACCGGAAGGAGATCGCGAAAGCGAAGGAAAATCTCGAACATCCTTCGATCTGGAAAAAATACAATCCGTTCACCATCGCGTATCACTGGGTCGATGAGAAGTTCTTCCCGGCGGCGCAGGGCAACTATGTCTCGGTGCTGCATTGGACCCTCCAGCACAAGAAGAAAACGATTTTCGGGTCGTTCGCTCTTCTGGTATTCGTTCTCATCCTTTTCGGCATGTTCAACGCCGGCGTGGAGTTCTTTCCGAACACACAGCCCGCCCAGTTGACGGTGATGCTCACGACGCCGCCGGGAACGCCGCTCGAAGTGACGAATGAGCTGACGCAGCAGGTCGAGGAAAAAATGAAGTCCATCAAAGGGTACAAGGACATCGAATTCCGCGTGACGAGCGTCGGTTCCTCGAACAATCCCTTCGACTTCGGTGGCTCCTCGATCTCGAACAAATCGAATTACGCATTGAGCATGTACCCGAAGGACGAGCGCAGGCAGAGTTCCTTCATCACGCTGGAGGAGATCCGCGAAGCCACTTCGCAGATTCCGGGCGCCGATGTGAAAGTCGAGGTGCAGCAGATGGGACCTCCCGTCGGCGAAGCGGTGAATATCGAAATCTCCGGCGAGGACTACACGCAGCTGCGTGCGATTTCCGCATCAATGCAGGATCAGATTCGCGACATCCCCGGACTTGTCGACCTCGACGACAATTACAATGCCGGCAAGCCGGAGATCCAGGTGATCGTCGACCGGGAGAAGGCAGCACTGCTGGAAATGACGACCGCGCAGATCGGCTCCACCGTGCGCACGGCGATCAACGGGAGTGAAGCCGCGAAATTCCGTGTGGGCGAAGATGAATACAAGATCACCGTCCGCCTCCGCGAGGATCAACGGCAGTCTCCCGAGGACATCGCGAATCTGAGCATTACGTTCATGAACCGTCGCGGCAAACTCCTCACGGTTCCGCTCTCCTCCGTCGCCCAGGTCGTGCGCACGACCGGACTGACCGACATCCGCCGCAAGGATTACAAGCGGGTCGTCACCATCACCGCCGATGCGCAGGGACGGCTCGCCAGCGACGTGCTCAAGGATGTGCAGACAAAACTCGCTTCATTCCCTGTTCCCGATGGCTACGCCTTCTCGTTCGCGGGCGAACAGCAGGAGCAGGAAGAGGCGTCCGCCTTCCTCGGACGCGCGTTGCTGATCACGCTCTTCCTGATATTCCTTCTGATGGTCAGCGAATTCAACTCACTGAAAGTGCCGTTCGTCATCCTGGTCTCCGTCGTGCTCTCGCTCATCGGTGTCCTGCTCGGACTGCTGATCACGCGACAGCCATTCGGCGTCATCATGACGGGCGTCGGGGTAATCGCGCTGGCGGGAATCGTGGTGAAGAACGCCATCGTCCTCCTGGATTTCGCGAAACAGAAGGTCGCGGAAGGCATACCGCTCGAGGAAGCCCTGCTCGAGGCTGGCCGTACGCGTCTGCGTCCGGTCATTCTCACGGCGGTATCGACGGTGCTCGGCGTCATTCCTCTCGCGACCGGTGTCGATATCGACTGGCGCAAGTTCACGCTCGTCGTCGGCGCCGAAAGTTCCGATTTCTGGCGCGGGCTGGCGATCGCGATCATCGCCGGACTGACAGTGTCGACGTTCCTCACCCTTGTGGTCATCCCCACGCTTTTTGCGTATCTCGAGGAATCCCAGCACGCCATCTCGGCGCGCGTCCGCAGGTTATTCGGCAGGGAGAGGAAAGCCGTCGCCGCGATTCCCGAGGCGTGATAGCATCCCGATTCGGAAGGCCGGTGGAGCGATCCGCCGGCCTTTTGTGTTCTCTCGCATTCTGCATAACTTGATGAATCACCAACGAAGCAGTACCTCCCATGCCGTCACAATCACTCCACCCCGCCCCCGCACACTCCCAGCTCCCCATCACGGACCTTCGCTGGTACTGTCCGCAGGACAGCATTCCCGCGGAAACCACTGAAGGCGTCGAACCTATCGAAGGCATCATCGGGCAGGACCGCGCGCTCAAGGCGCTGAAGCTCGGCGTGGAACTGTACAGCCCGGGGTACAACATTTTCGTCTGCGGTCTGTCCGGCACGGGGAAGGCGACCACGATAAAGACCATACTTGAAAAACTGCAGGCAAGGAAAGTCCTCACGCAGGATTATTGCTACGTGTATAATTTCGATGATCCCGACAGGCCGAAACTGCTGGTCTTCGAACGCGGACAGGGCCGGAGCTTCCAATCCGACATGGTCGAAGCCATGCAGATGGTGCTGGAGCGTGTTCCGGGACAATTCGAGGAAGAGGAATTCCTGAAGAAAAAACAGGCGTTCATCGACGAGTACAACCGCAAGGAAACGGAGATTTTCGCCGCGTTCGAGCAGCAGATCGAACCGGACGGTTTCGTCCTGGGCCGCGTGCAGGAAGGTCAGGCGATGCATCCGGAACTCCTGGTCAAGCTGGGCGACAAGGCGGTGTTGATCGGAGATCTCGCGGCGGCGGTCAAGCAGAACATGCTCACCAAGGAGGATGCCGAGCGGTACGCGGAAAAATACCGGGAGCACAAACAGACGCTGCAGGACGTATTCCGGCGCGGGATGAAGCTCTCGCGCGAGTACCAGAAAAAAATCGCGGATCATGAACGGCAGGTGGGAGAGTTTTTCGTCAACGCGATTTTCACGGACCTGCTCGAGGAGTACACGCAGGAGAAGGTACAGGAATACCTGCACTCCGTCATGGAGAGCATTCTGGAGAATCTCGATCAATTCAAGGTTCAGCAGGAGGAGGCGGTCGGCATTCCGACGGAATACGAAGTGAATCTCCTGCTCGATAACAGCACGACATCATGTTGTCCGGTGGTGATCGAAACAGCGCCGACATTCCGCAACATATTCGGAACCATCGAGCGCAAACAGGACGCCAACGGCTTTTTCTTCACCGATTTCACGATGATCAAGCCGGGCTCGCTGCTCCAGGCCGACGGAGGATTCCTCGTACTCAACGCGGCAGACGCCCTGACCGAGCCCGGCGTCTGGAAGAACCTGCAGCGTGTGCTGCTGTACCGGAAGCTCGAAATCCAGAGCCTGGAGATGTACGCGCAGCAGGCGGGAAGCGCGATGAAGCCCGAGGGCATCGACGTCAACGTGAAGGTGATCCTCATCGGGAACAATGAGATTTACGCAGCGCTGAGCGAGTATGAGCGCGATTTCAAGAAGATATTCAAGGTGAAGGCCGATTTCGACCATGAAATGCCCAACACCGATCTCGCTGTCAAGCAATACACCGCGCTGATCCGCAGACTGATCTCGGACGAGGAACTCCGTCATTTCGACAAGCGCGCCATCGCGGGAATCGTGGAGTACGGGGCGCGCCTCGTGGACAGCAAGAAGAAGCTCACAACGCAGTTCAGCGAGATCGCCGACATCGTGCGCGAGGCGAATTACTGGTGCGAGCAGAACAGCAACAAGTACGTCACCGCGGAACATGTCAACAAGGCGATCGAGGAGACCTATAACCGGCATGCGCTGTACGAGGATAAACTCCAGGAGATGATCGACAACGAGGTGATCCTCATCGCGGTTCAGGGCGAGAGGGTCGGACAGATCAACGGGCTCGCGGTGTACGGCGGGGACCGTTTCTCCTTCGGCAAGCCGACGCGCATCACCGCCACGGTCTCGGCCGGGAAGTCCGGCATCATCAATATCGAGCGGGAAGCAAAGATGAGCGGCAGCACGCATGACAAGGGCATGCTCATCCTCTCGGGCTTCGTCCGCGAACAATTTTCGCAGGAGCGCCCGCTGTCGCTGACCGCAAGCATCTCGTTCGAGCAGTCATACTCGGGCATCGACGGGGACAGCGCGTCATCGACCGAAGTCTATGCCCTGCTGTCGGCCTTGTCGGGGCTGCCGATCAGGCAGGGGATCGCCGTCACGGGATCGATCAATCAGAAAGGTGATATCCAGCCGATCGGCGGTGTGAACGAGAAGATCGAGGGATTCTTCGAAGTCTGCGAGCGCCGCGGTCTCACAGGAGAACAGGGTGTCATTATCCCCAAACAGAACGTCGACGATCTCATGCTGCGCACGCATATCGTCGACGCGGTGGAGAGCGGCAGATTCCATGTCTGGGCGGTCGGCACGGTGCAGGAGGGGATCGAACTGCTCACCGGTATTGCGGCGGGCGAACGCAGGTCCGGGGGGCACTATCCACAGGAAACTGTCTTCGGTCTGGTGGAACGGCGCCTTCAGCGATTGTTCGAAATCGCGCGGGGCGAGGAGGAGGAAGGCGGGATGTAATGATGCCCGCCGTCCCCGCGGCATTCATCCCCGGCCTGGCCGGGGATTTTTTTTGTCGAGCACGCTGCGTACCGCATTGACGACGTCGGCGGGATGGATGCCGCCTTCGAAGGTGCAGACGTGCGGATCGCCGGGGCAGCGGGTCTGGCAGTAATTCCCGGGCGGGAGGATGATCCGTGCCTGATTCCCTTTCGGTCCCCACAGTTCCGGCGAGCAAGCGGTGAGCGGGCAGAACATGCTCACGGTCGGGGTATCCAGTGCGGCGGCCAGATGCATCGGACCCGTGCTGGCGGAAACGACGACATCGGATTGGGCGATGAGTCCCATGAGCAGGCGGAGGTCGCCGGAGCCGTCCGGAAAGAGGACTGCGGGTGATCGGAACTGTTCGAAGAATGCGCGCGCCACAATGTTGCCCGGCGTGATGTTCACGAGAACCTGCGCGTCCGGGATTTCTGCGAGCGCTCGCGTGATGAATTCGCCGTACAGTGCCGTGGTCCAGTTCGGCGCGGAGCGGCCATGTTCCGGATGAACGGAGATGAGCGGAGCATCGGCGCGGCGTCCGAGTGCGCGGAGCCTGTCGCCTGCGGCGTGCATCTCGGCATCGGTGAGGAACGCTTCGGTGCGGAGATCCTCGCTGCGCACACCGATCGCCCGCGCGAGATCCATGCAGTAGTCCGCCTCGTGCCGGAGCGGAACGTACTTGTTCCGGCTTACGCCGCGGGCGAATGTCAGCACCTGGTAGAGTTTCGTGCCGACGCCGATGCGCGTACGGATACCGGCGAGAAATGTCATCCACGCATGCCGTTCGGTGGGAAGCAGCATCAGAGCGGTGTCGAAACGGCGGCGGCGCAGCATGCGCAGGCGGTCAATAAAGCCGCCGAAACCGGCGTGCGTCTGTTCCCAGTCGTCGATGAGAATCTCGTCGAGATGCGGATTGTGCCGCAGCACGGCTTCCGTGACGGGTCGAACGAGTGCCGCGATGTATGCATCCGGAAAGGTCGTCCGCAGCGCACGCACGACGGGAGTTGCGAGCGTGACGTCGCCGATACGGTCAGGCCGTATGACGAGGATGCGCCGGTGACGAGCGCGCCGGGCGTCAGGGGCGATGGATCCGGGCCGCGTCACACCGCATCTCCTCCGTCTCCGCCGCGATACTGGATTTCCCAGAGATAGACCAGCATCTGCAGCTTGTTGGCCGCGTGGATCACGGCGATGATGAAGCCTTCCCAGCCGTCGAGGAAGCCGCGCTGGAATACATATTTCTTGAGAAATTCAAGCGGCGGACGGAAGACGAAATCCAGCGCCGTGATGCGCCGGCGACGCGATTTTTCACGCGCCTCGAAAAGCGAATAGTCCAGATTTTTCGCGAGCATGTGCCGCACGCGCGGGAGGGTGTAGTGCAGCAGCGGAGCGTCGAGATAGCCGCGTTTCCCTTCCACATCGAAACCCTCGTGTACGAGTCGCTCGGTGACTCGCGCGGACTCACGACGGAACAGGCGGAGCTGATGATCGGGGAACCAGCCTCCGTGCCGAATCCAGCGGCCGTGGAAATGATTGCGACGGGCGATGTAGTAGCCGTCTTGCGGTCCGCCGGCACGCAGCACCGCGCGTATCTCCTCCCGCAGTTCCGCGGTGACCCGTTCATCGGCGTCGAGGCTCAGCACCCATTCGCCGGAACATTGCGCGAGCGCGAACGCTTTCTGGGAGGCATAGCCGTCGAAGGGACGGAACAGAACCAGGTCGGTGTACTCGCGCGCAAACGCCATCGTCGCATCATCCTGATGGGAACAGACGACGATGATCTCCCCGGCGAACAGAATCGATTCAATGCACGGACGGATGTTGTGCTCTTCTTGTCCCGCGATAATGGCGACGGAGAGTCGTGCGAAGGGATTGTCCGCGAAAGCATTCATTCGCATAATGTACGAAAAATGCGCCGGGACCACGTGCGGTCTCGGGGGGTCACTCCTCGAAATTGCCGCCCGCGTCGGTTTTGATGATCAGCAGGTCCTGATTTCCACTGCCGTACGAACGGGTCGTCCCGGTCAGGATGTAGCCGCCTCCCTTCACCGCGGCAACGGAAAGTGCCCGGTCCATGCGCGAACCGCCGATGATGCGCTGCCAATCCTTATTGCCGTCCGCGTCGAGCTTCGCGAGGATGATATCGCTGCCGTCGTCTCCGAAGGGATTGGTATAGCCGCAGAGGATATACCCTCCGTCGCTATGGATTGTCAATTCATGCAGCATGTCGCCCGATGCGTCGGTTTTCACGAACAGCATATCGGAAGTCTGCATGCGCTGGGGACTGGCATAGCCGACAATCCCATAGTTGCCGTTCGCGGAGAGGACGAGCTGGAAGCCGCTCTTGCTGATATCGCCGTCGATCCGCTGTTCCCATTCGAAGGTGCCGTCGGCCGCGATCTTGAACAGCCAGAGTGCGCTGCTTATGTCCGCGCCCGTTTCGGTCGAGCCTGTGACCACGAATCCGCCGTCATCGGTTTCCTTGACCGATGTCCCGAGATCGCGTTCACTGCCCCCATAGAGCTTGCTCCAGATTTCATTTCCGAGTTCATCGGTGCGGATCAGCCAGGCAAACCATCTGCCCGTGATGGAGATCTGCGTGTAACCGGCGACGAGGTAGCCGCCGCTGCGGCATTCGATGACGTCCTGACCGCTGTCGTAGCTCGTGCCGCCGAACGAGCGGCTCCATTGCATCGTCCCGTCTCCGTCGGTCTTGATCAGCCAGACGTCGTTGAATCCGTTCGTATAGGACTCCGTGCTGCCGGTGACGATGAAGCCTCCGTCGGATGTCTGCTCCACGGCGTAGCCTTCATCCTTGAACACCCCGCCGAAGGTTTTCACCCACTTGGTTTGACCCTCAGCGTCTGTGCGCACGAGCAGCACGTCTATCGAGGCCGTATGCTGCATCCATGTGCGTCCGACGATCACGAAGCCTCCGTCCTCGAGCTCGAGTATGTCGAAACCTTCGTCGTACTCACTCAAGTCGAGCGTGCGCAGGAAATACAGCGATGGTTCCGTGATGCGGCGACGGGGAGTGTCCGTGTCTGTCGGCGAGACACAGGCCGCGAGCGGGATGATCACGACGAGAGAGAGAAGGATGCTGCGCAGTGTTGGTCGCATGTGTGCTTCCTGAGATGGCGGTCAGATCAGAACGGAGATGCCGTAGGTGAAGCCGACGCGCTTTGACGTGAACCATTTATCCTGATACGGGAATGCAAGCAGTGTGCCCTCGAAGCCAAGCTGGAAGCGGACGCGGCGGTCAGGCATGTACATGATACCCATGCCGGCGCGGGCGAGCGGCCAGGCCTCCATCGTGGCGCCGATGCCTGTCGCAACATAGGGTTCGATGGAACCGAATGCACGCCAGGGGGCAAAGCGATGGCGGTAGCCGCCGAGCACCCAGGAGCTGATCATGTTCTGTTCATAGCGGACGTACTTGCCGTTCTCCACGCCGCTGTAGTGCTGGGAAAACGGTTCCTGTCCGTACTCCACACCGAAATCATTCCTTTCGCTTCCGAGGTAGACGCCGATGGCCATGTTCTCCATCCATGGATCCGACCGGGAACCGATGGTCACTTCCGGGAAGGAGGTCGCTGATACGCCGCGCAATTCCACGGAGATGAAGCGATCACCGGGGCCCGCGCTGAGTGTGGGAAAGTACTGCCGTGTGTCGATGATATCCGGTGCTGCGATCCCCTGCTGTGCCAGTACATGAGAAGGGATGGCCGCCGCGGGAATGCTCCCGGTTTCACCGTTCGTGAGCTGCGAACTTTCGTCCGTGCTCGCGATACTGCTGCCGGAGATTTGCCCGGCAGCCTGCTGCGCCGCCAGGACATCATCCGAGACCGTTACAGGGATTTCACGCACCGGACTTTCCGCGGTCGCGGGATCAGACGCTCCCGCGGCGATGGGATCGGACGTTCCCGCGGCGATGGGATCAGACGCATCCGCGGCGATGGGATCAGACGTTCCCGCGGCGATGGGATCAGACGCACCCGCTATCGCGGGATCAGACGCTCCTGCGGTGATCATTTCAGGTGTATTCGCCGAGATGATCCCGGATGGCGGTATCGGAGTGGATCCCGATGATTCCGACCTGAGGTCCGTCAACGCCGCTTCCTGTGCATCATGGGCTCCGGCGAGCGACGGACCGGGGGCCGCCTGCGTGCTCGAGGCAGCATCGGCGGGACCGAATTTCACAGGAGAATCAGATTCAGTGGTGTTTTTTGAGGGCGTCGACACGGCGTAGGCGTCCCGTTGCCGCGAGGCGGACGGATTCAGGGAGGGCGTGTCATGCAGTCCGAATATCACCGTCGCGGTCAGGAAGGTCACGACCGCCGCCACGGCAGGTGCCCAGGCGCTGCGGAGCAGCAGGGCCGCGCCTGCCATCCGCGAGGGATGCGATTGCGGGAGCTGTGCATAACCCAGTCGTTCGAATACCGCGCTGGTCAATGCGGATGGCGGCGCGGCGACGGCCCCGAACCGTCGCGCCTCGTCGCGTACCCCCCGCATCTGGCGAAGCCGGGCCCGCAGCTCGCCATCGGCGGCGAGCATCGTGAAGAGCTGCTGCTCGAGTTCCTGCTCGATTTCATTATCGATATAGGCATGCAGCAGGTCGTCGGGAGTGCTGAGTGCGTTGTACATGACGATGCTCACTTGTTCTTCTGTTCCTGTTCGTACTCTGCGATATAGGGTTCGAGTATCTTGCGGATCTTTTCCCGCGCGCGTACGACCCTGATCCGCACGTTGACGCTCGTCAGATTCATGATACCGGCGATTTCGTCATACGGGAGATCCGCGAATTCGCGGAGGAAAAACGCCTCCCGGTAATCCTCGGAGAGCAGCTCCATGGCCATGTGGATCAGTTCGAGCATCTCCGTCTTTTCTTGCGGCGTCTCCGCGATCGCTAGAGTGTCGTGCTCGATACTGATCAGGGGTTTGCGGTCACGCAGCACGTTGAGATGCAGATTGCGCGCGATCTTTATCGTGTATCCCGCGATATTGCTGATATCCCTCCCCTGGACGGCGGATTCATAGAGACGCGTGATCGTCTCCTGGAAGAGGTCGTCGCTCTCCTCGCGCCGCCAGGCCAGGCAGCGGCAGTAGGCATACAGACTGCCGGAAATGCGCCCGTACAGTTCGCGGAACGCCGTCTCGCCGCTGCTGCCTCCCTGGCGCACCATGACGAAAAGCTCATGGTCCGTGCATTCCGTCAGACGCGGAGGAATGTTATGACTGCTTCGTAACCGCAATTGGAGGATCCTCTGGCAACGATGGAGCGGTCGTATTGGTGATAGACACGTAATGCGGCGCTTTGTTTCAAAATAATGAAGGCCGGGGAGGAATGACAGGGGGAAAAGGGGAGTCAACGCGTCTGCCGCAGGCGGCTGGAGTCAGGTAGGACGCAATCCGGAGGCAATCCGGGGACGGAGAGCGGGGGGCAGAGCGGCTTCAGCGGGATTGTCGGTAGTCTTCGAGAAAACCTTCGCTGAGCCAGTTCGCGAGCGCCTGGCGATTGTCGACGGAAATGAAGCGCAGCTGATCTTTCGGATTCCGGATATTTCCAAGTTCAAGATACACCGTGCGCGGACGTGTGTTCTTGAGCATGTACAGGCCATCACGCGGCGCGACCGTACCATGATATCCCCGCCAGGGCTGATGCACACGGTATTTCTCCTCGATGGTGCGTTGAAGCACCGTCGCCGTCCGACGCGCCGCGGGACTGCCGGAATGGTGATAGAAGAAAACATCGATGCGGTTGCCTTCCTGCCGGCTGTCGACATGAAGGGCTACGAGGCGCTGATAACGCGCACGCCTGTTGATGCGCACGAGACGGTTGACAATGGCACTGCGCTGACGGAGCCGGTCGAGCTGACCGATCGGAATGACCCTCCCGCCCCATACACGTTCGTCGCTATCGCACAGCAGCAGGCTGTCGTCGCGAATGCCGTCATCGGGATCACGCACGATCAGGTACACCTTCGCGTCATGCTCCAGCAGCCTGCGGGCGAGCCGCAGACCGATATCGTACGCGTACTCGTCTTCGCAGAGCGTCGCGCCGCCCCTCTCACCGCGCGCGCCGCTGTCGGGACCGCCATGTCCGCATACGATATAATACACGGCTCCCTTCAGGCGCTGGTCGCGCAGGACCACTTCTTCCCGCGTTTTTCCGAAAATGGCATAGCGCCGCACCGTGCCCGGACCGTCGGGTTGGGGTGCGGCGCTGGCCGCGATGGAAATCAGAAGGAGCGGTGCGAGGAAAAGGGCGCCGCGACGTATTCCTGTCATCCGCCTGTCAGATGCTCTTTCATGTAATCCATATAGTACCTGAACAGCCCGATCCGCGACTTGAATCCCCCGGCGACTCCGTGATCCCCGTTCGGATAGATCCGCATGTCGAACTGCTTGCCCTCCTCCTCGAGCCGGTCGATGAATTTCATCGTGTTCTGCAGATGCACATTGTCGTCGAGTCCCCCGTGGATGATGAGCAGGTTCCCCTTCAGTTTCGCGGCGTGCTCGAGACAGGAGCCGACTTTATAGCCGTCAGGATTGTCCTGCGGACGCTGCATATAACGCTCGGCGTAGATCGTGTCGTAGAGCGACCATTCCGTTACCGGGGCGATGGCGACGCCGGTGTGAAAATACTCGGGACCGAGAAGCAGTGTGAGGGCGGCCATGTAGCCGCCGTAGCTCCAGCCCCATATGCCGATGCGCTCGGCATTGACGTACGGAAGGGAAGCGAGGTGTTTGGCGACTTCGACGTAGTCATGCGCCTCCCATTTGCCGAGCTGCCTGTAGACGACGTGTTTGAATGCCGTGCCCCGCGCACTGCTACCGCGGTTGTCGACCTGAACCACGATGAATCCCTCGCTGCAGTACCATTGCTGCATGGTCGACGGCCAGCTGTTGCGCACCGCCTGCGTGCCGGGCCCGCCGTATATATCGAAGAACACGGGGTATTTCCTCGAGGGATCGAAATTCGCCGGTTTCATCATCGAACAGTCCAGTGTCCAGCCGTCCGATGTCGTCACGGTGAACAGTTCCTTCTCGCTCCACTGGTACTCGTCGTATACCGCGGGATCCATGGCGGCGATATCGCGTACATGATCGCCGTCGCCGTCAAAGAGCTTGCGCTGCAGCGGACGGGTGACGCTCGACCAGCTGTCGATGTACAGCGCGCAGGTGCTGCTCAGCGAGACGGCATGCGAACCGCTCTCTCCGGTCAGTCGCTCCTTCCCCTTCCCGTCGATGCCGATGCGGAAAAGATGCCTCTCGAGAGGCGAGATCTCGGTGGATGTGAAGTACAGGGTTTTCTCATCGGGCGTGATACCGAGCACATCCGCCACCTCCCAGCTTCCGGTCGTGATCTGGCGGACCAGTTTCCCCTCGTAGTCGTATAGATACAGGTGATTGAATCCGTCTTTCTCCGAGGTCCAGACAAACTGGTCCGATTTTTTGAGAAAATGCAGCCACGATCCGTCGTCCACACCGATCCACCCGGTAGCGGATGTTTCGTGCAGGACGACGCGCGTCTTGCCCGTCCGGATGTCGGCGAAGAGGAATTCAAGTTCGTTCTGCAGGCGGTTCATCCGGTAGATGCACAGCGTCCCGGATTGCCGGGTCCACTGAATGCGCGGGATGTAGATATCGGTTTCCTCGCCGAGATCCATCCACTGGATGTCTTTCGACGCCACATCGATCACACCGATTTTCTCGACAGGATTTTTTTCACCCGGCTTCGGATAGCGGATGCGGATGAAGTCGTGGTAGAGCGGCATGTAATTTGTCATCGTGAACTCGGGAACCTGCCGCTCGTCTTCCTGCCAGAACGCGATATGCCTGCTGTCAGGCGACCACTGCCAGCCATCGACGATGCTGAATTCCTCCTCGTACACCCAGCCAAAACGCCCGTTATGCACGTTCTCTCCGGCATCGCTGGTGAGCCGGATCTCCGTTCCCGTCGCGAGATCCATGATGTATATGTCGTCCAGGAACACGTACCCGACATGCTTGCCGTCGGGCGACACCTTCACGTTCATCACTCCTTCCGGATGCGAGGGGAGCGCGATCAGCCGCCCGCGCCTGACGTCGTACACCGCATAGCTGCCGATGGTCGAACGCCGCCAGATACTCCGTTCCTTCAGTGTGAAGACGATGAAGTTCTGATTCTCGGACCATGTATAGGACTCGAAACTCACTGGGACGCCGTCCGCCTCGAACTTCAGCGTGCCGCCGTCGATGAAGATCACCTCCTCACCGGTGGCGGCTTCGACCTTGTAGAGGCTGCGCACCCCGTCATCCACCTTGACATAGGTGTAATGCAGCCCGTCCGACATCCACTGCAGATCAGCCATGCGGGGCGGGGAGAATTTCGGATTCATGAAAACGTCCTGCAGCGTGACCGGTTTTTTCTGCGCCGACGCCTGCCCGGTCACTGCGAGCACAGCGAGGAGGGCGCAGAGAATGGAGCGATACGAGGTTCCGGTGTGTGGCATGTGGTATTCCTTATGTAGGTATGAATCGATCGGGTTGCGGACGCGCGCCCGGCGGCGGACTATGGATCGAGGGGAAGCGCCTCGATCTGCGTCCGCGTGAGGCGATACAGATGCCATTCGTGCAGATGCTCGGCACCGAGGCGCCTGTAGAAATCCATCGCCAGCTCGTTCCAGTGGAGGACCGTCCAGTCCATGCGCCCGCAGCCGCGATCGCGGGCGAGGCGCGCGCAATGGAGAAACAGCGCCAGTCCGGCTTTCCGGCCGCGACACTCCGGGAGCACGAAGATATCCTCGAGGTACAGCGTCGGCAACGCCAGGAAACTGGAGTACGTCTCGTAGATGATGGCGTATCCCGCGGGACGTCCATCCACGAAGGCGAGGAACGCCTCGTAGCGCGGCCGCTCTCCGAAGCCGTCGCGGATCAGCCTCTGCCGCGCCTCGGCATCGGGACGTGCCAGAAGCTCATAATCCGCAAGCGCATCGATCAGCGCGAGGAACACCCCGGCATCCGCTTCACGGACCTGCCGAATCGCAATTTGGGATACAACGGGGTCGGACTGCATAGGCGGTGGCTTCAATCGATTGAATCGGACAGATCAGAGGAGGATCGAGATCCCTGCGTCGAACTGCGTGGTGGTCTCGAAGTTCGTTGAATCCAGTTCTGTCGTAAATTGAAAAGCGGGTCCGAAACGGAAAAAGATGGAACAGCCGTCGTGGAAATAGTATTCGCTGCCGAGCGACGGCACGATCGCCGTACGACGCTGGGCGAATCCGTCGGGCAGCATCGCGCTCTCCATGTACATCGCCACGAGCGAGACGAGCGGAGTGATCGCAGCGTCGGGGTGCGTATAGTAATTTCCGCCCAGTGTCGCGGACCAGCCGTCGGTGTATTCCTTGCGTTGCTCTTTGCGGATCAGCGTGACCTGCACGTATCCGCCCGACGCTTCGAGCGCGAACGACGGATCGACAAAGTACCGCAGGCCGAGCCGGAAGCCGTTGACCGATCCGACCGCAAGATGCGGTCCGAAGGAACCGCGCGTGCGCTGCGTGTCCTGCCCTTGCGCCATGTTCTGCGCCATGCAGACGAGCATCAGCGCGGCGACGATTCCCGATATGCGCGGCATTGGATTCATTGAGCGGTAATATACAAAAAGCCCCGAATGTTGCGTGCAGGAGGACCGGATTGCGTATATTCCCGAAAGCATTCGACACCAAGGAGGATCCATGAAATTCGAAGACGCGATGAAAAAGGGATTTCTGAACATCACCGAGAACGAAGCGGACAAACTGCTCGGCGATCTCTTCGATGACGATGATCCGTCAGTCCGCCTCGACGCGGGTTTGGCCTTGCTCGGGACTTTTGTTCCGCAGGAGAAGGTCGGCATGGTGCTGGACCTGGCACAGGTGATCATCGACGCCAATGAAGAGCTTGAATTCTCCGGCGGGAACTTCGACGCCGACGACGAAGACTGAGGCGAAGCGGGAGGGGATATCTCCGCGCATGGCGAGGATCGCGGTTCCCGAATGGTGGAAGCCCGTCCTGAAGCACGTTGCCGGGATTTCCGATTTCGAACCGCGCACTCTTCGGCGTTTTGTTCCGCCGCTGCAAAGCCTGTCTGCACATCTCAATGAACTCGAAGCGCGCCGCGTCGCCGCTGTTCCGTACATGCGCGACCGTCTCCTGCGCGAAGCATACCTGCTCTATTACGTCACCAGCAATTTCCTGAAGCCGGACTGGCCGCTCCGCGAGGTGTGGCCCGGGGGGCTTCCTCATGGTACGGAATCCTTCCGGGTACTGGATATCGGTTGTGGTCCGGGCACCGGCATTGCCGCGCTGCACGCCTGGTGCGACAGCGTGCATCCGGTGCAGCCGATCTCCGTCCGCGGTATTGACGCCGTCGAGGCCAACGCGGCTCTGTATCGCGAGACGGGGCAAGCGCTCCGCGCGCGCACCGGACATGCGATAGACTGCGATGCCGCGGTCGGGGATGCGCGGCGTCTCGAGAGAGAGCCGGGCGGCTACGATCTCATCATGGGTCTGAATGTCTTGAACGAGCTTCCCGCATCCGCGCAACCGCCCTTCCTCGCACACTGTGCGGAGCTGCTTCTGCCCGGCGGCAGGCTGCTGCTCATCGAACCCGCATTGCACGCGACCTCACGCGCCCTGCTCACGCTGCGCGACCAGGCCGTGCAGAGTGGGTGGATGGTGGAGGCGCCGTGCTTTCGGCAGGGTCCGTGTCCCGCTTTGAACCGGGAGAAGGACTGGTGCCATCACGACATGCCCTGGGAGCGTCCCGATTTCATCGCATGGCTCGACGAGGAGATCGGCAACATCAAGCGTTCCCTGAAATTCAGCTGCCTGGTGCTGCGCCGCACGAACGCCGGGACGCCGCGGAATGCGGGCGGCCCATTCCCTCTCCGTGTCGTCAGCGAGCTGTTCGAAGAGAAGGGGCGCAGCTGGTGCCACGCCTGTGGCGAGCATGGCCGGCGCGTGTATCAGCGAAACCGCCGCGACCGCAGCGATGCGAATGCGCTTTTCGATCACCTGCACCGCTACGACGCGATACTGCTGGAGGGGGAATTGGATCGCGCGCACGATGTGCGCATTCCCGTGGAATGCCGGGTGCGCCCGTATCCCGACGGATGAAGCACCGTTCGATCCCTGTCGATCGGAGGTGAGAGGAGGAGGAATCCGCCGCAGCCGTCAGGACGCCGGCGCACTGAGAGGGAGCAGGACACTGAAGCGCGAGCCCA
>CAZWNO010000030.1:0-33717 GCA_964635845.1 uncultured Chromatiales bacterium
GAAACGGTAGGAAATCGTACAGAAGGTGTCGAAAGGATTCGGATGAGTCTGATGCTCCGTCCGACCCTCGCGGAGGACCAGGGGCTCGAGACAGGGATCGGTGGCGATCACGCGTCCGTCTCGCGCGTGCAGCGTGATGTGACCGCGGTTGAAGAGACTTGCGATCGTGTCGATGACGATCGGACTCTCGACGAAATCACCCGCGCCACCGCGTCCGCCGTACCGTCCCTCGACGCGCAGGCGCACGAGCACTCCATCCTGTTCCGCGAGCGGCGCGCCGGTGGTGTAATCACTGAGCACCACACGACCTGTCCGCTCGACCGCGAGGCGCGGACCGACCCATCCCGCGCCGGTCAGCGTGCCCGCGGCGGTAACGCCGACGGGGGACAGCACGGCGGGATCGTAGTCGAGATACAGGATATACTCCTCCAGATCCTTCCCGATTGTGCGATCGATGCCGAGGGGTACATCACGCTTTTCCCCGTGGCGAAGCAGGATGTCCTGTGGCAGCGACACCGTCAGCTGCCGCGGGGAACCCTGCACCCACACCGAATCGATGCAGTCGACCGGATCGGTGTTGTCGGCATAGGCCGCGAAACGCAGCTCGTGCATGGCATCAGCGTCGCCGCGAAGCGGACGCAGGCGCCATCGCGCCCGGGCGGTGCTCCCTGCCGCGAGGCTCGGGGGATCCAATGGTTTGAGCGTGGTTTCACCCTGTTGAAGAAGCATGCCGGAGGGAATGACCAGCAGCGCGCGCAGGTTCTCCGCGACACCGGGTCCGAGGTTCGTGACGTCAAGCACGGCCACTGCCTCCTCGGGATCGAAGCGCGCGGCGGACCAATCAAATCGGATGCTATCCTCCGGTATCGAAAAACACACCGCGGACAACCGGGGCGGGACAGCGGCGGGAATGTGCACGGACACGCCGCAAACGGCCGGCGGAATCCCGTCCGTCGTAGCCACGGCCTCGAAGGAGACATCCGCCGCGAGGGCGCGTGTCAGGGCTTCGACACGCCAGACGAGACGGACCGCCGCACCGGGGTCGAGCGTCCCGGCAGGCTGTTCCGCCGTGTCGAGCAGCCGCACCGCGGCGTCAATAACCCCGAGCGTGATGCGCACATCGCGCGCGGTCGCCGTGCCGATGTTTGTCGCAAGCACCGAGACGTCGAACGGATTTCCGAGATACCCGCCGGTCGCGGTGTCGAGATAGAGCGTGTCGATGGAAAGACAGCTGATGCGCAGGTCCGGCAGCTGCGCTTCGGGAATGTGCACCGATGCGCAGCATTCCGCGATCGTTCCGGCCGCGTCGGCCGCACGAACGCACAGGGTGAAGTCCCCCGCCTCGCGCGACGAATGCGGGTGCAGCCGCCATTCGACATTCACCGACATTCCCGCTCCCATATCGCCGATATCCCGCACCGCGGTTTCACCACCGGCGAGCGAGACGCCCGGCGGAAGCACGGCCGTGAGTTTGAGCCCGGATCCAGTCGCGGTGCCGGTATTCGTGATCCGGGCCGTGAACAGGAAAGGATCCGGTTCATGGCGTCCGTCGATGAACCGCAGCGAATCGGGCGCGGCGCAGTCGACGGCGTAGGAAGCCGCGCGCACGGGAGGAATCACGACCATCGTCCGGCATTCGGCAACCACGAGGTGCCGATCCAATCCGCCCTTGCCGCGCACCTGGAATTCCAGTGTGTCGATATGCACCGCACTCCGCGGCAGCGCGCGCAGCGTCCACGACTCCTGCCGCCGCTCTCCCACCCGCATGATGCCGAGCGGGACGGAGGTTCGTCCCACCGGCGTGATCCCCGGTGTGCCGAGTAGCACGATCTCGCATTCTTCCGCATATGTCTCGCCCGCATTTTCCACCGTCGCCGTGACCGTGAACGGATTGGGCAGGTAATCCCCCACCGCTTCGTCGAAACGGAGTGAATCGACCTCGGCCTCGCAGCGTACATCGAAGCGCGGCATGCGCACACGCTGCACCCAGACGGGATGCAGGCACCAGGCAGGATTTGCATTCCCTCCCTGCACCTGCACTCGCACCGTGTCGAATCCGTCGGTATCACGCGGGTGGATGCGAACACGAAACACACCCGCTGCCGCCTCCCCGGCGGGAAGCAGGTCAGCCAGACGCAGGAGGGCCGGAGACAACGTCGTGAAGCGCGTGTCCTGCAGCAGCTGCGCCCGCACATCCGATACACCGCCGTCACCGACACTGCGCGCCTCGATGTGGATGTCGAACTCCCGCGGTTCGTAGTACTGCTCCCGGAAATATATCGTGTCGGGAGCGGTGACCGCGCAGGCGAGGGCGGCGCTCCGTGCGGCGTCTCCGCGCAGTTCGGTCGCGCATTCGATGGACGCATGGTTCGAGGCGGTGATCTGGAAGCGCACGGGCAGGGACGTTGCCTCGCTTCCGCGGCGGAGACGCACCTGCCAGCGCGCCACACCCGTCGCGCCGGGGGCGATGTTCCAGGGGGAACAGCGTTGGAGGTCCGTCACCGGCGCGATAAGTTCGATGCGCGCGGTGTCGGTCACGAGCCGGGCATGCACGTCCCACGCCGTCCACGAGCCGGCGTTGTGCACGCGCACTTCCAGCGGCAGCGGATCCGGATCGTAGCGCTGTGAGGCATCATTCCAGAGTATCGTATCCGGTTTGCTGATTTCACACGTCAGCAGTGGCTCGCGACGGATGCGCACCACGCCATCCCCCAGCACGGGCACGAGACAGTACCCGTCGAAATCCCACGAGACCAGCATGATGGGTGCGTCGATCGACGGTTGATTGGCTGCCGTGAAAAGCAGCTGCACAAGAATGCCCCCGTCGGTGTCGAGTTCGACATGCTCGCCGAAACGAATGCGCGCACCGTCGGCCAGCTCCTCGAAGGTCACGGCGCGGCCTTCCATGAGCGTCCCGCCGGTCCGCACCGCGCGCAGTCGCAGCCGCGATGTGTCGAAGCGCAGGCGTGTTTCCGACTGGGCGAAGATCTGGTGGACGGGCGATTCGAGCAGCAGCGGAAGAAGCACATCGCGACCCGCCTGCACATCGCCTTCGCCGATCCGGAGCTGCACCTCCGAAAACTGCATACTGTCGAGCGGCGCGACATACGAGCCGCGCGCGACCGCACTGTCGCCGCAGAAATCCGGGAGCAGCATTTCTACCTCGCGTTTCCGGCCGTCGGGACAGGTGGATACGTACGAAAACACGCATTCCTTGAAATCGTTTTTGATGAATGAACTGAACATCGCCGCGCGTCCCGCTTCCCCAATGTGTGGCAGCACACTGCCGCCGGACTGTCGCGCGATGTTTTCGAGGTGCCGGATTGTACGGCCCAGCACATACACACGCACGTCTTTCGCGATTGCGAGCGCGGTCACTTCTTCCGGCAACTGGTAGGTCTGGCTGGCGTTATCTTCGCCGTCGCTGAACACGATGACACCCCGGCAGCGATTCGTGGCATGTGCTGCCAGGTGTTCGATACCCGCCGCGATCGCATCATAGGCCGCCGTGAGGCCAACGCCGAAATACCGCGGCACGGCACCCCTCAATCCCTGCTTGTCGGATGTCATCCCGACATCCAGCGTCACGTTCTGGTTGAAACTGATAATGCCCGTCTCGTCGCAGGGAATTCCGTCGGGATTCATCGCGTCGATGTATTCGAGCGTGTATCTCCGGAGGACCCAGTTGTCGTCCTGCCACTGCATCGATCCCGAACGGTCGAGCACCAGCACCGCCGACACACAGCAGTTGGTGTCCTCGACACAGCGCACCGTCACGTCCTTGACCGGCCGGCCATTTTCCCGCACGAGGAAATGTTTCGCCAGCATGTCCGGCCGGTATGCCCCCGCGCAATCAACGCGAAACACGAGGCGTATCAGCGGATACTGTCGCGAATCGATGCGCTTGAGTGTCAGCGTCGGCTGCGCGTACAGCAGCGGCGCGAGCGACAGAAAGAGCATCGCGGTGAATAACGAAAGTGCGAACGCCCCGAGGTTGGGTAGAAACAGATGCCGTGGTCGGTTATTATTCCGTACCCTGTCGCACTCGTGAATGGACTCTGGATACTCGCGAGATCCGGCAATCATGGTGCCCCCGTGTCTGCCGCCGCCGACGCGACGCTAATCCATAAATTCCGTGTGATATATCCGATATGAGAGATGGTATGATACGAATCGACGCGTCGGAAATCAAGTCCCCTGTTCATCCTCAATACAGATCCCGCGCATTCGTGCGAAAGCCGGCAGGTGTCCGTGAGGATCAAGGAGTTCGTCTGCCGCGATACCGTGCGTTGTCTACGGATTGTGCGAAATAATGTGATTTCCGGACCCGAAGTCGTCCTGCCGCCGCGGCATGGCTTCGTGATGCTTTCTCTGTCCCGGTTCGGTGCCCGGAACATATATGGCTGGGAGGTCGCGGGTAGGAAATAATCACGCCGGGAGGCTGATCACGAACTCGGTGAACTGGTTTTCCTCCGAATGCACGTTCAATGTGCCGCCGTATTTCTGCACGATGATATCGTAGCTGATCGAAAGCCCGAGACCCGTGCCCTTCCCGGTTTCCTTGGTGGTGTAGAAGGGCTCGAAGATGCGCTGGCGGACGGACTCGGGAATGCCTGTGCCGTTGTCACGGATGCGGACCACGACGGAGCGGTTGCGCATTTCGGTGTCGACGGAAATCCGCGGTGTGAATTGCTCGTCGCCGTTCTGATTGCAGCGCTCGATGACCGCGTCGACGGCGTTGTTGATGATATTGAGAAAGACCTGGCTCAGATCCTGCGGCACGGCGTTGATGGGAGACAACGCTGCCGCGAACCGCGTCTCGAATTCCGGTTTCTTCCCGCACTGGACCGCTTTCGTACCCTGCTCGGCAAGTTCGACGACGTAGCCGAGAAGCGTGTTCACGTCGGCGGACTGCCGTTCCTCGGGTGAACTGCGCGCATGCAGCATCATGCCGCTGACGATGGCGTCGGCCCGGTTGCCATGCTCGCGAATCTTCTCGATGGACTGCATCAGCTCGCTGAATACCAGCCGATACCGCTCCGGCTCGTCTTTCTCCTGATCGAGTTCCTCGAGCAGTTCTTTCGACACTTCGGAAAAATTCTTGATGAAATTCAGGGGATTCCGGATTTCGTGCGCGATGCCCGCGGTCAGCTGGCCGAGCGACGCGAGCTTTCCCTGCACGATGAGCTGCTGCTGCGTGGCCTGCAGCTGTTTGTAGATCCGGGTCTTGCTGCGATACCCGAAGAATGAAATCACGGCAAACACGATGACCAATATCGTGATACCCGTCGCGGCATACGCGATCGTGGCCTGCAGATCGTTGGTCCGCTTGAGCAGCTCGACCTCACGCTCGGCACGGTCGAGCTGAAAGCTGGCTTCCACCTTGGCGAGTTCTCGCGCCTTGTTTTCGTCGAGCAGGCTGTCCTTGACCTGAACGGACAGGAGGTGATGCTCGTACGCACGCTCGAAATCATCCATGCCGGCGTAGGTCTTCGAGAGTCCGGCCAGCGCGTCCTCCACCTGTTTCTTTTCGCCGATGCCGCGCGAAAGCCCGAGTGCGCGCGTGTAGTAGGAAAGCGCTTCGTCGTAGCGCCGCGTCTGGCGCATGACGGAACCGATGCTCAGGCACACGCTCGCGATGCGCCGTTTGTCGCCGAGCTTCTCCCGGATGGACAGGCTGCGCTTGTACTCGATCAGCGCGTCATCGAATCTGCCCTGCAGTTCATGGATCCATCCGATGTTGTTGAGGCTCGTGGATGCGCCGAGCAATTCGCCCTGCTGTGTGAACAGCTCGAGCGCCCTCCGCGTGTACCTGAGAGCGGACTCGTATTCCGCACGCTCGGAATGGATCAAACCCAGATTCGCGTTGGCCGTGGCCGCCTGGTACGCCGACGGACTCAGCGCCAGCGCGTCCGTCAGGTACTTTTTCGCCTTGCCGAGGTTGCCGAGCTGCCAGTGCACGACGCCGAGATTGTTGTAAGCCGAGGCGATGCCTTCATGATTTTCGAGCCTCTCGAAAATTCGCAGACCGTCGAGGTTCGCGGTGATCGCCTCGGCATAGTTGCCGCGAACGTATTCGATTACACCCTTGTTGCGATATGCCCAGCCGAGGCCTTCGTCGTAGGAGAGAGAGTCCGCCAGCCGCTGGGCCTGCACGGCGTAGCGCAGCGCGGTTTCGGGCTCGTTGTGACGCAGCTGCCACGCGGCCGCGTTCAGGGCGTCAACGCGCTCGCGCGTCGGGAAAGTGCTTTTCAGTTTCTGGACCAGGCTGTCGGGAAGCTGGGCATGAACGATCGATGGCCGCAGCAGGGCGATCAGGAGCAATGCGCCGGCGAGTACGGCGTTGCGGGAGCGTGTCGGAACGAACATACGGTCTCCTGCTGCGGGTGTGGGAGAAAGGATCAGCGATACGCGAACGGAATTGTGACGGAATATAGCACGAAAAATCTTTTCTCTCTGCACCCGTGTTTTTCGTTGCATTTCAATACATGCCGGTGATATCTTTCCCGCGAGTCAATCTCGAATACATCAATCAGGCGCATCGCGGCGGAGCCGTGTTCAACGAACGCGGAGCTGTACACTCTGCAGTCAGCGCCCACACCTTCGGCAGGCATTTCTTTCCCTGCGATCTCCCGCTGTTATCCCCTGTCCTTCACCATCGGGCCCAGACGAATGTCTCGCTTCGTACGGTATTGCATGCTGTTCCTGCTCATCCCTCCGTCGGTCCGGGCGCAGACGACCGCGGCGCCGGAGAAGAACGAATTCAGCTACCTGGTTCGTCCATCGTTCACGTTTCTCATGTCCACCGAGCAGGGCAAGGACGCGGAAGCGCTCGTGCTGTCGATGTACGGACAACTGCGATCGCAGATGTCCTTTGACATATCCCCGGTACACGTGAAATCCTACCTCAATGCCGATTTCAAACGCGAAGCCTATTCCGATGCCGCGCCGAGGAATCTCCGGGATGATCTCATCGTTTCCGTCATTCCTTCGGTCCTCGTCTCGGAGAAATTCAACGTCAGTCTCTTCCTCGAACTGACGATGGAAACGGATATGGCCAATAAGGCCAAGAATGTCAAGCTGGAATCAGGCTACAGCGGACTCGTCAGCTTCGAATACTCCAACGACATCACCGAAAACCTGTCGTCATTCATCCGGACCTTCGGCATCGCGCTGTCGAAGGGGGATCTCGCGTCTTTCTTCGAGAATCCACACGCCGTCGCCGAATTCGAGGCAGGCGTGACCTACAAGGTGTTTTCCTTCCGCTACGATCTCCGGATAGTCTACGATCCCAATTATTCGATGCGCCGCCAGCTCGATCAATCGGCTTCCTTTGGCATTCAGCTTGAATTCAAGGACTGAAATCCCCGAACCACTCATCCGTCCATCCATCACTAGAGGAGTATTCTTATGAAGCAGATACAAAGGATTTCCGGTATTTTTCTCGTTCTCGCTCTCCTCGCGACCACGCTCTGGGCACTCGCGGAAAGCAAATCCGTCACCTTTCTCTTCGAAGCCGCCTGGGAGAAGGATGCCGAGCTGCCCGGGGGCGGCGTGATCGTCAGCCGCGGCGAGGGAACCAATGGAGTGATTTCCGTGGATCTCCCGCTGCCCCCGCCCAGCATGTCCAGCGAGGGCCCGATCGAGCTGGGCGCGGACGAGGTGACCTACATGGATATCACCGTCGAGGATGAAGACGGCGTCGTCCGCCACTATACCGACGAACACATCAGGACGGTCAACTACCGGATCGATCTAGAGCACGAATGGGACAACGGCGTGACCCAGAAGTACCGTGTGATAAACATGGTGGAGGAAAAGCAGTAGCCGTACTTCTCTCCCCGCCGGTTCCAGTCTCGCGCGTTGCGGCCGGAAGGCAGCGCGCGCGGGGCGGTTCCGCTCGCGAATCACGCGCCGTGATATTCCGCGCGTTTCCCGTCTTGCATTTGTTTCGGATTCTGCTATTATTGTCCTCATTCAGGTATATATGCAACTCCGCCGCCGCCGTGATGAGACGGCGCGGCGGCCATGGCACATTTCCAACAGTGAGGCAAAGATCATGTGGCAGATTCGGTTCATCGTTTTCGCCGCGGCGCTCGCATCCTGCCTGCTCCCGACCTCAGTGCTGCGCGCACAGGTGGACGCACAGGATTCGCTCGCGCTCGTCGCACTCTACAACAGTACCAACGGTGCACTGTGGAAATCCCACGAGAACTGGCTCACAGGATCCGTCTCGACTTGGGAAGGGATTACCGTCATGGAAGGCCGGGTGACACATGTCATACTTCCGGAGAACAATCTCTCCGGTACGCTGCCACCGGAAATCGGCGCACTTACGCAATGTCTGCGCCTCGACCTCAGCACGAACGGGATCAGCGGCGGCATTCCCTCGGAGATAGGAAATCTCACGCGTTGCACCTCGCTGGATCTGGGGAGGAACGAACTTACGGGATCCATCCCTTCGGCCATCGGGAACCTGAATGTTCTGCGATGGCTGAACCTGAACGGGAACGAACTGTCGGGAAGCATCCCGTCCAGCATCGGAAACATGGACAGCCTCCGCACATTGATCCTCAGCGTCAATCAGCTCAGCGGTCCGATACCGAACTCCCTTTTCTCGCTCGTGAAACTCCAGGACCTGCATCTGAATCAGAACCAGCTCGACGGCGAACTCTCTTCCGCGTTTGGAAACATGGCGTCGCTTCGATTTGTCGCGATACATTTGAACGAATTCACCGGCACCATCCCCGCGGCGTTCGGAAACCTGCCGCAACTCTCCTGGCTCAATCTGAACGGGAATAATCTGGAAGGCGGCATACCGCCCTCCCTGGGCAATCTCACGCAGCTCGAATTCCTGAGTCTGCACCACAACTCCCTCAGCGGAGCCGTACCGGGTCAGATCACACAATGCAGGAAGCTGGCGACGATCGTTCTCGAGCACAATCAGCTCACGGGATTACCCGATCTCACATCGATCGACTCGCTCCGCGAACTGGATGTGCATGACAACAGGCTGACCTTCGAAGACATAGAACCGAATATCGGCATCCCCGGCATCATCTATTCACCGCAGGCGAGGCTCGGGCGGATGCATGATACCACCCTGACCGAGGGCGGCTCCATCATCTTCTCCGTCACCGCCGGCGGAAGCGCGAATCAATACCAGTGGATGAAGGACGGGGAGGACATACCCGGCGCGCGGTCCGTCACTTACGCGATCTCACAGATCACACCCGACGATGAAGGCCGCTATGTCTGCGAAGTCACGAGTTCCATCGTCCGCGATCTGACGCTGCTGACGGAGCCCGTGACGCTGATCGTCGACGAGAAGACGGAGGTCGACATCCCTGCGCGCATCCCGCCAAGTGCACAACTGGGTTGGAATTATCCGAATCCCTTTTCGGAACGGACGGTCATTCCGCTGCGCCTCTCGTCGCCCTCACCGGTGTCGCTCGAGGTTCATGATTTGCTCGGCAGGTGCGTGCGCAGACTGCTTCAGGAGCACAGGGACAGCGGCACGAGTACGGTCACGTGGAACGGACGCGACGATCATGGAAGACTCGTCCCGCCGGGAATCTATCTTCTCCTTCTGCGCACGCCGCAGGCTGTCGAGGCGAGACGATTGGTTATCGCCCGCTGAGAACATATTATGAAGGACTGATTCATCTCCCGGAGGCCGCCATGCGCCAGATGTTCGTGCATTTCCGCCCGTTGTCACCTTTCCACTCTCCGCTGATTCTTCCCCTGCTCGTTCTCCTCTGCCTGCCCGTATACACTGACGCACAGAATGTCGAATTCGAACCGGGACGCTGGGACCTGACGCAGGCAGCGGTGAAGGAACACCGGGGACGGAACTGCCTGACAGGAACGGCATCACTCAGGAACGTCAAGTTGAAGGACGGCGTGGTCGAGGTCGACGTGCTGGTGACGGGCGGGACTTCATATCCGGGCATCATCTTCCGGCGCAGCTCGGACAGCGATTTCGAGCGCATCTACCTGCGCCCCCACCGGGCAGGTTACTATCCCGACGCCGTGCAGTACTCGCCGACGTTCAACGGTATGGAAGCCTGGCAGCTGTACAACGGTCCGGGCTATACCGCGGCCTGCGAACTTCCGCCCGATACGTGGATTCGCCTCCGCCTCGAATTCCGTGACGAGCAGGCGCGGCTCTTCATCGGCGGAAGCCGGACGCCTGCACTCGTGGTGCAGTACCTGAAGCACGCTCCGGTCCACGGTTCGATCGGACTCGACGCCCCGCAGGACGGCAGTGCGTACTTTTCGCGCTTCAGCTATCATGAAGATGCCACGCTGGAATTCGCAGCAGCCCCCGCGCAGCGCATCCTTCCCGGCACCATCACGCACTGGGAGCTTTCGCGCGTCTTCAGGACGAGCGCCATCGACATGGAGCGAACACCCGAACAGCAGGAGCTCGAGGAACCGCGATGGGAGCGTGTCGAAAGCGAGGCCGGCGGACTCGTCAATGTCGCGCGCTTCCGCGCGCGCACGGGCAGCGAGGCGGAATGCGTCTGGGCGCGCGCGACGATCCGTGCCGCGGAAGACGGTCCGCGCGAACTGCAATTCGGATACAGCGATGCGATTTCCATTTTCTGCAACGGCCGTCTGCTGTATGCCGGCAGCAGCGCGTACCGCGAGCGCGATCCCTCCTTTCTCGGCATCGCCGGCTATTTCGATGCCGTGTTTCTCCCGCTCGAGGAAGGTGAAAACGAATTGCTGCTCTGCGTCTCCGAATCCTCCGGTGGCTGGGGTTTCATAGCCCGCGACGCCGATACCGAAATGCGCGATGCGATGCTCGAACCGAAATGGGATCTGAAGCGCCGGCTGCGCTTCCCCGAATCAGTCACCTATGACGCCGCGCACGGCGTGTTCTACGTTTCGAATTTCTACGACGACGGAAAGGAGTTCATCTCGAAAATCAGTCCCGACGGAGAAGTGCTCTCGCTTCGCTGGGCGGGCGGACTCGAGCGTCCCACCGGACTCGCCATGCATGCCGACCGTCTTTACGCGGTTGATCGCAAGGGTGTGGCGGTGATCAATCCCGCGAGCGGTATGATCGAAAAGCGCATCGACGCTACGGAGGCGCAATTTCTCAACGACATCGCCTTCGACGAAGCGGGCATCGGCTACGTCACCGACTCGCGGGCAAACCGCATATTGAAACTCGAAGGCGACCGGCTCGCACCCTGGCTCGAAGGCGCGGTGCTCGGAAGTCCCAACGGCATCTGGGTGGAAAAGGGCGAGCTGTTCATCGGCAACTCCGACGATGCGATGATCAAGGTCATGAATCTCGCGACGATGGACTGGCGTCCCTTTGCGCAGCTCGACGCAGGCACTGTCATCGACGGGCTCACCGGCATGGGCGATGGCCGCATTCTCGCCTCCGACCATGCGGGACGCGTTTTCATCATCTCCCCTTCCGGCAAGGAAGTGAAGACCATCCTCGACCGCAGCAGCACGCAGCGCTACTGTGCCGATTTCGCATATGTCCCCGCGCTCAAGCTGCTGGTCATTCCGTCACTGCAGGAGAACTCACTCACGGCATTCTCGCTGCCGTAAACCGGATCGGAGGATGCTCACCGCAGCGTGATCGGCAGCGTCTGCACGTCGCTGCCCTCCTGCGCGCGCAGGATATACTCGCCCCGCATGAGGTCCGCGGTGGAAATGATCCGGTCAGGATTTCTTCGTACTCGGGAGCCGCACGTTCACCGCGAGTCCGCCGGCAGAGGTTTCCCGGTAGAGGCTGGGAATGTCGTGTCCCGTGTCGCGCATCGTTTTCACCACGCGGTCGAAGCTGACGCGGTGCGTGCCGTCGGAGAGGATGGCGAAGGTGTTGGCGTCGAGCGCGCGCGAGGCGGCAAAGGCGTTGCGCTCGATGCAGGGCACCTGCACGAGTCCCGCCACCGGATCGCAGGTGAGGCCGAGATGGTGCTCGAGTCCCATCTCCGCGGCATACTCCACCTGCCGTATGCTGCCGCCGAAGAGCTGCACGGTCGCGGCGGAGGCCATCGCGCAGGCGGTGCCGATTTCTCCCTGACAGCCGACTTCCGCGCCGGAGATGGACGCGTTCTTCTTCACGAGATTGCCGATGAGCCCGGCCGTCGCGAGCGCGCGGAGAATTTTTACATCGGTATACTGATGCCTGGTCTGCAGGTAATAGAGCACCGCGGGCAGGACGCCGCTCGATCCGCAGGTGGGCGCTGTGACGATCGTGCCGCCGCCGGCGTTGTGCTCGGCGACCGCGAGCGCGTAGGCGAACACCAGGCTGCGGCGCCTGAGCGAACCCTTGAAACTCTTCGCCTTGACGAAATAGGACGCCGCTTTGCGCTGCAGATGCAGCGGACCCGGCAGTGCGCCTTCCTCGTCGAGCCCGGCCTTCACGGCCGCCTTCATCGCCTGCCAGATTTCCGCGAGGAAATCCCGGATCTCCTCTCCCTCGCGCTGCGCGACGTATTCCCAGAAGTGAATGCCATGCCGTTCGCACCAGGGGAGTATTTCATTCATGGTGGAAAAATCGTACAGCGACGGAGGTGACGATTCCGGGGTGCCGTCGTCGAGCCGGCCTCCGCCGATGCTGTACACGGTCCACTCATCCAGGACCTGATTCTCCTCTGAAATCACGGCAAAGGTGAGCGCGTTCGGATGCCGGGGAAGCGCGATCTCGGGCTTCCAGACGAATTCCACCGCGGCCGGTGCAAGAGCATTCAGGATGGCCCGGTCCGTTAAATGTCCCGCGCCCGTCGCCGCGAGGCTGCCGTACAGCGTGACGCGGAAGGACCTCGCCTCCGGATGCCGTTCCCGGTAGCGCAGGGCCGCGCGTCGCGGTCCGATCGTATGGCTGCTCGAGGGTCCCTGTCCGATCTTGTAGAGTTCGCGAATCGATTCCATGCCGAAGCCTCATGCGTGGATGCCAGATCACTCTGGCGTTCGTGCGGGATAGTGATCAGTCATGCTGCCGCGGAGCCGGGGAGTATTCCCGGAGATCCGCGGTACTTTCAATATACGGAAGAGAAGGATGATCGAGGCGGGCGAGATAGGCCGCGGCTGTGGCTCCTCCGACAACGATACGAACGTCGGACGGAAGCAGCCGCACGAGTTCGATCGGAAGCGGGAATAGTAGTCCATCACGGAGTGTCGGGAAAGTCACCGTGATTTCTGCGGACGCTCGCCCTGCGGATGAGCGATGCGCACGATGAGCATCGGGATGTCGAGCGCATGCCGCACGGTGTCAACCGTCTGGCCGTAGATCAGGTCCTCGATTCCGCGATGACCGTGCGAGCCGCATACGAGCAGGTCGAGCCGGAGTTCACGGACGGCGAGCACGAGTTCCCTTGCGGGCTCTCCGGTGCGGTGGCAGATATCCACCGGCAGATCCCTCCCTTCGATCTCGCGCGCCAGTTCTTCGAGATACACGCGGTCTTCCTTGCTGTGCCGCGGCTCAGTGTCGGAGCCCTGCACGATCGCGGAGGGGGCTTCGGTGACATGGATGAGGGTGAGGGTCGCTTCGTTCTGCCGCGCCATGCCGACGGCGGCCGAGAGAATTTCGGCATCGCCATCAATATGTTCGAGAGCCACACCGATGCGCTGCATGCGGCGGGGCGCGATGCGCGATGCGATATGCCGGCTGCTCGTGACGATGCCGCTGTCCCACGCTGCCTCGCGTTTCCAGAGGGGACGCAGCACGAGATACGCCAGCACTCCGAGAAGCAGCAGCAGGGCGGGACCGATCAGCAGCAGGTACCATTGCGATACCGTCGCCAGCCATTCCTGCAGCGCATCGTACACCAGCTTCATGTTCAGCGAAACGATCACCGCGGTGATGAGCCATGCGAAGATGCGCACCCACGGCTTGTTCACGAACAGACCCATTTTCATGCGATCGGAGGTGAACTGGATCAGTGGAATGATCGCGAAGGGGAGCTGGAGACTGAGCACGACCTGGGAGAGAATGAGCAGGCGATACGTTCCCTCCTCGCCCATCGCCGCGATGACGAACACCGCCGGCAGGAGCGCGATGCTCCGCGTGATCAGGCGGCGCAGCCAGGGACGCATGCGAAGATTGACGAATCCCTCCATCACCACCTGTCCCGAAATCGTGCCTGTGATGGTGGAACTCTGTCCCGCCGCCAGCAGCGCCAGCGCGAACAGCACCGGCGCGAGATGCGTCCCCAGCAGCGGTTCGAGCAGATGGTGCGCCTGCTGGATCTCCGTGACTACGATGCCGCGGCTGTGGAAATCGGCGGCGCTGATGATGAGAATCGCGGCGTTGACGAAGAACGCCGCATTCAGCGCGATGCTCGAATCGATGAAATTGAAACGGCAGGCTTCCGCTTTCGCGGTGTAGGTGTTCGCGATGCCCCGTGTCTGCACCAGCGCGGAATGCAGGTACAGGTTGTGCGGCATGACCGTTGCGCCGATGATGCCGATCGCGATGAACAGCGCTCCGTCGGGGAGGCGTGGCACGAAGCCCTGCGCGACGCCATGCCAATCGGGCGAGGAAAGGAAAATCTCGATGAAGAAACTGACGCCGATGGTGGCGATCAATAAAAGGATGAACGCCTCCATTTTCCTGATACCGAGCCGCTGGATCGCGAGCAGAAGCAGCGTGTCGAAGGCCGTGATCAGGCAGCCCCAGAGCATCGGAAAACCGAACAGCAGATTCAACCCGATGATCGTTCCCAGCGCCTCGGCGAGATCGGTGGCAATGATCGCCACTTCCGCGAGAATCCACAGCACGATCCGCACCGGCACGGGGTACTCCTTCCGGCACCCCTGGGCGAGATCGTATCCGGTGACGATGCCCAGCCGGGCCGACAGCGTCTGGAGCAGGACGGCCATCACATTCGACATGAGCAGCACCCAGATCAGCGTGTAGCCGAAACGCGCGCCGCCCTCGATATCGGTGGCCCAGTTGCCCGGATCCATGTATCCGACGCTGACGAGATACGCGGGACCGGCAAAGCTCATCAACCGGCGCAGCCAACTGCCGCGTCGTACGGTGACGGTGCTTTCCTGTCCTTCAGCCATGAATCAATCCGGAACCGGTCTGGAATCTTGACAGGAACAACATGCAGATGTGATCGGGAAAAACCAAGCAGCACGCCCGCGGCTACCGCGAGGCAGCTTTCCGCCGGAACGATTATCTCAGCAGAACGATGGGCTGCGTCCGCCGCTGCGATCCGTTCGCGACCTGGAGGAAGTAGCAGCCCGCGCGATGCAGCCCCGGAGCGATGGAGACCTGCGTCGGGACATCCCCGCCGGCCGATTCATGCGTCCATTCCTCCACCGCGCGTCCGACCGCATCGAACAGCGTGATCGTCAGAAGGCCCGCCTCGAAACCACCGATCGAGATCCGCGCATTGTCCCGCACCGGCTGGGGAAAGACGGTGACATGCAGATATTCCGGAGTTTGTAATCCTTTTATATCGGTCGTCGCCGTATCGGCCTCGATCGCCCCGATGCTGGGCGGAACGTTGAAAGGCCTGCCGTAGAAATCCGTCATGGGAGCGGCCATCGCGGTACCCGCGCCGATCGCGGGCGATCCGGCGAGCAGCGAGAAATCGCCGTCGATCAGCACCGGTGCGCGCAATTGCGGATTGAATCCGATGAGCGCGCCAAAGTCCGGGGTCGGGGTGTTGGGTCCGCTCCACGACGGATTCTCCGTGTTGAACCACAGGTTGCTGCGGAACTGGAAGGTCTCGGGCGCGGTGTCGGGACCGATGTTGATCGTCGGTCCGGCCGCCCTGTTGTCGAGCACCACGAGGTTGTTCATGAAGGTGTTGTTGCCGCAGGGCTCGAAACGCGCATCGGTGCTCTCCTGCAGGATGCGCAGCGCCCATTTTTCCGGAAGAAAGATCGTGTTCTGCACGACCGCGCAGTTGACCGCGCCGACGTAGGCTATGGGCGCCTCGGCTCCGGTGAAGATGTTGGCGAACACGAGAATCTGCGAGGCCTCGAACGGCGCGTCGAGGGGACGGAAGAACTGCAGTCCCGTCGAGCCGCCGATGTTGATCGCGCGCTGTCCCCCATTGTAGAACTCGTTCCTCGTAATCTGGATATACTGCGTGCCGCCTTTCGCCTGGATGCAGTTCGAACCCGCGTTCTCGAAACGGTTGCTTTCAAACAGGCCGAAGTGACAGCCCACCATATCGATCATGCTGCCTCCGGCCGCGCCGTTCGTGAAGCGGCAGCCGCGCACGGTGAAGCTGTCCACCCCCGACATCTTCAACATGTCGTTGTTCCCGGTCGCGTTGATACCGAGCCATTCGCAGTCCTCGATCAGCAGGTGCCGGGCGGGACTCTCGTAGCTGCCGCCGTCGTCGATGTTCAGTCCGTTTCCGGTCTGTCCGTCGAAGGTCAGGCGCGTGATGCGAATGTACGCCGGGTCGGTGAGCTGGAACGCATTTCCTCCGCCCGAGATCAGCGCGCCGTTCTCGCCCGTGATGGTGATCCAGGCGTCGGGCGTACCCTGAAGATTCGCGACATACGCACCGCCGGCATGCGTGCCGCCGAGAAAGAGAATCGTATCGCCCGGCAGCGCATCCGCGGCCGCGGCCTCGAGGCTGCCGTAGCCGCCGCTGCCGATCGGCAGCACGCGCGCCTGCGCCGATATGTCAACAAGAAGAATAGCGATCAGGAGGAAGAAAGTTCTCATGGTACCTCTGAAATTCAGGGATGAATTCGTTCATTGCCCTTGGGGGGGTGAATCGGTACGTTCTTACGTATGGGCGAATATGGGAGTTGCATCGCCCGATCACAAAATCAATTCATCACGTTCACAGGGAGACCCTCATGAGTGAAGAACCCTTCGTGCAGTTCACGGGCTTTTTCGATGACGATGGCAATCGTTACGAGCCTGACAGCATTCCCAAGCCGTCGCTGTGCGTGCTGTGCCGGGAGGACGACAATCCTCACCATTTCGAGGAAGTGCTCTGCGTGCTCTCGCGTCTCGATCACATGCTCGAGGGCGAGAACAGGGAATTCGTCTGCCACGCGTTCGTTCCGCGCGAGTGAGATCCGCCCTTGCGCCTTAAATCAATTTTCTCCATCTTTTTCTCCCGAATAAACACCGGAAGATGGAGGAGCACTGACCATGGATCTTTCACAGCCTGTCCTGTCGATCGGCGGGATGTACCGCATTGGTTCGGCCATCGTCTTCCGTCACTGGCTGCCGGTGCTGCTCGTGGCCATTTTCGTGGTCGTGCCGGCCTGCGTGGCCCAGGAGTAAGCGATGTTTGTTGTCTTCGTTGTTGTCTTCATCATCCTCGCCGCCGCGGCGTATCTCTACGTGCAGCATCATTCCTTCAGCAGCATGGTCTGGAAGGAAGTGCGCGAGCTGGCGGGCGATCCGCCGAACGCGCTCGAGACGGTGGTGGATCCGGCCGTGCTGCCCGTACCGCTGCGGCGTTATCTCGCCCATGTGATCAAGGGCGGACGCGCGCCCGCGACCTTCGCGCGGATGCGGCACGGAGGTACATTCCGTCGATCGGCCGATGAAAACTGGTTCCCGATCCGCGGCGAACAGTATTACGCGACCGCCGAACCTGCGTTCGTCTGGGCGGCGACGATGAAGATGAATCCCTTCGTCTGGGTGCGCGGAAGGGACAAATACACGGAGGGGCGTGGAAATATGCTGATAAAGCTGCTGTCGGCCGTGACGGTCGCGGACGCCGCCGGTCCGGAGATGAACCAGTCGACGCTGCTGCGCTATATTTCCGAAATGCCCTGGTTCCCGACTGCCTTCCTCACCGTTCCGGGCATCGGCTATGTCGGCATCGACGACGACTCGTTCGAGCTGCACATGACGCATGGCGGCAGCACGGTGCGCGGACGTTTCACCGTCGATGCGCAGGGCGCGATTACGGACTTCTTCACGGAGGACCGCTACCGTGACGACGATGGGAATATGCTGCGCACGCCGTGGGCCATCCGCTACGGAGAGTGCGAGTGGTTCGACGGCATGCGCATTCCCGTGTTCGGAGAGGCGCGCTGGCTGCTGCCCGAGAGCGAGTTCCCGTATGCGCGCTTCCGCATCGAGCGCATGGAATACGACATCCCGGCTCCGTTTTGATCCGTCCCTCTCCCGATGCGAATGATCCGTCCCTCCCCCGATGCGAATGATCCGTCCCTCTCCCGGCGCGAATGACCCGTCCCTCTCCCGGCGCGAATGATCCGTCCCTCTCCCGGTGCGAATGATCCGTCCCTCTCCCGGTGCGAATGATCCGTCCTGCCCGCCGGAGTGCCGGTTGGTGATTCCGGACGGCGTGCCCTGAAACAGGATTTCCGCATTCGCCCGCTGAAACAAAATTTCGTATTCTCCGTTCATTCCCCGGTATGAATCCGCCGAAGCCGCCGCCGCGGCTTCGGCTGCCTTGTCTCACCAGCACGAGGTCCGCATGCGTCTCAACCGATACGGCATTCTTCCGATTCTCGTCTGCCTTCTTTTCTCCCACGCATTTTCCACCGGCACCGGCCTCTACATGCCGCGCGAAATCAAGCGCGCGTACGACCGCGGCACGCGATCGCTGACCGGCGCGCCCGGAGCGAAATACTGGCAGAACAGCGCGGACTATCGCATCCGCGTCCGCATCGATCCGGAAGCGCGCCTGCTGCGCGGCGACGAGACGATCTCGTACCGCAACAACAGTCCGGACACGCTCAAACGCCTCGTGCTCAAGCTGCATCAGAACATGAACCGCGCGGGCGCGGCGCGGCTCTCGCCCCTGGGCGAACGCGCGGTCACCGAGGGCATGCGCATCGGCAGCCTCACGGCCGGCGGCGTGGCGCGGAAGCTCTTTCCCGGCAGCGAGGAAGCGCGAATCGATCAGGGAAATCTGATCGTCACGCTGCCGACGCCGCTCGCACCGGGCACGTCGGTGGAACTGACCGCGGTGTGGGACTTCACCATCCCGGTCACCACGGGCGAGGGCGGCGGAAATCCGCGCATGGGGACCTACGAGAACGGCGCGATCTTCATCGCCTACTGGTATCCCAAGCTCGCCGTGTATGATGACGTGCACGGATGGGACACGCATTCCTATGACGGCGAACACGAGTTCTATTCGGACTACGGCGATATGGACGTGGAAATCACCGCGCCGCCGCGCTACGGCGTCTGGGCGACGGGACTGCTGCAGAACGACAGCGAGGTGCTGCGCGAGCCGTATCTCGCCCGCTACCGCGCGGCCAGGAAATCGGATACCGTGGTCTGTATTGTGAGCGAGGCCGAGGCCGCCGGACAGTCGCCGTACATCGCGTCGGCGCAGGGCGGCATCTGGAAATTCCACGCCCGGCAGGTGCCCGACTTCGCCTTCGGTCTCGCGCGCGGCTACTGCTGGGACGGCGTCGCGGCCGCAGCCGGCAGGGAACGCGTGCTCGTCGCCGCGGCCTATGATCCCGCGTCGAAATCCTTCATCTCCGCGGCGGCCGAAGCGAAGGAGACCGTGGAGATGATGAGCGCCGCGCGTCCGGGTGTCGTATTTCCCTACCCCGCGATCACGGTGTTCAACGGCTATTACGGCATGGAATTCCCGATGATCGTCAACGACGGCGAGTTCTCGAACCGGATCCTCAACATCTATGTGCATGCGCATGAGATCGCACATTGCTACTTCCCCTTCATGGTAGGGATCGACGAGACGCGCTATGCCTGGATGGATGAGGGCATGGCCTATTTCCTCCCGGTCGACGTGCAGAAGAAGCAGTCGAACGTGGATCACTTGATCCGCGCCGCGCGCGGCTACGAGCGCTTCGCCGGCACGGAGAAGGATTATCCGCTGCTCATTCCCGCGGTCGCCTCGGCCGGCGACGAACTGCAGGTGCTCGCGTACTTCAAGCCCGCCGTCGCGCTGAATATCCTGCGCGATGCCATGGGCGCGGAGGGATTCGACGAGGCGCTGCGCAGCTTCATCGCGCGCTGGGAAGGCCGTCATCCGCTGCCCTGGGACTTCTTCCACACAATCAACGAGGTGAGCGGGACGAACTACGACTGGTTCTGGCGTCCCTGGTTCCTCGAAGCCGGTTGTCCCGACCTCGGCATCGCCGGAGTCAGGACGCTGGACGGAAGCACCGAGATCACCGTCACGCGGAAGGGCAGCATGCCCGTGCCCGTGCACATCGCCGTGACGTTGGCGGGCGGCGAAACGCAATCCGTGGCGGAGACCGCCGCGATCTGGAAATCCGGCGCGACTGAAACAACATTCCGCATCACGCACAGCGGCCCGGTGGCATCACTGCGGCTCGGGGACAGCTGGATCCCCGATTCCAACACATCGGACAACACATGGAAAAATGAGGGATAATACAATGCAGACCATAGGAAAATACCTGCTCCTGCTCATGTTCGCCACGGCAGCCGCGGGATGCAACGCGACCGAAGACGGCATCGTCTGGTTGGGCGACGGCATGGACGGTTCCGGAACCGAGGGGAGCGATGTGCGCAGCCTCCCGTCGATCACCGGCGTCAAACTGTCGACCATCGGCGTGCTGACGATCGAGATCGGTGACAGGAGCGAACTGCGCATCGAGGCCGACGACAATCTCCTGCAATATTTCGTGAGCGAGGTCGACGACGGCATTCTCACGATCAAGACCGAAAACGGGATCGGGCTCCGTACGCATATGCCCGTCAGATATACGCTCACCGTGCCCGCTCTCTCCAGCCTGCGGACGACGAGCAGCGGCGACATCTTCGCGCCCATCCTGAGCGGGGAACATTTCCATGCCTCGTGCAGCAGTTCCGGGGACATCCGCATCAAGGGCATCAAGGCACGGGAGATCGATCTGAGCAGCAGCAGCTCGGGGGATCTGCGCATCGGCGGTGTCAAGACACAGCACCTGGAGGTGAAGCTGAGCAGTTCGGGAGACTGCCGCATCAACGACGGGCACGCACAGCGTCTCGAGGTTTCGCTCAGCAGCAGCGGCGATTTCGACGCTTCGGAGGTGGAAACCCGGGAGGCGGTCGTGCGGACGAGCAGCAGCGGCGACGCGCGCGTCTGGGTCACCGAACGCCTGCGCGCATCGAGCAGCAGCAGCGGCGACATCCTGTACCGGGGCGACCCGCGCGTCGAGGCACGCGAGAGCAGCTCGGGGGACATCAGGAAATTGTGATTCGCCGGGATCCCCGCGTTTCCTTGACTTTTCAACCGATACCGACGTATATTTAAAACTCTATCATTGGACAGGTAGCTCAGTTGGTAGAGCAATGGACTGAAAATCCATGTGTCGGCGGTTCAATTCCGTCCCTGTCCACGACGGGCGGCCAGCAGGCTGCCCGTTTTGTTTTGCGCAGGTCACGCACGGACCCGCGACGCGGCATTGACCTGCGATTGCCTCCGGGCCTTCGTATATTTTCGTTTCGAATCACGCGGCACATCGAGGAGCAGAACGCATGAGACCGTACGTCGTCGCCGGAAACTGGAAGATGAACATGAACGCGGAACAGGGCCGCGCGCTCGCCGCGGCGGTCCGCGAGGCGCTCGCCGCGATGCCTGAGACGGACAGTGTACGGACAGTGCTCTGTCCTGCATTCACCGCGCTGGCCGCGGTCCGCGAGGCGCTCGGTTCCAGCGACATCGGGCTTGGCGCGCAGAACATGTATCCGGAAGACAGCGGCGCCTTCACCGGCGAAGTCTCGGGCGCGATGCTTTCATCCGCCGGCTGCACCCATGTCATCCTCGGGCACTCCGAGCGGCGCCAGTACTTCCATGAAAGCGACGAGTTCATCAACGCCAAGCTGCACAAGGCCCTGGCGTACGGACTGACTCCCATCGTCTGTGTCGGCGAGACGCTCGAGCAGCGCGAGAGCGGTGTCACCGAACGCGTGATCGAAACACAGGTCCACGGCGTATTGGGCGGTGTGACGGCGGAACAGATGCGCGGCGTCATGCTCGCATACGAACCCGTATGGGCCATCGGTACCGGCCGCACGGCGACCCCGCAGCAGGCGCAGGATGTCCACCGCTTCATCCGCGAGCTGCTCGTCCCGATGTTCGGCGAACGCGTGGCTGGTGAAGTCGTGATCCAATACGGCGGATCGGTGAAAGCGGAGAATGCGGAGGAGCTGTTCGCGCAGCCGGATGTGGATGGTGGTCTGATCGGCGGCGCCAGCCTCAAAGCGGAGCAGTTTGTCGCGATCGTCCGCGTCGCGGCCGTTCAGGACCGCCGATCCTGACATTCTCCAGTAACCCGTTGAAATACAATACGGTTACCTGTTTCAGGGCACGCCGTCTCACCTTGACTTTGGAGCGGCAAAGTTCTACTTTATATGATGTTTGTTCGTAAAGTGAATTGGCGAGGTGCGTTTTGGCATTGAATTCGAGCAAAACATCGGACGCGAACGCTGAACTTGACGCGCTTGCCGCCGGTGGTCCCATTCCCAACCATATCGCGATCATTATGGACGGGAACGGACGATGGGCCAAATCGCGCGGGAAGCACAGGGCATCAGGCCACCGCGAGGGTGTGCGCTCGGTCAAGGTGATCGTCGAAGCGTGCGCGCGCGTCGGTGTCAAGTATCTCACCCTGTACACGTTTTCCACCGAGAACTGGAAACGGCCGAAGGACGAGGTGTCCACGCTCATGCGGCTCCTCGTATCGTCGCTTCGTTCCGAACTCGACAATCTGCATGAGAACAACGTCCGCTTCATGACCATGGGGGAACTGACCCGCCTGCCCGCGGACGCGCAGAAAGAGGTCACACGAGCCGTGGAGAAAACCGCGCGCAATACGGGACTGACGCTGAACCTCGCGCTCAGCTACAGCGGCCGCTGGGATATCGTCCGTGCGATGAAGAAAATCGCGATGGATGCCCGCAGCGGACGGATCTCACCCGAAGACGTCGACGAACGGCTGATCTCCTCCATCCTTTCCACCTCGCATCTGCCGGATCCCGATCTGCTGATCCGCACCAGCGGAGAGCTGCGCCTGAGCAACTTTCTGTTATGGGAACTCGCATACACCGAACTCTACATAAGCGAACGCTACTGGCCGGATTTCCGCACGCATGAACTTTGCGAGGCAATTCGCTCCTTCCAGGGACGAGAACGTCGTTTCGGCCAGGTCAGCGAGCAGCTCAAGGAGAGCCAGGGCCTCCGCGCTTCGACAAAAGAAGAACTCATTAATGCAATTTCGAGTCTCTAATCTCCGTCTCCTCCTGGCACTGCTTCTGCTCTGCGTCACGGGGAGCGCCGTCGCACAAACGCTCCCCTCGCAGAAAAGCTACAAGATTCTCGGGATCTCGGTGGAGGGGAACGTCACGTCGGATGCATCCGCGATCATACTGACTTCAGGTATCCGCGACGGGGACGATCTCGTCGTCCCGGGCGACGCCACGCAGAAAGCGGTGTCCAAGCTCTGGAGCCTGCGCCTGTTTTCGGATGTCCAGATCCTTATAGACCGGCAGGTCGGGGATGGGATCTTCCTCAAGATAAAGGTCGTCGAGTATCCGCGTCTCGAGCGCCTGGTCATCAACGGCAACGACGAATTCAGCACCGAGGATATCGAGGGAAAGATCGGCATGATCAAGGGACAGATCCTGCGTCCCACCGACTTCAACCGGATCCGGCGCAAGCTGCTCAAATCCTACGAGGAGGAGGGCTACATGCTCGCGACCGTGGAGCTCGTGCCTGCTGTCGTGAATCCGCGGGATAACCGTGCCGAGCTTTCCGTGAACATCGTGGAGGGTCCCGAAGTCGGCATCGAGCAGATCAGTTTCAGCGGCAACGAGGCATTCGACGACGACGACCTGCGCGGCGCCATGGATGAGACCTCGCAGCGGAGCTGGTGGAAATTCTGGTCCGGTGCCAAGTTCGACCAGATCAATTACGAGAAGGACAAGAAGCTCATCATCAAGCAGTACCGCGAAGAGGGGTATCTCGACGCGACGATCGTGAAGGATTCGATCTGGTACAGCGACGACCGGCGTGACATGTACATCGACATCGCGATCGATGAAGGCCGTCGCAGCTACATCCGCAACATCACGTGGAAAGGAAATACGGTCTATCCCGATTCCCTGCTTTCCCTGCGCCTCGGTTTCCAGCAGGGGGACGTGTTCAACGAATCCCGTTTCGAGGAGAACCTCCGCGGGAACCAGGATCAGACCGACGTCGCCTCGCTGTATCTCGACAACGGATTCCTCCGCTTCTTCGCGAATGACGAGCGCACACGCGTCGCGCCCGACTCGGTCGACGTCACGATCTCGGTGCAGGAGAACAACAAATCCCGCATCGGTCATGTGATCATCCGGGGCAACAACAAGACACACGACAAGGTCATCCGCCGCGTGCTGTACACCTGGCCCGGCGATTTCTTCAGCCGCGCCGCGATCATCCGCAGCATCCGCGAGCTGGCGACGCTGAACTACTTCAATCCCGAAACGATCCGTCCCGAGCCGGCGATGGTCAACGACTCCACGGTCGACATTATTTACAATGTCGAGGAGCGTTCCAGCGACACCTTCAACGCATCGGTCGGGTACAGCGGCACCTTCGGCGCCACCGGCGCGTTCGGACTGACATTCAATAATTTCAACATCGCCGAGCCCTTCCGCGGCGGCGCCGGACAGGTCCTGAATTTCAGCTGGCAGTTCGGCGAGGCATCGCGTTTCCGGATCTTCTCGCTCTCGTTCACCGAGCCCTGGTTCATGGACACGCCGACGTCGGTCGGCTTCTCGCTGTACGACGAGCGCCAGCAGTACGCATTCGACATGCGCCGCACGGGCGCCTCGGTCAACCTCGGCCGCCGCTTCCGCTGGCCTGACGATTTCGCGCGCGGGGACTGGTTCCTCCGCTTCCAGGAACTCGACGTGAAGGACGGCGGCAGCTTCTACGCCACGGGCGAGTACACCCAGGTAAGCTTCACCCAGGTGCTCTCGCGCAACTCGCTCGACAGCCCGATCTTCCCCAGCGCCGGTTCCCGCGTCGCGCTCACGACGGAAATCAGCGGCGGCTTCCTCCCCGGTTCGGTCGATTACCACAAGCATCAGCTCGAACTGAAATGGTTCACGCCGCTGATGAAGATCGGCGATCAGAACCGCCTGACGCTGTACACCGGCACGGAGTACGGCCTGGTGAAGGGATTCGGCTCCGATTCGTACATTCCGCCGATCGAGTATTTCTTCATGGGCGGAAACGGACTGCAGTATCAGACCATGCCGCTGCGCGGGTACGAGGATCGCAGCATCGGTCCCCTGGTATCCGGAGAAATCACCGGCGGCACCATTTACGCGCATTACGTGGCGGAGCTGCGCTTCGCGCTGACGCTCAATCCCATGCCGCTGTATCTCCTCGGCTTCGTGGAAGCCGGAAACGTGTGGCTGGACGAGCGTTTCTTCGACCCGTTCGATCTCAAGCGCAGCGCCGGACTCGGCGCGCGTCTGCTCATCCAGGGCGTCGGACTGATCGGTTTCGACTACGGCTACGGCTTCGACGACGTCGAACCGAAGGACGGCGAGCCCGACGGCTGGCATTTTCATTTCCAATTCGGCCGCGGTTTTTAATATCTTTGTCTGATATCGACAAATCCATTCAACGTATTCATAGTACCCCGAGGATAACGTGAAACGCATCTCTCTTCTGTTCCTTTTCATCGGCATCATGGCATTCGCAGCGACAGCCGGCGCACAGACCCTGAAAATCGGTTATGTGGATTCCCAGAAAATCTTCGAAGGATTGCCCGAGGCGCAGGAAGTCCAGAAGCAGCTCGATTCGAAGCTTGCGGTCTGGCAGGACAGTCTCGACGTCATGGCCAAGAACTACATGGCCGAAGTCGAAGCATACCAGGCGCAGCAGGGCATGATGTCGGAGTCCGTCAAGCAGGAGAAGCAGGAGGCGCTGATGCGCCTGCAGCAGGAAGTGACCGACTACCGCACCCGCAAATTCGGCCAGTCCGGAGAAGCCGCGCGCCTGCGCCAGTCCATGCTCCAGCCGCTGCAGAACAAGGTGCTCGCGGCGATCGAGGAAGTTGCCAAGGAAGAGAAGCTCAATTTCGTGTTTGACAAGATCGAGGACGCGGCCCTGCTTCTCTATGCCGAGTCCAAATTCGACTACACGTTCAAGGTCCTGGACAATCTGAAACGAGGTTCCCGCTAATAGCTGTATCGAGGTACGCATGTTCAGAGCAAGAATTTCCTTCCTGGCTATCGTGCTGCTGGGTATCGCAGCGCTGCCCGCGCTCGCGCAGCAGAAGATCGCCTACGTCGACATCGCCGCCATCATGAAGGAACTGCCCGAATCCCAGGAGGCGCAGCGAATGCTCGACGCGCAGGTGGACAAGTGGCAGGAAGAACTCCAGGGAATGGAAGACGAGTGGCAGGCGAAGTACAACGATTATGACAAGCGAAAGCTCATCCTGACCGATCAGGGACGTGCGAAGGCCGAGAAGGACCTGCAGGAACTCGACGCGAAGATCATGTCCTTCCGTGACCAGAAATTCGGCCAGGACGGGGAACTCTTCAAGCTGGAAGACCAGATCATGCGCCCGATCCAGGATCTGGTCTTCGACCAGGTGAAGAACCTCGGCGTCGAACTCGGCTATGACTACGTGTTCGACAAGAGCGGCGGCGTCATGATCATCTATGCGAAAGAAGACTACGATCTGACGAAGCAGGCGATCGAACGCATCAAGACCACGCTTCCCCCGCGGCAGATCTCGGGTCAGGGTCAGCAGGGACAGCAGGGTCAGCCGGGACAGACCCGGCAGGTTCCTCCCGGTCAGCAGGCGCCGGGCCAGCAGGTTCCGCAGACCCGCATGCCCGAAAGGAATGCCGACGAGATACCCTCGGACCAGCCAAGCAAATAGGCATACACCCGTGCAGATTGCGCTCAACATACTGGCGGAAAAACTGGGCGCCACCCTCGAAGGCGACGGGGACGTTCTCGTGCAGGGTCTCGGACCCATCGAGTCGGCAGTCTCGGGCGACCTGACCTTCCTCGCCAACAAGAAGTACCAGAAGTATCTCGAAACAACGGCCGCATCGGCCGTCATCGTCTCGTTCGAGACCGCGATGCCGCGCAGGGATATCGCTGTCCTTCGCATGAAGGATCCGTATTTCGGCTTCACGCAGGCGCTGCGCCTGTTTCATCCGCCTGTCCGTTATGCCCCGGCCGGCGTGCATCCGCGCTGCGTCGTCGATCCCTCCGCCGTCATCGGCGATGACGTCACGATCGCCGCGCATGCCTTCGTCGGAAAGAACGCGCGCATCGGACGCGGAAGCGTGATCGCGGAATGCGCAGTGATCCGCGACGATGTGATCATCGGAGAGGATTGTCTGATATATCCAAACGTGACCGTGCTCGACCGGACCCGGATAGGGGACCGCGTCATCATTCACGCCGGCACGACCATCGGCAGCGACGGCTTCGGTTTCGCGCCGGTGAAGGATGCGTACGAAAAAATCCCGCAGGCCGGTTTCGTTATCATCGAAGACGATGTGGAAATCGGCGCCAACTCCTGCGTCGATCGCGGGACCATCGGACCGACCATCCTCCGCCGAGGTGTGAAACTCGACAACCTCATCCAGATCGCGCACAACGTGGAGATCGGCGAGAACACGGTCATCGCAGCGCAGTCCGGCATTTCCGGCAGCACCACGCTCGGACACAACGTGATTGTCGCCGGCCAGGTCGGTCTGGTGGGGCATATCACGATTGGCGACCGCGTCACCATCGGCGCGCAGTCGGGTGTTTCAAAGGATCTGATCGGGGAAGGAAAGCTCTTCCGCGGGAGTCCCGCGCGGGAGATCCACGACGAGCTGCGACTCGAGGCGGCGATCCGGCATCTCCCCGACGTGATCCGCACCGTCAATCGGCAGGAAGCTCGCATCGCCGAGCTGGAGGAGGCGCTCCGCCTGCATCAGGAGGACTGACACAGTCGCTCCGCCCTCATCGAGAAAAGCGAATTCGGTTCGCTTTTTTCTTATCCGTCAGACATACACGAGGTAGATATGGTTTCGATTCAGGACAGGATTGTCTTTATTACCGGCGCGAGTTCAGGCATCGGTCTGGCCTGCGCGCGCGCATTCGCCTCGGCGGGTACCCGCCTGATCCTCGCCGCGCGTCGCGAGGATCGGCTCGACGCACTGGCCGGGGAACTGCAGCGGGAATTCGGGACTGCCGTACTGCAGCTGCGGCTCGATGTGCGGAATCGGCCGGCAGTCGAATCGGCGATATCCGGACTGCCGGCGGATTGGAAGGAGATCGACACCCTGATCAACAACGCCGGGCTTGCGCGCGGCCTCGACAAGCTGCATGAAGGCGATGTCGACGACTGGGAGGAGATGATCGACACGAACGTGAAGGGATTGCTCTGGGTCAGCCGGCAGATCATTCCCGGAATGGTGGATCGCGGCCGCGGACACATCATTAACATCGGATCGATCGCGGGCCACGACCCCTATCCGAAAGGCGCCGTGTACAACGCGACGAAATTCGCGGTCGACGCGATCACGCGGGCGTTGCGCATGGATCTGGTCGACACCCCCCTGCGCGTGAGCAGCGTCGATCCCGGTCTCGTCGAAACGGAATTCAGTCTCGTCCGTTTCCGCGGCGATGCCGCCCGGGCCACCGCGGTGTACGAGGAGATCGAGGCCCTGAAGCCGGAAGACGTCGCCGACGCCGTGCTCTACTGCGCCACGCGCCCGCCGCATGTCAGCGTCAACCAGATCGTCGTCATGCCTACCGCGCAGGCTTCCGCGCACGTCAAGCACGTGCGCCCGCATGGAAAACCGTAGCGGATACCCCTCGTTCGTCGCGGCATGCGCCGAGCGCCGCCGATGTTCTCCCGATCGGACAGTTGCCAGGTTTTCCGCGGGAGGAGACCGGCGCTACGCTTTTCGCGGAAGGAGACCGGACATCGTGATTTCCTTGACATTGCGCCGGACGCTGCCGAGCGGGAACTGCCGCGAAGCGCGCGCCCATTGATGCAGCAGCTGGCGTATCCCGCCGAAGACGAAATTCGTCAGGATACGCGGATCGATATCAGGATTGAATTCTCCCTTTCGAATTCCATCGCGTATGACCTGTTCCCCCATCCGGAAAAAATCGATGTAATAGTGCATGAACACTCCCGAGCGCTCGCGCAGCAGATGTGGCTGCTCGTTGACGAACAGCAGGGCGAGCGGTGGATTCTGCGCGAAGAGTCCGAAAATATCGTCGATCAGCTCTTCGATCTTCTGCCGCGCGCTGAGTTCCTCCTGCGCGAGCAGTCCTTCGAAAGTCCCGTTCATTCCCTTCCAGAGCTCGGCGAACAGATGATGGAGGATACTCTCCTTGTTCCTGAAGTAGAGGTACACGCTCCCTGTGGCCACACCGGCTTCCTTCGCGATCCGCGTGATCTTCGCTCCGTGAAATCCGTCGCGCGCGAATACGATCACCGCCGCGTTGGCGATGCTGCGCTCCTTGTCACCGGATCGTTTCCTCATGTACCGCCGCCTTTCTATTACTGAATCTGCGTTCAATGATAACGATCCGCGGCCGCGCTTCCAAGCGAACCGTCAGTTACAAGGAACAGCGTGCCTCGTCATGGCCCTGCTGCCAACTGCCAACAGCGAAAAGCCAACTGCGTTCCCCCTCCCCCAGGCGACACGCCCTAGAAGTAATACAGGTATTTCACTTTCAGCACGGCGGCCTGGCCGATGACATGCATGCGCGATGGCTGCGGATTTCCGAATGTGTCGTATTCGGAGGAGCGGTCGCGAACGTCGTTGATCGCGAAGTAGACCCAGCTTTTCGGCAGGAAATTCCAGCTGAAGAGGAAGCCGGCGATCACGCGTTCCATGCGATCGGACGACCGCACGAAGAGGTTGTCCACGTACAGGCGCAGGCTCACGTCGTTCCACGGAGTGTAGGTCACGGCGGGACGCGCGTTCCAGGTGATGTCTTCTATCTCCCCATCCGGGTTCCCTTCGACGAAGATCCCGACATCCGCGCCTAGCTGCACGTCGTCCGTCGCATGCCACCCGAAGGAGCCGCTCATGTAGGTGTAGAACGCGAGCCAGTCACGGCTGAAGTTGTAGGTGCGCGCATACGCGCCCCATACATTCAGGTTCCAGAGCGGACTGGTGTGAAACCAGGTGGACAGGCTGATCTCGTGCGAATCGTATTCCCGGTCGTTATCCTTGGAGCGGGCGAGCGTGAAATTGATCTCGCCGCCCCAGTTCGACCGGAAGTTCATGTTGTAGCCGCCGGCGATCCCGAGGTCGGTGTACAGATCCGCATCCTCGTAGTTGGCGATGCCGCCGAGGTAGAAGAGAATCTGCCGTATCGCGCCCTCGTTGTAGTACCAGCGGGGACCCGCCATCGCGACGACCTCGGCCGTCCCTTTCCACGGCACAAAACCGACATCGTCGACATCGAAGTTCTTGCCGACCGCGCGGGCGCGCACCATTGTGATCCATGATTCCGTCGGCCATGTCAAGCCGGTGGAAGCGGCGAAGTCGCCCTCGCCGTCGCGGAATGATCGGGCGAACTGATAGGCGAGCTGCCAGTCGGATCCCCGCAGCGCGCCGTCGAGATCGACCACGCCGTTTTCTCCCGTCGGCGTCCACTTGCCGACAAACAGGACACCCAGATCCGAATTGCTGAACAGCCGGCTTTTCACCCGGCCGCTCGCGAAGGTCGCCGCTTCCTCCGTCACCCGCTGCCCGGCGTCCGCATACTCGACTTCGCCCGTCCGCGCGACGAATCCTCCGTATTCCCAGTCGCCCAGACGTCCGAAGGCCTTGCTTCCCAGGTAGAGCGGAACCTCCTGTCCGTCGGACAGCTTGCGTCCGATGCGGCGGGAGTAGAACAGCTCCAGCGGAGTATAGAACCCCCAGTCCTCCTGTCGGCCCGAGGCCATGAAAACTTCCTTGCCCTCCGTGAAAAAGGGGCGGCGCTCGTCGAAATACGATTCATAGCGCGAGATATTGAATGCGAAAGGATCGGCCTCGATCTGTGCGAAGTCGGGATTCCCGGTGAGCTGGAAGGTCAGGCTCGGCGAAGGATTGTAGAACAGGTCGAGTCCGGCCGTCGGGGAAATGTCATACACGCCCTCGCGCAGGTACTCCGCCTTCAGAAGACCGACCGGATAGATCTCGAAATTGAGTCCGCGGACCGCGGGACGAAATCCCTCGAAGCGCAGTCGCCCGAAACGGGAGACGCGAAGTCCCTCCACCTGCTCGTAGGGCGACCAGTAGATGTCCTCGGTTTTCGCGGGAATCCAGCGGTCGAAGTCGAGTCCCCATTCGTCCAGGTTCTGGTCATACTGAATGGAACGGTATGGAATCTCCATTTCCACGACATAGCCCCAGGAATAGGTCGCGGCGGCGGAGAACCAGACGCCGTCCCAGCTGTAGTCGCGGTTGCGCGCGTCGTCGAGTAGGCGGGCGTCTCCGCGCGTTCCCGCGGCTGATACGATGAGCTTGTATGCGCTCTTCCGGTCGTTGAACGTGTCGAGCATGATGGACACGAAATCGCCGGCATAATCGTCGAGCATGCCCGACTGCTGCTGTATGCTGCCGCTGGAATCTTCGCACACGATCAGGCAATACAGCGCATCGCCGGTGCTGAGCAGTTTCGCGGTGCTGCGGTACGAAGGCGCGACTCCGTGGAAGGGCGCATGCTGCCAGAAGTTCGAGACGGAATCCGCGCCCGTCCATATCTCATCGACGACTCCGTCGATGCGAGGCGCATCAAGGATTCGACGCACCGTCATCGTGCGTGGTTCCGTCGCCGGTACAGCGGCCGGGAGTGCGGATTTCTGCTGGAAATCGTTCTGGGCGAAGAATGGACAGGGGAACAGGACGACGATCAGAATCCAGTAAAATCCGTGGAGAGCTCGATTCACAAGCCTCGAGTGTCGCATATCATCACCTCGTGGAGACCGGCTGAGGAACGGGAGAACGTCTGACGGGAGAACGTCAGAACGGGAGATACTACGTCCGCTTCAAGAAAAGGTTACGGGAGTCCGTTTACCGTGAAAATACGCATCGCGCGGAGATTCCGGTATCGACCGGGGAATGAATGAGAAACTCATGTGTCATACAGAGCGAACCCGCTCCCCGGCATGCAATCCAACCGTAGGAGAAGGAAAGGGAGTCCACGAGGATCATGAACTCCATGTTTAATAATGACCGGGGGTATTACCGTGAGAGGCAGTGGGATCATGACAGAGGCGGATCTTGAATTCGTTCCATGTAATCTCTGCGGTTCGGAAGTAACGGATTTCGTCGAGTCTCTCCCTGGCCGTATATCCGGTTACCCCTTCTCTCTCGTTCGATGCAGGCGCTGCGGACTATTCTATCTCAATCCGCGTCCCCGGTCCGACGTGCTGCAACGATTGTATTCGGAGCAGTATTTCCGTGGCGAAGGACGAGAGGACGGATTCGATTACACAGCCGAGTATGAGAATCTCTCCTCAAAGTGGGACCGTGGCTATGATGTACGCGCGATCAGCCTGCTTCACCCGCCGCCGGGACGCGTGTTGGATGTCGGTTGCGGCGTGGGCGTGATGATGCGCTACCTGGAATCGGCTGGCTATGAATGCAACGGTGTCGAACTCTCGGCATTCGCAGCTGCGTTTGCACGGCAACGGGGTCATGACGTTCACTCCGGAGATTTTCTCGAAGTTGATTTCGAGGAAAATAGTTTTGACCTTGCAGCCGCGGTCGAGGTTATCGAACACGTTCCGGATCCACGGGCGTTCATCGAGAAAATCCTCCGCGTGTTGAAACCGGGCGGGTTATTCTACTACACCACGGGCAATTTCCGGTGGTTCGCCCTGCATCGGAGATTGTTCGGCAAAGCGGTGGTGGATCCATATCTCACGCCTGAGGAACATATTTATTTTCTTTCTTCCCGCGACATGCACAGGTATTTCCGGCAGGCCGGTTTCTCCGAGGTTTTCACTCCCAGGCTTCCCTTCAGGAAGGACAGCGCCATGCTGCTGCGTTCCCTGCATCGCATGGGCCTGGTTCCGGGAATGCGTTCGGATACAATGTCCGCGCCCATTCGCATGCTCTACTGGAGTCTGATCCGGATCGCGGATCCATTCTATCGGCCACCATTGCCCCTGGCGCGAAAATGATCCACGAGTCGATTCCTGAATACAGTGCCGAGGTATACCATGTGTTTCATGCGTACCATCGTTCTCATCCTCCTGCTTGTTTCGCCCCTCTCCGCGCAAACCTGGACCTGGACTACGGTCACCGGCTCGCATCCGGCCGTGTTCCAGATACGACCCGATGCCGTCCTGGTCTACGCCGCGCCCAGGGAGGATGAACTATCCGCCTGGCAGACGCTTCCCTTTCCCTTCACGTTCGCGGGCGAGGAGGTGAGCGGATATTTCATCAGCGACAACGGTTACATCACCTTCGATGCCGGCGCGACGGTCAGCGAACCCGACAACGCCGGCGCAACGGTGCGAAATGCGATATTCGGATACTGGGATGATTTTCATCTGGAAGAGGGAAATCCCCTCTGGTCGAACGAAGTACGGACGAAAACCGCGGGCACCGCGCCCAATCGGACGCATGTCATCATGTGGATTTCCGCGGTTCCAAAGGGACGAACCTTCAGCGAGAGCAGCGTGAGCTTCGCGATCGTGCTGTACGAGCAGGGCGGCTTCGAAGTCGTGTTCGTCGCGAATCGCTCGGACGCGACGCTCGCCGGCACCGTGGGCGCGGTCAATGCCGACGGAAGCAGCGCGACGCTGCTGCCGGGGAGT
>CAZWNO010000030.1:33727-35505 GCA_964635845.1 uncultured Chromatiales bacterium
GTCGTTTGCCTATCCCGGCGTGACCGCCGATCCGAACGACGACGTCCGCTATATATTCGAATGGTCGAACGCAGGAACCGACGCGGCGCTGACCGCCGCGTTGACACCGGCAGTGGCGCAGGTCAATACACCGGTGCAAATCCGCGGAACGGTCAAGAATCTCGGGACGACTCCACTCACGGCATTCACGCTTTACTACCGCATTGACGATTCGCCCGAGGTGGAGATGCAGGTGAGCGGCATGAACTTGCAGTCGAATGAACGCTGGGATTTCACACATGACTATGTTTTCATGCCCACGGAAGCGGGGCGGCTCTTCACCGTGAAGATGCGCATCGCGCTTGACGGAGGACAGACGGACGAGAATCCTTCCAACGACACGCTTTCCTCGATGCTGTTCACTATCCTCGGCAGTACCTCCGTGAAGCGCGTGCTGGTGGAGGAATTCACCGGCGCCTGGTGCGGCTGGTGTCCCGACGGCGCCGTGCAGATGGAGAAGCTGCTGCAGGCCTATCCTCTCGCGGTGCCGGTCGCTCTCCATGCCGGCGGGACCGATGCGATGATCACGCCCGAGAGCGCCGCGCTCGCCACCGAATTTCAGCCTTCCTTCCCCATGGCGATGATCGATCGAATGCATTTCGACGGAGAGGATGGTGTTCCGATCGGCCGCGCGAGCGATGCGTGGATCACCCGCACCGGCGAACAGTTCGCCGCGTATACGCCGCTCTCCGTATCGGTGGCGGGTACGCACGATCTGGAAGCTTTCGGCGGGTACGTCGATGTCGATGTGGAGTTCAGCGATTTTGCGCCGCCGGCGGATTACCGCATTCACTGCTGGCTCATACTCGAAACCGTGACAGGGACGGGTAGGGGCTGGGATCAGGCCAATTATTACAGCAACAACCCCAGCTACCCTGATCATCCGTTCTTTTCGCTCCCGAATCCTGTCACCATGTACGAGCACCGGCACGTTCCCATTCAGATGCTCACCGGTGCCTGGGGTATTCCTGGCGAAATCCCCGATATCCCCCAGGCGGCGACAACATACAGCAAACGCTTCCATTTCACACAAACGGGAATCACGGAATCCTCACGCCTGCGTGCTGTGGCTTTCATCACGCGACACAATGACAATATTCAGGATAGATCAGTCCTGAATGCCGCCGAGAGCGAACTCCGAGTCAAAAGTGTCGCGCCGGTATCGTCATTCGAAATTCGTCTCGATGCCCCGCATCCGCAGCCGGCGTCCTCCACTTCCAGCGCCATGCTGACATTGCCGCGGCGCGCGACGGTGTTTGCCGCGGTGTACGACCTGCTCGGACGGGAACGACTGCTTGTCCGAAACACTTCGCTCGACGCAGGCACGCATGCACTCACCTTCCCGACCGCGTCGCTTGAGAATGGGTTGTATATCCTGCACGTCCAGACCGACGGACAGACGATGTCGCGCTGTGTTACGGTTCTTCATCTGTAACCGTTCTCGGTGCGGTGTGTCTCAGCTGAGACCAGGATTTCGTCATCCGTTATCGTTCTTTCCCAGGAGGATGCATGAAGCGCCGACGCCTGTTGCTTCCGTTTCTTCTTGCCATGCTCTCTTCGCTGACGTTCCCGGCCTGCTCGGACGATCCGGTGAACGAACCGTACGACGAGGACGCCATCCGGGTGCTGGTCTACCGCGCGATGTACGAGCGTCTGCCGCTCGATACGCTGGGCTGCGCGGCCATGGCCGTTGCATGGGGTGATTCACTCGAGGGGGGACTGTTCTGGCCGAAGATCAC